>DASPGR010000064.1:0-7423 GCA_035620515.1 Burkholderiales bacterium | reverse complement strand
ACCATGTAGGTGATCGCGCGTTCGATCTCGATGTCGGTCAGCTCCGGCGCGCCGCCGTGCGAAGGCATCTTGCGGATGCCCTTCAGCGCGCTGTCGGTGAGGCTGCCGAGGCCGCGCGAGGCAAGCTTCGACCACGCTTTCCTGTCGCCGATCCGGGGTGCGCCCTTCGCCCCGGTCTGGTGGCAGGCCCCGCATACGGAGTCCACGACTTCCTTGCCGGTGCGCTCCCGGGGCTGCGCGCCCGAAGTCTGCGGGGTGATGAGCGCGGCAAGACAAACGATGGTCACTGCCGCAAGCCGTGTCGTCATTGCGGGCAGGTTGGTCGCGCCGGGATGGCTAGCCATGCAACGCATCTTCAGAGGATCGAGCATGCATTTTAATACGGATCGGGAAATCGCGATCCAGCCGCAGCCGGGGAGCCGCCTTCCATGTCGCGTCGCGCTTGCTTGGCCAAGGAGCCGGCGCAAAAAAAGCTGGTCGCTGCCAGCTTTTTTTCCCGCGACGGGACCGAAACCGGGCTCACTTCGTGGACAGCACGTGCTGCACCGCTGCCTTGATCTCCGCGTCCGATGCAGCCGCCTTTGGGTGGCCGGTGCCGTCCTTCAGCTTGGCGGTGAGGCTACCCTCCGCCCCTTTGTTGCCCTTGTACTTGGCGGCGATGTCCTTGAACGAGGGGCCCACTTTCTTTTTGTCCACCTCGTGGCAGTTCAGGCACCCCTTCTCTTTCACGACGCCCGCCCCCGATTGGGCGAAGCCAAAGCCGGCCGTCAGCGCGCCTGCTATGGCGAGCATCGCAAGCATCGTTCTCATGAAGCTTCTCCTCTGGGTTAGGTTGCGCTACCCAGAATATAACGCATACCGGTCGCGTCGGGTTGACAGGGCCTGCCGCAGGTCATCAGAACTTGTAGACGTACCGGACACCCACGAAAGTCGAGTTGTAGTTTGAGTCCGAGGTTACGGTAGTCCCGTCGTTCGCCGTCCCGTATGCCCAGGGCGTCGGTCCGGAGGCCGGGAACATCATCCACGTCCAGTCGTCGGTTTTCCATTTTTCATGGATCACGCTGAGGCGCACCTCGGCGGTCTTCTGCACGGGATAGTCGGCATTAAGCTTGATCCGGGTCAGCCTGTTATTGACGTCGGGCGTAGGCACCTGGGTAGCAGGAAGCGTGGCGCCGACAATGTTCTGCTCGTATTTGTTCTTGGTCTTGAACTGCTCCACGTTCAGGCCGACCTTGAGCTTGTCGAACAACAGGCCTTTTACGCCTGCGCCGTATGAATTGTCGGTTTCCTTCAGTTCGTTAAACTTGGTAGGGGTACCAGCTCCGCTGTTCTGGGTGGCCTCATTTGCCTTGTTCAAGTCGTACGAATACCACGCGTTGAACTGCCACGTCGAGGTCAATCGATAGCTGCCATCCACCGTATAGTTCTGGGCCTTGCCCTTCTGCAGTCCATAGCTGTTGGGTCCATTGTAGTCATCCTTGGCATCTGAAAACCCGAACTGCAAGCTCAGTTTGTCCGTCGGCGACCAATCCACCAGCGCGCGCCATTTGTTCCGTGTCCGATCCGAAATGTTCAGCGGATTAATGTTGTCCTGGAGGGGGTTCGCTGGGTTGTTTGGCAAGGTATAGCTGTCCCCGTCGCGGCTGGCGTACTCCCACCGCACGGATCCGTTGACCGTATCGGACATGGACTTGCTCAAACCAAGACGGTAAGTCGTCTCATCCACCTCCGCCCGGAATGGGACCCACAGTGTGCCCACAGTCGGGACCGAGCGGTTCTGCCCGTTATATTCGACTCCAGCGAGTGCGCTATACGCCATCGGCAGGCGATAGGTGGCGTCGAGCTTTCCGACATGGTTGGTGTACGAGAACGGCGTGTTGTAGACGGGCGCACCCGCACCGGCGATTACGTATTGCTGTACTGGCGTCTTGTCATCGAAGTCGCGGTAACGCAGGGTGGCCGCGATCGAAAGCTCCCGCATCGGTCTCGAGTTGAGCGCGGCTTCCAGCACTGTCGTGTCGAGCCTGCCGTTCAGGTTCTCGGGCGCAAGCGGACTCGCCAGTCCCGGGATGTCGGCCGTCGGCAGGTGCTCGTTTTGCGTTGCCCGCGAGTAGGATGCCTTGAACGTGCCACGCGTGGTAGGCGTGAAGTTGTAACCGCCGTTCAGGTAGCCTTCCCAGGACTGGTTGTCCAGGGGCAGGCTGAGATAGAAGGGACTGGCGCCGTTTGTCAGCGAAGTCGTCACCAGCGTATTGTCGGTTTTATACCAGGTCCCGTAAAATCCGCCAGTCAACTGGAGCGCGCCCCGGGAAAAGGTAAGCGCGGCTTCGCCGATCTCGATGGTGCTGTCGATCGGCTCAGCCACGAATTCCGGCGCTCCGCCACGGCCCCAGTTGCGATTCCCCTTTTTGGTCTCGTGCCGGTAGGATGCGTTGAAGTCGAGACCGGCCATCAGGTTCTTGTAGAACTTTCCCGTGAGGCGTTCGCGAGTGGTTTTCAGCTCGACGTCCGCCCCCGTGCCGGGCGTGATGCTGGGGGTGGGCACGAGCTGCGTGGTCGTGCCGATTCCCACCAAACCCGTGTTGAAAACGAAAGGTGTTTCACGCACGATCCGGTTGTAATCGAGCGATGCGCCGATGTTGCCCTGGCGCAGCCAATCCGCCTTGATCTCGCGGATATCAAGACCGAGGTAGCGTCCCTTCAGGCCGAGCCAGGTGCCGGTGGCTTCGTCGCGCCTCACCACGTCCAGGTCGAGGAGCCCGTAGCCGCCGCTGTCGCGCATGCCGTCGTAGACCCCTGTCTGCGGCCGGTCGTTGGACCAGTTACCGGCGCCGATCGATAGCGAGCCTTCCGTACTCTGGGCGAGAACCGGGCCGTGCGCCGCGAGCAGGGCCACGGCAAGCGGCGTCATCCTGAAGAAATGCCTGGACTTCTTGCTCATAACGCTCTCCCTCCGAGCTCGTTACCGGCGGAACCGCCCTGTCGTCTGACTATCCTGGGTACTGTTGCTGCCGTGAATATTGGTGTGGCAGTTGAGACAGCCTCTGCCCGTCGTCCCCAATGATCCAGGGCTCGTCGTTCTGCCCGTAACCGGACCGGCGAACTGCGTCGGATGACCGCTGGACGCATGGCAGTCCTGGCACAGGAATGGCGGGCGCGACTTGAGCAGGCTGAAGATCGTCGTCCCGTGCGGCTGATGGCAAATCGTGCAATCCTCCGTCACGGGCTGGTGGTTGTGCACGAAGGGCCCGCGCTTCTCCAGGTGGCACTGGTAGCAGGTTTCGACGACGCTTCCTCTCACCATCTGCTTCGGATTATTGCCGTGCACGTTGTGACAATCGGAGCATCCAACCTTGCCTTCCAGGATCGGATGGCGGACAGGCTTGTTGACCTGGACGCGCTGCTCCTTGTGGCAGACGAAGCAGACCTCGGGCTGGGTGAGCTTGTCGCGAACGTCGTCGTGCGCGGAGTGCAACTTGTGGCATGACGTGCAGGTAGTGTCACGAATGGCATGGGTGCTTGACTTCCATTGCAGCCGGTTGGGGTCACCCTGGTGACAGGTCAGGCAGATTTCGTTCTTGCGTGCGGCCTCAAGCGTTCGCGAGGCCGGATTGATGATCCCGCCCACCCCCCTGCCACCGCCCGCTTTAACGTGGGCGGCGCCGTTACCGTGACAGGTCTCGCACCCGCCCCTCGCAGCAGGCGTGCGCGCGTCGGTCTTCATCCCGTGCCGGTGGGAGATATATGTTTCGTAGCTTGCCTTGTGGCAGGCCGCGCAAACTTCTGCAGGAACTGGTGCACCGGGGACTTGTGCGGAGGCAACGCGGAGCTCGATCGCGGTGGCGCCGAGAAGAATCAGGGCGGCGCCGGAGGTCAGAAGGAAGTGCTTCGACAACGAGCGACGTCGCGACGAACTGGCTTGCATACTGCCCCCCTTGGATGCTGCAGCTGTCGAACCAAGCGACAAATTAGCATATTCGCCGGGTTCCATGTCTTTGATGTGTATCAAACCCAAATGGGTGGGGCAAGCCGTGGCTCGGAATTTCGACTGTGCCTATACTTCCCTCCATCGTGCTGCTGTGCAGCGAGAAACTTGATCTGGATCAATACGCGGCGGCGCTTGGGTTAAATAATCAAGGTCGTGGACAACGTCGGCAGGATGCGAAATGGATAACGCTGCGATGCGCCTGCAAAGGCTCCTGAGCGAGTTGCCTTTGTTCGAGAGAATGGACCTGACTGCGCTTGCGCGCTTGGCGGCCAGCGCGAATCAGGAGAATGCCCCGAGAAGAACGGTCGTTTTCAAGAGTCGCGACCCCAGCCGGGGACTCTTTGTCGTGGTTTCAGGGCAGGTCAAGCTGGCGCTGCAAGGGGCACACGGTGGGGAGTGCGTGGTTGAACTGGTGGGACCCGGGGGAGTCTTTGGCGAAATCGCCGTTCTGAACGGCCGGCACCTGCTCATTGCCGAGACGCTGACCGACGTCCAGCTGGTGCACTTTCCGAAAGCGTTGGTGCTGGAAGAGATGGAGCGGACGCCGGAATTCACGCGCGGCATCATTTCGATCATGAGCAGCCGGTTCGAGCAGCTCCTCGGGGCGCTGGAAGACTGCACGTTGCATTCTGGCACCGAGCGCGTGATCCGGTACCTGCTCAACAGCCTACCGCCCGGCTCCGTCAATGGTCATGCGGTGCTTACGCTTCCAGCGAAAAAGGGCGTGATTGCCTCGCAGCTCAACCTCACGCACGAGCATTTTTCCCGGCTGCTCCGCGAGCTTGTGACCGAGGCGCTGATCGAGGTCGAGGGCCGCCGGGTGCGAATCCTAGACGTCGACCGGTTGCGCGCTTACGGTTTCAACTGAGTCCGGGCTCTGCTCGGCCCGCTTCAGACCACGCCCTCCATCGGCTGCACCTCGACCAGCGCGCCGGAGGCGACGTTGCCCTGGGAGTCGGGCAGGATGATGAAGCAGTTCGCTTCCGCCATCGAACGCAGGATGCCGGATCCCTGCTCGCCGGTGACGCGCACGCTCCAGCTGCCGCTGGCATCCTGGCTCAGCACCCCCCGCTGGAACTCGGTGCGGCCGGGCGCCTTCTTGAGGCTGGATGTGCACGGCACCCTGAATGTCGGCAGCGGCGGGACTGGATCGCGGCCGGACAGCGCGAGCAAAGCGTCGCGGACGAACTGGTAGAACGTCACCATCACCGATACCGGGTTGCCCGGCAGTCCGAAAAAGTGCGCGCCTCCGATCTTGCCGTAGGCGAGGGGGCGCCCCGGCTTCATCGCGATCTTCCAGAACACGACCTCGCCCAGCTGGTTGAGCAGATCCTTGACGAAGTCCGCCTCGCCGACCGACACGCCGCCGCTGGTGATGACGACGTCCGCGGCGGCCGCCGCGTCGTGAAACGCCTTCTCCAGCAGCTTCGGATCGTCACGCACCACGCCCATGTCGAGCACTTCGCAGCCGAGGCGCGTCAGCATGCCGTGGAGGGTGTAGCGGTTGCTGTCGAAGATCTGGCCCTCTCCGGGTTGCGTGCCGATCGAGACCAGCTCATCGCCGGTGGAAAAGAAGGCGACCCGCAGCTTGCGATAGACGGCGACCTCGCCGATGCCCAGTGAGGAGATCAGCCCGATTTCGGCGGGCCGGAGCGCCAGGCCGCGCTTCAAAGCGACCTGCCCGACCTTGAGATCCTCACCCGCGCGGCGGAGGTTCTGTCCCTTCCTGTGACCGGGCCCGACGGTAACTGTGTCCCCGGCCGCCTTGACGTGCTCCTGCATGACGATGGTGTCGGCGCCGGCCGGGACCACCCCGCCCGTCATGATGCGCACGCATTGCCCGGCTGCCACCGCCCCTTTGAACGGCGCACCGGCGAAAGAGGCGCCGATGTTCCGGAGCGCGACCTCGCCCTCGGGCTTGAGATCCGCGAAGCGAACCGCGTAGCCGTCCATCGCCGAATTGTCGTGGGCGGGCACGTTGAGCGGTGAGACCACGTCCTCCGCCAGCACGCGTCCGAGCGCGGCGCGTATCGACAGCCGCTCGATCGCCGTCACCGGCTGCAGGAAGCGTGCGATGACCTCGCGCGCCTTCGTGACCGGCATCGAATTCGGGTCGTAGTCGTCAGCGCAGCTCAGGTCGCGCAGGCTCTGGACCGGATCGTTCATGATGCGTCCCTGGAAGAACGAATTGTACCGGATTGTCGTAACATTGGATCGTGGGCGAAATCACCCAGGCCTTCGCGATTGCGAGCGCGATGATACTCGGCTTCGACCCGAAGCTGATCGAGATCGTGGCCCTGAGCCTGCGCGTCAGCTTCACTGCGGTCCTCGTCGCCAGCCTCATCGGGCTGCCCGTGGGCGCGGCCATCGCAGTGAGCCGCTTCCCCGGCAGGCGGGCGCTGATCGTCGTCCTCAATGCTTTGATGGGCCTGCCGCCCGTTGTCGTGGGCCTGATCGTGTACCTGCTGCTGTCGCGCGCGGGTCCGCTCGGGGAATTTGGCATCCTGTTCACGCCCTCCGCCATGGTCGTGGCGCAGACGATACTCATTTTCCCGATCGTTGCCGCGCTTTCGCGACAGGTGATCGAGGACGCCTGGCAGGAGTACCGGGAGCAGCTGCGCTCGCTCGGCGCGGGGCCCCTCGTTTCGGCCCTGACGCTGTTGCAGGACGCCCGATTTTCGCTGGTGACCATCGTGCTGGCCGGCTTCGGGCGCGCGGCGGCCGAGGTCGGAGCCGTCATCATCGTCGGCGGCAATATCGACGGTGTCACGCGCGTCATGACCACCGCCATCGCCCTCGAAACCAGCAAGGGTGATCTCGCGCTCGCACTGGCACTCGGCGTGATCCTTCTCTCGCTGGTGCTCGCGCTCAACGCCACGGCCTACTGGGTCAAGGAAGCCGCGCAGCGGCGCTATGGTTAGGTATGCTGCCGCTCGTACTCGACCAGGTCTCGTTCGTGGTCAACGGCAGGACGCTCATTGACCGCGTAACGGCGGAAGTTGGCGCGGGGCCAAGGACCATCATCCTCGGTCCCAACGGGGCGGGGAAGAGCGTGCTCATGCGCCTTTGCCACGGCCTGCTCGGCCCGACGTCGGGTCGCATCGTCTGGCGCGGGGAGAGTGCCGGGCGGCAGCGGCAGGCAATGGTCTTTCAACGGCCGGTCATGCTACGCCGCTCGGCGCTGGCGAACGTGGTCTACGGCATGAAGCTTGCCGGTATCGCGCCGCGGGAGCGCGAGCTGCGGGCACAAGACGTGCTCGAGGCGGTCGGCCTTTCGCACCTGGCGGAGCGACCGGCGCGGATACTCTCGGGCGGCGAGCAGCAGCGGGTGGCGCTCGCCCGCGCGTGGGCGCTCAATCCGGAGGTGCTGTTCCTCGACGAGCCGACCGCCAATCTCGATCCGGGTGCGGTGCGCGATATCGAGCGCATCATCGC
>DASPGR010000063.1:0-2313 GCA_035620515.1 Burkholderiales bacterium | reverse complement strand
GCATTCGCGCAGGACCTCAATCATGCGGGAGGGTTTCGACTCCATGAGACCCCGCGCGAACTCCTGCCACACGCGCTCGGCGACGAGCGCATCGGCTTCGCCGTTCGCCGCCATTGTCCGCATGAGCGCCAGCGTCTCGGGGGCGATGCGAAAACCCAGGCGCGCTGCGAAACGCGCGACGCGCAGGATGCGCACGGGATCCTCGGCGAACGCCGGTCCGACGTGGCGCAACACGCCCGCCTTCAGGTCGGATGCGCCATTGAACGGATCGATCAGCCTGCCTTCCGGATCCCGCGCGATCGCGTTGATGGTGAGGTCGCGCCGGGCGAGATCCTGCTCGAGCGTGACGTCCGGCGCGGTGTGGAATTCGAATCCGTGATAACCCCGGGCAGTCTTGCGCTCCGTCCGTGCGAGCGCGTACTCCTCGTGGGTGGCCGGGTGCAGGAACACGGGAAAGTCCTTCCCCACCGGCTTGAAACCCTGCTGCCGCATCTCCTCCGGTGTTGCCCCCACCACCACGTAGTCGCGATCCTTGACCGGCAGCCCGAGAAGCTCGTCCCGGACCGCGCCGCCCACGCAATAGATCTTCATCGTTCCGTGACCCGCGCCGCTTCACGCAATGTCAGCGCTCGCCGCGGCGTGCCCGGCTCCGCATCCATCGATAGCGCTGGCGCGGTGTGCGATGCGCCAGATAGGTGGGCGCGATCGCCTCGAGCGCGGCCGGCTCGACACCGAGCGGAAATTCGCAGTTGCAGACGTTGTCGACCTGCATCGAGCGGAAGTTGTCGCGCGTCATCAGCTTGACCGGCATCCACTCCATGGCATACGCCTGCCAGTAGGAGAGCGTGTCGTTCAGGCCGATGACCGGTCGGGGCCGCCCGGTCACGGCGCCGACGAACTCGACCAGCTCGCGCAGACGATAGACCCTGGGTCCGCAGAGATCGTAGCTCTTGCCCGCGCTTTCCGGATCGGCGAGGCTCCGGGTGAACGCGGCGGCCACGTCCTCGACGAACACCGGCTGAAAACGCGCGTTCGGACAGGCGAGGAACACCACGGGCACGAACCGGAGCAGATCCGCGAATAGAACGAGGAAGCGGTCGCCGTTACCGAAGATGACCGACGGCCGGAAGATCGTCCATTCGAGGCCCGAATCGCGCACGATTCCCTCGGCCTCACCCTTGCTCCGCAGGTATCGGCTGGGACCATCAGGACTCGCCTGGAGCGCGCTCATGTGGAGCAAGCGCCGCACGCCGGTCTCGCGGCACGCGCTCACGGCCTTGGCGGCGAGATCGACATGGGCCGCCTGAAAACTCGTTGTCCCGCGCCCTTCGTGCAGGACGCCGACCACGTTCATCAGTGCATCGGCGCCGCGCGCGAACGCCGCAAGCTCGCGCGGATCGTGCACGTTGACGGCCTCGACCTCGACGGTCGGCAGGAAGATGAGCTGGTCCTTGGCACGCTCGCGGTCGCGGCTCGCCACGCGTACCCGATAACCCTCGGCCGCAAGCCGGTGGCAGATATGCCGGCCGACAAAGCCCGAGCCGCCGATCATCGCAACCGTCGTGATGTCCATCCTCGGTTCCAGAAACTGCCCGACGGGTTCTACCTTCCGCCTTCTGACTTTGGGCTACGGCGTGTCTCCAAGCGGCCTGTCCCGATCCGGGTCGGCCCCATGGATGATGCCCAGGCGCTGCTTGAGCGATTGCAGCTCCTGGCTGAAGTTGTGCGCGTAATAGGTCGTGTTGGCCATCACCCGCTTGACGTAGTTGCGGGTCTCGGGAAACGGGATGGTCTCGGCATAGATAGCGCCTTCGATCGTCGTGTCCGGGCGCCAGTTGCGCGCGCGGCGCGGCCCGGCATTGTAGCCGGCGGATGCGAGCACGGTATGGCCATCGAGACTGTCCAGGACATGGCGCAGGTAGTAGGTTCCGAGACTGACGTTGGTATCGACGTCGGTCACTCGCGACCAGCGCCAGTTCTTGAGCTCGAGCTTGCGCGCCACCCAGCGCGCGGTCGAAGGCATGAGCTGCATGAGGCCCCTCGCGCCCGCGCTTGAGCGCGCGTTGGCGACAAAGCGGCTCTCCTGGCGGATAAGTCCATATAGCCACGCTTCCTCGAGCGAGAACTGCTCCGCGTGAACCTGAAGGACCTCGCGGTACGGCGCGGGGTAGCGCAGCTCGAAATCGTGGAGCGAAATGGTGCGATTGGCCGTGCTGATAGCGCGCTCGTAGTTCCCGTGACGCTGGGCGAGCGCCGCAGCGGCAAGCAGCTGGCGGTCGTCGAATCCGCGAATTGCCCACAGCCATTCGCGCT
>DASPGR010000062.1:0-2003 GCA_035620515.1 Burkholderiales bacterium | reverse complement strand
CCGGCGGCTCGAGGCGGACCGCCGCTGTTTTGCCTTTTTCCACCCGGCGCTGCCCGACGAGCCGCTGATTTTCATTGAAGTTGCACTCGCCAAGGGAATCAGCAACAAGGTGCAGCCCCTGCTCGACCAGGCATCCCCGGTCGGCAATCCCGCGGAAGCGGATACCGCGATCTTCTATTCGATCACCAACTGCCAGGATGGCCTGCGCGGCATTCACTTCGGCAACCTTCTCATCAAGCAGGTGGCGCAGCAGCTCGGACAGGAATTTCCGCGGTTGCGGAACTTTGCGACGCTCTCGCCCGTGCCGGGATTCCGCGCCTGGCTCGGCACGATCGGCAACGAGCTTGCGGCCGTGGAAGGTGGCCGCGCCATCGCCGGTATGATCGGGCGGATCGATGACAAGGACTGGCGCAAGAACGAGCCCCTCGCGCAGCGCCTGGAG
The DNA here is from genome assembly GCA_035620515.1 of Burkholderiales bacterium. Lineage (GTDB taxonomy): Bacteria > Pseudomonadota > Gammaproteobacteria > Burkholderiales > SG8-41 > SG8-41. The sequence goes on along the minus strand of DASPGR010000062.1, from coordinate 1,561 downwards.
GCCGCGCTGGTGCCCTTGTGCGCCTACTACCTGATCCACGCGCGCCACAACGGCGATGCGCTCGATCCGGTCGCGCGTTTCCATCTGGGAAACGGCGCGTCGCTCGAGCGCATCAACTGGCTCGCCGACACGTCGAGGCGGGGCATGCAGCAGTCGGCTGGGCTGATGGTAAATTACCTCTACCGGCTGGAGGACGTGGAGGAAAACCACGAGATCTACGTCAAGGAGCAGCGCGTGGCCGCCTCACGCCAGGTGAGCAAGCTTGCGCGCGATTGCCCGCTCTACGCGAACGCCGCGAAGAAGACCGAACAGACCTGAGACAAGGGATGACCCCATGGAAATGAAGGGCGAGCAGTTGATCCCGCTGCCACAGGAGGCCACGTGGGCCGCTCTTAACGACACGGCGGTGCTGAAAGACTGCATTCCTGGGTGCGAGAGCATCGAGCAGGTGGGCGAGAACCAGTACGCGATCGTGATGATCGCGAAGGTCGGCCCCGTGAATGCCAAGTTCAACGGCAAGATGACGTTGCGCGATGTCGACCCGCCGCGCGCTTATACGCTCGTCTTCGAAGGCCAGGGCGGTGTTGCCGGGTTTGCCAAGGGGGAAGCTACCGTGGCGCTCAGTCCCCAGGACGCCGGGACGAAGCTCGAATACACGGCAAAGGCCTCGATAGGCGGCAAGCTCGCGCAGGTCGGAGCACGGCTGGTCGACGGCGTAGCAAGAAAGATCGCCGGGCAGTTTTTCGATGCATTCAACAAGCGTGTCAGCTCAAAAGCGTGAAACGTCAGGCCGAACCCCTCCTGCCTGAGGAGGGGAGTAACAGAGGGGCTGGAGAGGACGAATATGTTAAAAATCTGGGGCAGGAAAAATTCCATCAACGTGCAGAAAGTGCTCTGGGCCTGCGCCGAGCTCAAGCTCAAGTTCGAGCGCATCGACGCCGGCATGGAGTTCGGCGTCAACACGACGCCCGAGTACCGGAGAATGAACCCCAATGCGCGCGTGCCGACCATCAATGACGACGGATTCATCCTTTGGGAGTCGCACGCAATCGTGCGCTATCTCGCGCGTGTCCACGGCCGGGGTTCGCTGTGGCCCACCGATGACAAGGTAAGCGCCGATGCGGACCGCTGGATGGAGTGGTACAGCACCACCCTGTGGCCCAGTCTGCAGCCCCTCTTCTGGAACCTCGTGCGCACTCCGCCCGAGAAGCGTGACGCGAACCTGATCAAATCGTCCCAGGCCAAGCTCGTCGATTATTTCGGGATCGTGGAGAACGCGCTGTTGGATCGCACCCACCTTGCGGGCAGCGCATTCACCATGGGAGACATCCCCATGGGACTCGCCCTGCACCGCTGGTTCCTGCTCCCGATCGAGCGGCCCGACCACCCGAAGCTCAAGGCCTACTACGACCGCCTCGCTGCGCGGGCGGCGTTCAAGGAGCACTGCTCAGCACCATTGAGCTAAGTGACGTTGTAAGACGTGCCTAAGGCGGAAAGGCACTCCCACCACCCCGACTACTTCGTAGTCGCCCCTCCTCAGGCAGGAGGGGAATACTGCCAA
>DASPGR010000061.1:0-7218 GCA_035620515.1 Burkholderiales bacterium | reverse complement strand
GATCAAGACTTGATACGTGTCGAAAAGCTTGTCGAGAAGCAGCGCGAGGCGGTGCCGTGGCCAGGGCCAGTGGCCCTCGCCGCCGTCCTCGCGCTCCGCCAGGCTCTTCTCGTCGATTTCGAGAATCGCGATTCCGGTATGCACCGTGCGGGGCATCGTTTGCCGAAGGCGCACGTCGTACGCAATCGACTCCAGGTTGGCGAGCAGCGGCAGCTGGTAATAGCCTCCCGCGTGCCCGAGAAAGACGAGCACGATGGCGAAACCGATAGCGATACGGGCAACCCGTTTTCTCAACCTTGATACCCCTTTTTCCCTTCAATTTCAGCGGGAAAATGCACGCTTTCCCGCAGGGAGATGCCGTGTAGCTGCAAGTTCCGTACCAGGCGAAAAGGCCGGCGGTCAATGCTGGACCGACCACCGGCCCGAGTTCCCATGCCAGGCCCCCGCCGGCCCGTGAACCTTACCGGCTGGCAGCCGCGAGCTATGCTATTTCTTGAGGAAAAACTCCATTTTCACGCCGGCCAATTCGATAACGTCGTGATCCTGTAGCATGCGCGCCTGCGCATCGAGCGCCCGCCCGTTTACCTCCGGCGAGGTGGCACCCTCGACGTGGGTGATGAAGTAGCCTTGAGGTCGACGGGTGATGACGGCTACCTGTACACCCGGCTTACCGAGGGTGGTCAGGTTCTTTACCAGGTCGAGCTCCTTTCCCGCCCCTGAACCGCTCAGGATCTGGATTGCGCCGAGCGGATGCGCTTCGGTGCCGCTGGTGCGCGCAGATTCCGTCGCGCTGCCTGGCGAGGTCGCGGTGGGTCCGGGCGCTGGCTTGGCGGGAGGCTCCGGTGCTCCCGCGGGCGCCGGTGTGGGCACAACGGCGATGTCCGGCGAACTCGGTGGTCTGGAGGTGCCCTCCGGCTTTGCCGCGGCCCCTGCGGGCGGCCTCGACGCCGTCGGGTCCTTGCTACCCGGCGAGGTAAACGGCCCGGACGTGGTCGCGGGCCTGCCTCCCGGCGAGGTTCCCACTCCGGAAGTCGTGGCATCCCGGCCGCGGGACGGCGCTTGCGGTGCCGACGCCGCCGGATCCCGGCCCCCCGGGAACATCTGCGACGGGGACGGGGGCCTGGGGGTCGGCGGGGGCATCATGACCCCCATCGTTCGCGGCCCGGACGGCGTGCCTTCGGCCGACCTGCCCGACGCGGCGCGGGCGAGGCCCGGGGCGCGAAGCACCATTGTCTTTTCGAACTCGTCGATCGTGGTTCGCCCCGCCATGGGTGCCTCACTCACGTACTTCAAGCGGTACTTGCCAATCTCGATCACATCGTTGTTCTGGAGAATGTGCTTCTTGATCGAATTTCCGTTGACGAGCGTGCCATTGGTGCTGCCCAGATCTTCGAGAAACGAGTCATTCAGGATGGTGACAATGCATGCGTGTTCGCCACTGACGGCCAGATTCTCGATCTGAATGTCATTGTGCGGCTTGCGGCCGATCGTCACCCGCTCCTTTGCAAGGGGGTAGTCCCTGATTACCGACCCTTCAAGACTGACAATCAACTTCGCCATGGTGATGTCCCCAGCGTTATCGTATCCAAGCCTTCAACCTTCCCGCCCAGCCTGTGCGGCTCGGGAATTCCTTCGCCACCCGAACCAGAATTACGGAAACGTTGTCGCGCCCGCCGTTATCGTTCGCCTGCTGCACCAGCTGCTCCGCAGCGAGCGGAAGGTTCGCTCGCAAAGATGACAGCGTCAACTGGATGTCCTCGTCCGGCAACATGTCATTCAGCCCGTCCGAGCACAAGAGGTAGAGGTCGCCGGGCTGAACCGGATAAGTATGCACTTCGGCCTCGACCTCCGGATCGATGCCTACCGCGCGCGTCACCAGGTTCTTGTTCTGTGAGAACCGGGCCTGCTCCCGGGTGATCATTCCGCTGTCGATCTGCTCCTGCAGCAGAGAGTGATCCCGCGTCAGCAGATCGAGCGTTTCCCCGCGCAGCCGGTAGAGCCTCGAGTCGCCGATGTGACCGACCGTCATCTGATTGTCGTGCCAGAACGCGACCACAAGCGTGGTCCCCATGCCCGAATACCTCGGCTGGCTCTGGGCAGCTTCATAAATGGCCTCGTTCGCGCGCGCCGATTGCTCTGCGATGAGCTTTTCCACGGCGCTGCCATTCAGCACCTCGCCCTGGCTTTTTGCAAGGGCTTTCTTCACCTCGCTGCAGATCATCGCAACGGCGATCCCGCTGGCGACTTCGCCCGCGTTGTAGCCGCCCATCCCGTCGGCGAGGACCGCGAGTCCGATTTCCTTCTCGACCGCGATGCTGTCCTCGTTGTGCGAGCGGACCATGCCCGGGTGCGTGACTGAGGCGACCTCGAGCACGGAGTTAAGATCGCGCATGCCCGCACCCTCAGTTCGCGATCACGGTGCGACCGTGGGCTCGACCGGCCGACGCGGATGTGTTGGCGAGGCACAGGCGCAGCGCCCCGGCCATTTGCATGCCGTCCTGGTAGCGACCCGCGGGGTCCTTGGCCAGGGCCGTGTCAACGATCGCGCTCAGGCAGGCTGGGAGGTCGGGGTTGGGGATGCGAATGTCCTGGTGAGGTTCACCGACGATGCGGAAGCGAAGCTGCCCCATCGATTCGCCCTCAAACGGCAGCCGGCCGCACGCGAGCTGATAGAGCGTCACGCCCAGTGAGAAGAGATCCGAACGGCCGTCAATCCTGTCACCCGACAGTTGCTCCGGCGACATGTATGAAGGGGTCCCGAGCGCCATCCCTGAACCCGTATTGAGGACATCGGCGATGTGGGCCATGCCGAAGTCGGTGATCTTCACGGTGTCCGTCGCCGGCTCCCACACGATGTTGGCGGGCTTGATGTCGCCGTGCACGACGCCGCGCTTGTGCGCGTAAGCCAGCGCCTCCGCAACGCGCGCCACAACAGGCAGCAGCTGCGCGAGAGCGAGCGGCTCGTTTCCCCCGGCATAACGGGTCAGATCGTCTCCCTGCAAGCGTTCCATCGCGATGTAGGCGATATCGCGGTCCTCGCCCGCAGCGTAGACCGCAACGATATCCGGGTGCGTGAGCCGCTGCGCGGTCCCGGCTTCATGGAAGAACCGAACCCTCGCTTCCGCGAGGACGTCCGCATCGAAATTCCGGGACAGGGCGAGCGTCTTGATCGCAACGATCCGCCCTGTTCTTGCGTCCATGCCCTCGTAGACGACGCTTGTCGCGCCTGTCCCGAGCTCGGCGCCTATTTGATATTGGCCTAGCATTCGCATCTCGCTCGACTTCAAGACCGCTCACCCGGCCCGCGCCGCTTTGGGTGCGAACGAGACACGCCAGACCACCAGAAATCGAGATTTTTCATCCCTTTTCGGCTATTTCTAGTTTTGTTCCAGTAAGTTAACGCGGTTCACTCATTTATTCTACGATATTCGTTGAAAAAGTATATGTTTAATTGGGAAAGTGTTGGTAAAAGCTCACACGAAAACAGCGTATTACGTCTCAGCGATGGCAACTCGGCTCACGCGGAGCGGAAGCGTGTGGTGGCACCGGGTGCCGCATCAGCTCCCGCCCGTCAGAAAAATGGGTTTCGGAATCAAGGGCGTGGCACAAGGAAGGGCCACGCTGGCAAGCAGGCCCTTGTTCCTGCCCGGGCCGGCACTACTACTGCGGTCAGATTCGGCTAGGTGCCAAGTATCGTTCCGGCGCCGAGCCCGGCGGCCTGCGCGAATTCGCCCCCGGAGACTTTCTTGCCATCGGCACCGCGAGCTCGCAGCACTTCGATCATGCCTCCCTGCGCAGTCACGTTGAAGCTCGACTCGGTGACGCCCGATACTTCGCCGATTTTTCCGACGACCTCCGCAAAACGATGGAAGACGATTTTGCGCGCATCGAAGATCTGGAGCTTCTTTCCATTGAGCGTCGTCCACGCCCCTGGTGCCGGGTTGCAGCCGCGAATGACGTTGTAGACAAAGTCCACGTGATTCGCCCAGTGAATGCGCGCTTCGGCTTCGCGGCACCAGCCTTCGTAGCTCGCCTTTGACTCGTCCTGGAGCGTTTCCTTGTGCTTGCCGGCGATCACGAGATCCGCGGCCTCGAGCATCGCCTTGACACCCGTCGGAAAGAGCTTGTTGAAGTAAATGTCTCCCAGGGTCTCATCGGGCCCGATCTCGCATTCCTTTTGCAGCACGATGGGCCCTTCGTCCAGGCCCTCGGTCGGCCGAAAGATGGTGAGGCCGGTTCGCGTGTCACCGCGAATGATCGGCCAGTTTATCGAGGAAGGCCCCCGATATTTGGGCAGCAGCGACGGGTGATACTGAATCGTGCCCAGGCGCGGAACCTTGACCAGCGTATCGGGCGCGAACTGCAGCACATAGGCCATGATTCCGAGGTCGACCTTGAGGCTCCTCATGGCATCGTGTGCTTCGGCGCTGCGCAGTGACGGAAACTGGAAGACCTTCAGTCCCTTCGCCTCCGCCGCTGCCCGCAGCGGATCGGCTTTCGCGCCGGGCTTTTCCGGAGCGCAGAACACGCCTGCGACCTCGTCCTTGCGCTCGAGAAACGCCTCGAACACCGCCTTGCCGTAGTCCTGCTGACCGATGATGGCGATTTTCATGAATGTCTCTCCGGTTCAAATGCAGCGGCGCGTTGAACGGCGCGTGGCGTCCGTTCCAACGCGCCGCGAGCTTAACGGGGGCGCGGATGCGCCCTGCTCAGGCGGCCTTCTTGGGCGGCAATGAAAATGCGCCCGCGGTCTTCAGTTGCGCGATTTTCTCGTCGCTGTAGCCCAGGACGTCCTTCAGTATCTCCGCAGTATGCTCGCCGAGCGTCGGCGAGCGCTTGATCACCGCGGGCGAATCCGACAGCTTGATCGGCATGCCGACGTTGAACCACTTCCCGCGCTGCGGGTGATCGAGCTCGACCCACATCTCGCGGCCGCGCACGTGCTCGTCGTTAGCGAGGTCGTCCGTGCTCATGATCGGTCCGCAGGGCACATCGAGGGGATTCAAAATCGCCATCAGTTCGCGCTTGGTGTGCTTGAGCGCGAACTCCCCGATCAGCTCCCACATTTCATTCTGGTTCTTGCGACGGTCGCCGATCTTGGCAAATTTAGGATCGACCGCGAGATCCGGCATGCCGATGTCGGGTCCGATGCGCTTCGCCAACGCATCCCATACTGCCTCCTGGACCACGATGTAGAGAAAATCGTTGGGCCCTCCCGGCTTGCAGCGGATCGCGTTGCCGAGCTGGCCGCCTCCGGAGTCGTTTCCGGCGCGTGGAACGGCGCCCATGCCTTGGTGCGTCGGCACCGAGTATTCGGACAACGCCTGGCGCGTCAGTCGCTGGTGGTCGCGGAACTTCACCCGGCAGAGGTTCATCACGCCGTCCATCATCGCGACCTCGACGTACTGGCCTTTGCCCGTCCGGTCGGCCTGACGCAGCGCGGCGAGGAGCCCGATGGCAAGATGCAGTCCGGTCCCCGTGTCGCCAATCTGCGCGCCCGTGACGAAGGGCGGGCCCTCGGGAACGCCCGTGGTGCTCATTGCACCGCCCATTGCCTGCGCGACGTTCTCGTAGGCCTTGAAATCGGCATAAGGGCCGCTCGAGCCGAATCCCTTGATCGACCCCATCACGATCTTTGGATTGATCTCGTGAATCGTCTCCCACGGGAAACCAAAGCGGTCGAGCACCCCGGGGCCGAAGTTCTCCATGATGACGTCGCACTTTTTCAGCATATCGACGAACACCTGCTTGCCTTCGGCGGTCTTCATGTTGACCGTGATGGAGCGCTTGTTGCAGTTGAGCATCGTGAAGTACAGGCTGTCGGCGTTCGGCACGTCGCGCAGCTGCCCGCGCGTCGCATCGCCGGCCGGGTTCTCGAACTTGATCACGTCCGCCCCCATCCAGGCGAGCAGCTGCGAGCAGGTCGGCCCCGCCTGCACATGCGACATGTCGAGAATTCTTACACCTTTCAATGCTTCCATTGCGTCCTCACTTGTTGTCCTTTCCCGTCGCGAGACAAGCAGCGTTAGTCCGCTCGATCTCGCGACCGCCTGAGCGGCGCGCCCGTTACGCCGGTTTCAGGCGCTATTTCTTCTTCGCGCTCGGATTGAGGCTTGTGATGCGACCGCTTTCGGTCCCGGCCGTCTCATCGATGACCGCATTGATGAGCGTGGGCTTGCGCGAACGCAGGGCTTCCTCCATGGCCTTGCGGAGCTCCGCCGGGGTCGTGGCGTGCACCCCAACGCCGCCGAATGCCTCCATCAGCTTGTCGTAGCGCGCGCCCTTCACGAAGACCGTGGGCGCCACATCGGGGCCGCCCGTCGGGTTGACGTCAGTGCCGCGGTAGACCCCGTTGTTGTTGAAGATCACCACGCAGACCGGGAGGTTGTAGCGGCAGATCGTCTCGACTTCCATGCCGGAGAAACCGAAGGCGCTGTCGCCTTCGACCGCAATGACCGGCTCGCCGCTGACGACGGCGGCCGCGACGGCAAAACCCATGCCGATGCCCATGACGCCCCAAGTGCCGACATCAAGCCGCTTGCGCGGCTTGTACATATCCACGATGCTGCGGGTGAAGTCGAGCGCGTTGGCGCCTTCGTTGACCAATATGGCATCCGGGTTGGCCTTCACGATGTCGCGCACCACGTTGAGCGCGCTGTGAAAATTCATCGGCTTCGGATCCTTGGCCAGCGTCTCCGCCATCTTGGCGATGTTCTTCCCCTTGCGGTCGGCAACCGCGCCGACCCACTCCGCCGGCGGCTTGGGCCAGTCGGCGCCAATGCCGGCAAGCAGCGCGGATACGCAGGAGCCGACATCGCCCACTATGGGGGCGTCGATACGGACGTTGCTGTCCGCCTCCTGGGGCCAGATGTCGACCTGGATGAACTTCTGGCCACCCCACTCCTTGGAGCTCTTGCCACCCCACGTCTTGCCCTTGCCGTGGGAGAGCAGCCAGTTCAGGCGCGCTCCGATCAACATCACCACGTCGGCCTCGGGCAGTACGTAGGAGCGCGCGGCAGAAGCCGACTGCTCGTGCGTGTCGGGCAGGAGCCCCTTGGCCATCGACATAGGGAGATACGGGATGCCGGTCTTCTCGATCAACGCGCGGATGTCCGCGTCGGCCTGGGCATAGGCCGCACCCTTGCCCAGCACGATGAGCGGGCGCTTGGCGCTCTTCAGGAGCTCGAGGGCGCGCTTCACTGCGTCCTGCCCCGGGAT
>DASPGR010000060.1:0-12024 GCA_035620515.1 Burkholderiales bacterium | reverse complement strand
CCATCTATCGCGAAGGCGCGAGGAACGTCACCGCCGGCGCCAACCCCATGGCGGTCAAACGCGGCATCGACCAGGCGGTCGCCGCGATCACGGCGGAGCTCGTGAAGATGTCCAAGCCGGTGACCGGGTCGATGATCGCTCAGGTGGGAACCATCTCCGCGAACCACGACGAGACGATCGGACGCATCATCGCCGAAGCCATGGAGAAGGTGGGCAAGGACGGGGTGATCACCGTCGAAGAAGCCAGGAGCATGGACACGTCCCTCGACGACGTCGAGGGAATGCAGTTCGATCGCGGCTATCTGTCGCCGTACTTCGTCACCGATCCGGAGCGGATGGAAGTCGTGTTGGAGAATCCGGTCATTCTCATTCACGAGAAGCGGATCAGCGCGCTGAAAGACTTCCTGCCGCTGCTGGAGCTGGTCGCGCGAGCCACCCGTCCGTTGCTGATCATCGCGGAAGACATCGAGGGCGAGGCGCTGGCGACCATCGTGGTCAACAAGCTGCGCGGTACGCTTCAGGTCGCGGCAGTGAAGGCGCCAGGCTATGGAGATCGCCGGAAGGCCATGCTCGAAGATCTCGCGGTCCTGACGGGCGGCAAGGCCGTCACCGAGGACCTCGGCGTAACTCTCGAGAGCCTGACGATCGAAGACCTCGGTCAAGCAAAGAAGGTCACCATCGACAAGGACAACACCACGATTGTGGAGGGCGCCGGCAGCGCGGCATCGATTGCGGGTCGGGTCAAGCAACTCCGGACGCAGGTCGAAGACGCCACGTCCGACTACGACCGTGAGAAGCTGCAGGAGCGACTCGCCAAGCTGGTCGGTGGCGTGGCGATCATCAAAGTTGGTGCGGCGACCGAGACCGAGCTGAAGGACAAAAAGGCTCGCGTCGACGACGCAATGCATGCGACCAAGGCGGCGGTCGAAGAGGGCATCGTCCCCGGCGGCGGTGTCGCCCTGCTCCGGGCGTCGAAGGCGCTCCAGAACTTAGAGGTCGTCGGCGACGAGCACGTCGGCGTCAAGATCATTGCTCGCGCGATCGAGGAACCGATGCGGTGCATCGCCGCGAATGCCGGTCACGAAGGCTCTATCGTCGTTCAGCGCGTCAGAGAAATGAAGGAGGACGAGGGTTTCAATGCGCAAACGGAGCGCTACGAGGACCTCGTCGCGGCGGGTGTGATCGACCCGACCAAAGTAGTTCGCTCGGCGCTAGAGAACGCCGCGTCGATTTCGTCTCTGCTGCTCACGACCGAGGCAGTCATCTCGCTGGTTCCCGAACGACATCAGAACGCGGCGGCGTCCATGGGCGGCATGGGTGGTGGGATGTACTGACATGTCCCGTCACGGCGGTCGGTAGCGGTTGGGAAATGTTCGAACAAGGTACGTGAAGGAGTAAGGGATGGTTCCAAAGCCGCGTATCGGAAACGGCTCCGGGCGTCTGGCCTCGTCTCAGAACGGCCGCCGCGGAGGCGCGATGGCGATCTCTGCGAGACACCAGCCTCTCAGTGACTCGTGGACGGCGGTCGTTGACAATCTGGAATGGGCCATCGGCCGTCTTAGGACCGACTCGACCGCGGCGAACAATTGCGAGGTCGTGTTCTTCGAGATCCCTGGTGACGGGCACCTTCACTGCAACGTCACTCATCGGCATGCCACGAAGACCGTCACTGGATGGGCAGGACCTGGCCATGTGCCGGAGGGGTTTGTTCACAATCGACGATTCCGTGATATGCCGCGGAAGAACATGATCCGGCACATCCGCGACATGGTCTTGGCTGCACGGATCTGACGCCTCAACCCTCCGGCGCGCTCCTTCCCAAGAACATGGAGCCGGCCGACCGTGGCTCTGTGACACTGCGAATCGTTGGTCAGAAGATGTCGCTCCGCCAATAGAACACGTCGTTACCAGACAGCGGTGATTGGACCACCGTCGTGCCGAGAGCCCGCATCATCATCACTGCTGTCGAGCGCTTTGCCGACACAATCGTGACCTGCGGAGGGAGAAAGCCACGAGGCAGCCAGCCGCGAATCGTCGGGCGGCGTTCGACGGGTTCACGTGCGATGAGCGCCTGTAGAATGGCGCCGACTCGCGCACCCGAGGGATCGCGATCGCCGCACTCCTCAAGGATCCACATGTCACCGACGATGCTGACGACGACGTAGGCAGCAGCGGTGATCCCTTCTTCGGCAATGAAGAAGTGCAGCTGGCGTACGCCCGCAGTGCCGAGCCCCGCCAGCAATCGCTTCTTCGTGATCGCGTACTGCACGAAGTCGACGTCTCGATCGAGGTGGAACCGGAATGGGTCGGCGCGGATCCGTCCCATCGCCACGATGGCGGCCACATCTCGTTCCTCGCCGCCGCGAATCAGCGTCATAGGCGCACCGCGACGCGACGGTTCTGCCACACCGATTTCAACGTCCGTCATTGGAACCACATCGAAGCGGGCGAGCTGCTGTTGATTGCTCGTATCTAAAAAGAGAAGCGCCATCGCCGCTCCATTGCGCGCGGCTTGCTCGACCAGCCGATCCACGAGCTCCCGCGCGGGGCCGCCCGTGGGCCGCGTCGGCGAGGGACAGATCTCGCCGAGTCCACACACGCGCACGAGTTGTTGATCGAGCACCGCCGGAAGGTCGTACTGCATGGCGCTAGCAAGCACGTCGCCACCGTCCACCAGCGCAAATCGTCGCTGATGACGACGTCCCCATGCGGTCCTCAGCTGCGCAGCATAAAACCGGCCGTACGCGTGGCGGCTCAGGCCCTCGGACACGATCGAATGTGAGGTCTCGAGAACGCGCTCGAGAATCGCTCCTTCGGCTGGGATCACAATCGGCACAGACAAACCATGGTGTCCGAGGGGTGCAACTCGGGCTATTACACCGTTTGCCGAACGGGGTCTTCCGCTGCCAGCGGCACTTCGATGATGAAGACGCAGCCTTTGCCGGGCATATTGCGGACACGGATGGCGCCACTGTGGGCCCGGACCGCCTTGCGAGCGATCGAGAGTCCTAGACCAAGGCCAGACCGGTCGGCGCCGCGGCGGTTGCCGAACACTTGAAACAGATCCCCCTTGCTCTCTGGAATCCCGCCACACTCGTCTTCCGTCTCGATGAGTAACCGCTGACCTTCGGCACGCGCCCGCAGAATGACGCGTCCTCCCGATGGCGTGTTCTTGAAGGCGTTGTGCAACAAGTTCATCACGGCCGACGTGAGGAGCTCCGGGTCTGCGTCGATCGACAAGGCTGGATCAATGGGCTCGACGGTGAACTGAATGTGCCGGTACTCCGCGTGCAGCACCCCCGTCGCGGCGATTTCGTCGATGAAGGCGACCACGGGCAGGCGCACAGGTGTCTGTGTGCCAGCTTCGAGCCGGACTTGGGACAGCGTGCGGTCGATGACTTCGCGAAGACTCATCAAGCTGCGGCCGAGGACCGCTCCAGTGCTGCCGTTGATAGCGACGGCGCCTCGCTTCAGCGCATGGAACGCGAGAATCGCGGTGTTCAGGGTGTCGCGAAGTTCGTGCGCCGCGTGGCCCAGGCGTTCAGTCTCCTCGGCTGAACGTGCCTCTGCTGTCACGCGAGCATGTTCGGTGACAGCCTCCGCGATCGCCGTGTCGAGGCATCGGTTGAGGATATGGAACTCTTCTACCGCGATGGGAGCCCTTTGCTCCACCGCGAGCGCCGTGATCGTTTGGCAGATGTCGCCATAGTCATGGACGACCTGGGAGACAGTAAAGCCTCGTCGGACGAGGTCTCCTCCGTGGCGCGCCGCGGCCGCACCAATGGCGTCCGGGGAGAAGGGCGCCTTCGTGGCCTCCAAACGGAGCGTCTCTGACAGCTGCGTCAGGAACAGCGGGACGCCGTCCTCCAGCTCGCCGGGTGCGACAGATGGCCACGGGCGGCTGCGAACCCTATCCCTGGTGCCAGAAATGATCGCGTCTCGGTTCTGGTCGATGAACTCGTACAACATCACGTTCCCCGCCGTCAGTGACGAGCCGATGTCGGAACGGACTCGTCACGCACTGAGGCCGCTTTCGTAAGCGCAGGTAACGGGCGCGCGACGAACAGGCGCCGACACGGCTTGGCGATCAGGCGCGCCCAGCGATTCGCGCGACTCACGCGGGCACTGTCAGTGGCGATCCCGGTATTCGCATACATCTGCCGGTATAGCTTCGAAATCAGCACGAAGGCCAACCGCGCCCGGAGTGTCGGCGTGCATCGGGAGCGCGCCCAGATCCGCCGCAGGCTGTAGAACTCATCCCACACGGCCTGAGTCCTCGCGCGGATCTCCTCGGCGGACATCACGGGGTGGGGGGCATACACCTTCGGGCGTCGGTCCTGTGGGATCAGCCAGTGACGTGTGATCGGTACGCCGCCAACGTGCGCGGCATCGGGTCCGAGACGCTTCTCCCAGGCTGCAAAATCCACAGTACCGGGATACGGGGTCAACATCACGAACTGTGCGAAGGCGAGCTCGGCGCGATTCGCGACGTCGACGGTCGCCTGGAATGTGGACGGGCGATCGCTCGGGAGTCCGAAGATGAAGGAACCAAGGACGTGCACGCCGTGCTCACGGAACGTGCGCAGGCGCGCGATCAGCGCCTCGCCCACGTCGTTGAAGCGCTTGTAGACATCCTTCAGGCCCTCCGGTGTCACAGCCTCCACGCCCACAAGTGCGCCCCTGATGTTGGCGCGCCGCATGGCATCGAGGAACGCGGTGTCCTCGGCCGCCTCCATGGTGATCTGCGTGAAGAACACCATGTCGGGTGGCAGTTGCGCCAGGCGGTCCATCAACTCGAACCGCTCGGCGCGCAACGCCCGCAGCTGCTCGAGTCGCGCTGCGTTGCGCTGCCGCTCCGCCATCGCGAGATCGGCCAGTGTCACCGGATAGAAGTTGTCATCCGCCAGTGCGACGAACCGAAATCCCCGTCGACGGAGCTCCATGATCTCGTCCACGACCGCGTCGACGCGCCGCTGTCGAGGCTTCTGGCCGTCGGTGCGCCACACGGAGCAGAACGAGCAGTGCTTGGGGCAGCCGCGCACGGTCTGGACGGAGCCCCACATGTAGCGCCCCTGCGGCAGCAGCTCCCACCGTGCCGCGACGAAGCGTTCGGCATCGACCCGTCCGGCCTCGTAGATGGGCTGCAACGCGCCGCGCGTCGCGTCGTTCAGCACGATGGGCCATACCACGTCGCCATCGCCTTTGACGACAGCATGCGCGCCGCCGAGATTCTGCGCCTCGCCGGGATAGAGCGTCGCGTGAATGCCACCAAAGATGACCGTCGCCCCACGGTCCCTCGCCAGCGTACCAATCTCGTACCCTCGAAGCGCGTTGCCGGTGTGAATCCCTATTCCGACAACGTCGCCAGGCTGGACACTGCCGATACCGAACGGTTCCAGTGTTTCGTCCGTGATGATCGGTCGGCCATGTGAAGACGGAGTGGCCCCAGCGAGCACAAACAGCCATCGTGGTGTGATCACACCCACACCGAAGGACAAGTGGCTGGGATTCACCAGATGGACAGTCATAATGCGCGCGTCGCCGTCGAGATGCCCTTCACGTGCATCCCCACGGAATCCAAGTGAGCGTGACTTCAGGCGCACCGGCGCCCTCGGACACGAGGTGGATGATGTTCAGTCGGTAGAACAGTCGCTCTGAGAACGTGCCCGCGGTGACTCGATCGAGGAGCGACACAGTGGTCCCTGAGATCAGCCGAACCGCGGCCGATGGCCTCCGCGCGGATTCAAGTGCGGCAAGCAGGTCGATGAACGCGTCCTGCGCCGCCGACGGCATGTCCTCAACGGCGCTCACGAGCACGCTGCCGCCCGCGCGGCGTCAAGAAAACGGGCGCAATCGTCTCTCAGCGCCTGCGGGTCGATCGGAAGGGCGCCGGCACCGGTCATGACGAAGGGAAACTGCGCACGGGCGCCGCTTTCGTGAATGTGCCGGGCCGGCGTCTCCACTGCATGCGGCGTCGAGGCCGTGATCCGTAGCCTCGGGGAGGTTCGTCTCGCTACATTCACGTCCTCCACCGCGAACAGGCCCCATTCGCGGCCTTCTTGAGCCCCTTGTTCGGCTAAGCGTCGCTCGTCGAAGCGAAGGCCGGCGAGTTGTTCGGAAGCAAACCGGAAAGACATACGTCGCACTCCTGTGCGGCAGCGGTTCGCTGCGAAAAGCTCGGAGGCTGAGGCGACGTCACCCGAAGGCGTGGCACCAGTCTGGCGGGCAAATGTAGTGTATCGCACATTTCGCTTTCATCCTCATGGAATGAACGACGCAATGTTGACACGCCGGATTTGCTCGCGAGCCGCGCCGATCTGATCCCCCGAGGGGGTACGCTCGGTCTCACCGGCGGCCCAGTCGTTCAGGTCCGCCGCAGAGTCGTGATTGCCCGCAGTACGGGCGCGCGCTTGGAGCAGCGGCGAGGCGACGATCAAGCGGAAGGCGGGTCGGCCGTCCAACTGCAGCAGTGCCACAGTGAGGTCATCCTCGTTCCACTGCGCGACCACCGTGTCAATCGCGCGCATTGGCTGCAATCCTACCTGCACGGGCGGGTCCGCGCGCCTGGTAGGGGCCCCGTAGACCTTGGCCACAGCGGCCACGACGTCTGCGGCACGCATACCGTCGGTGCGGGTCGGCGCGTAGTCGATGACGATCCTGAACAACTGATTGTGGTGGAAGCTGAACGTCAGCCGTTCCACGGGATCCGCCGCGTCCGTCCCACGACGAACATAGTCGGCCCGCCAACGCAGCTCCCTCACGGTGCCCCCAGCCTGCGCCTCTGGCGGTATCGGAACGCCAAGCTGCTGTGAAACGGCGAGGATATCGTCCCCCATCCGGTACGTCCGGTAGTGCGGGGGAGCTTGCCCATGCAGCAGCGTCGCTCCCAAGACGATGCAAAGGGCGGCGGTCAATGTGCGATGGTTCGATTGGCTCACGTTCAGTCTCCGTTCGCTCGGCGCGCTCGCTCTCAGTCACGCATGCGTCAGACGCGCTTTCAAAGGTAGCTGGGTTACGCCCCTCGAGCTGTCCCACACAGCACACGCACGTCACTGCCGCACCGGCCCACCAGCCCGTCGCCTACGGATGCGCTCGCAGCGCACTGTGCATATCGGAACAGCATATCGACGCCGTCCGGGACATCATGGGTGGGAGCGGATCCAAGCTCACGCCTGTCAAGGCTTGGTTCTCTGTCCTCGGGCGGAGGAGACACGATCCGGATGATGTCGGACGGTGACGATGCCTACCGCGTAGTCCCGGTGGTGACTGCGTGCTTCTGAGCCTGATCGCGGCCGGAGTGCTGCGACCGGCCTCAGTGAAGCGCCCGCAATCCAGGCTCGCTCAGACCAGACTTCATGGCCATCTCAACATCAGAATCCACTCGGTTCCTCCCTGACGGCACGCCACTGCACAATCGCCTTCTCGCAGCACTCCCGGCTGCTGACTACGCGCGAATTCAGAAGCACCTCCGCATGAACCCCGGCGTGATCGGCCGTACGCTTCAGGCACCGGGTATGCCCATTACGGACGTCTATTTCCCGAATGGCGGTGTGTTCTCCGTTACGAACGAAATGCGTGACGGCGCACTTGTCGAAGTCGCGACCGTCGGCAGTGAGGGCATGCTCGGGATCGGCGTGTTCCTCGGCGATCGCTCGGGCGCAGGCCGGACATTCCAGCAAGTGCCCGATGGGCTCTTGCCGTCGATGGCCGTTCGCCACTTTGTCAAAGAGAGCGCAACTCCAGGACCGTTTCACGACGTTCTGGCGCTGTACGCGCAGGCCAATCTCCTGCAGATCATGCAAGGCACGGCGTGCAACGCGCTGCACGGCGTAAAACAGCGCTGTTGCCGGTGGTTGCTGCAGACGCAGGACCGCGTCGGCTCGAGCGAATTTCTCCTAAAGCAAGACTTTCTCGCCATGATGCTCGGTGTGCAGCGCCCGACGGTCACGCTCGTGATGGGAACGTTGCATGAAGACGGGCTGATCGCGGCCAAGTACGGACGGATTCGTGTGCTCAAGAGGAGGAAGCTCGAAGCGGCCGCATGCGAGTGCTACGACGTCATTCGCGCGCACTTTCGGCGGCTCGGGTTGTGACGGCGTTTCGATCGGGCCGATGGGCGCGCCTTCGACAGCCGCCACACATGGCGTGCGTCGGGACGTACGATGGCTGACAACGACGAGTGAACGAGGCACCCGCCAAGCTGCCGAGAGCACTGGTCGAGCACCTGACTCGACCGTTCTCGCGATTCGTACAGATCGAGACTGCCGCCGGCGCTGTCCTCTTGGCGGCGACGCTCGTGGCTCTTCTCCTGTCGAACTCTCCATGGGCTGACGCTTTCCTCGCCATCTGGGAGACCCCGGTCGGTGTTCACATCGGTTCGGGCGAGGCCGTCCGGTCCCTGAAGGACTGGATCAACGACGGAGCGATGACCCTCTTCTTCTTCCTGGTCGCGCTCGAATTAAAGCGAGAAATCGTCCTCGGGGAGCTTGGCCAACCGCGCGTAGCCGCCTTGTCGATCGCGGCGGCCGCGGGCGGAATGCTCGTGCCGGCAGGCATCTATCGGATGCTGCAATCAGGGCAGCCCGGAGCAGCGGGCTGGGGTACGGTCATGGCGACTGATACTGCGTTCGTGATCGGGTGTCTCGCCCTCCTTGGATCGCGCATCCCCTCGAGCCTCCGCATCTTCATGCTGTCCATGGCCATCACTGATGACATCGGCGCGATTCTCGTCGTCGCCGTCGGCTATAGCAGCCACGTTGCATGGCCGCCTCTTGCACTCGGCATCGGCGCGTGTTTCCTCGTGCGCGGCATGGCCGCGCTCGGCATTCGCAGCGTCCCCGTGTACTCTATCGTCGGTGCGATGGTGTGGGGGGCGATCGACGCGTCGGGCATCCACGCGACTGTTACGGGCGTCGTACTCGGGCTGCTGACCCCGGCTCGGCGTTGGGTGAGCGACGATCGTCTGTATGCCCTGTTGGATCAGGTGATCGCGCACCCGTCCGGGCATGTTGGCAGTGGCGTCACGCCCGACCGACGCACGCTGCAGGTCGCCGAAATCGCGGCCCGCGAAGCGCTCTCGCCTGTCGAACGGCTGGAGCTGGCCCTGCACCCGTGGGTGGGATTCGCCATCATGCCCCTCTTCGCATTGGCGAATGCAGGCATGCCGATCTCGGTGCGGGAGTTCGCGAGTCCGGTCGCAGTGGCGGTCTTCGCGGGCTTCGTGATTGGAAAGCCGTTGGGTGTGGTTGCGTTTAGCTGGGTGGCAGTCCGCTCGGGTATCGCTATGCGTCCGCCGGACCTCGCGTGGAGATTGGTGGCAGGAGGTGGCTTGCTCGCCGGCATCGGTTTCACCATGGCACTGTTCATAGCCAATCTGGCATTCAGCCCCGATGTAATCGGCGAGGCCAAGCTGGGCATCTTCGCCGCATCAGTCGTGGCGGCCGCCGCTGGCCTTCTGATCTTACGTACCTCGGCTCGCACCGTTCACGGATAGACGTCTGACGCCTCTAGCGCATGCCGGGTGTGTCCGCCGTTACGGTGACGCGAGAGGCAGCGGTCCGATTCCGCAGGTCGGCTGATAATCGCGTGTTCGACTTGCTTCGCGCGAGGGACAGCCATCGTCGGTCATGATCGCGTTCACGAGTTCTTGGTCGTAAGGTGAGTCGTGTAGTCCCTGACGACTCAAGGCTTCGATCTGCGTGACTGCTTGCCGTCGGAGCATCTGAGCGTCTCGCGCAATGCGAGGCTCGCCCGGCCGGTCGATGTGCGGGACCCGACGGTCGAGCGCGCTGATAAGCTCGCGGAGTGTTGTAATCATGCGGTTCGCTCTGTCGCCCATGCTGTTCCTCTTTGCTGCTTGAAGCCTAGCTGCACGTGCGCCTCGTCTCGCACGGCGGCGATGCTGACAAGGCGGGTGAAGAGTCGCGCCCAGCAACCGCATGCCGCGGCTGCGATCTCGCGCACACACGTGTGTCCTCTAAGGTACCAGGAGAACGTAGAGCACGGCCGCAACGATGGCGAGAATTGGGACGGCGAACATCATGCGCCGGCGGACGGCTCGATCGTGTGCGGCGCCTCGCGCTTGCCAAGCCGCCCAGCGTTCTTCGAAACCGACCGGATTGTCTTTTCGCAGCTCTACCGAATGCGTCGAAGGATCCTGCGCGCGAGCGGGTGATGCAGTGACTGACATGGAACCCTCACAAGAAGGCTTTGGTGAGGGCTCGACCAGGGATGGTCCAGTGCTCAGACAAGCGAGACACTTAACCCTGATGCGTCAAAAAACGTGAGCGGCGCTTCATTTCGAAATTGAAAAAGGCCCGCCGTTGTGGTTGAAAGGAGGCGCGACCCAACCCTTCAACGTCACAACGAAAGGCCTTTGACAGTGAGACAAAGGAAACTCGATTTGCCGGCGCGTGTCAATGGTGATCTGCCGCTGGAGTTTAGCGACGTGGCACTGACCTCGTACGCGGGCCTCGAGTTGTTCGGCCGCTATCTCCGACAGACGCGCTTCAATGCCTTGGTGCGCGACGTGTTTCAGGGGACCGCCCGATGGGGTGACTACGGCAGCGTGGCGATGGTCCGGTTGCTGGTCGGCCTGTTGGTCGTCGGTGGGCGTCGCCTGCGGCACGTCGCGTATGTCGCCGACGATCCCGTGTTCCGCCGCTTCACGGGACTCCGGTGTTTGCCGACGGCTCGCACGGTCAGCCGCTGGTTGAAGCAGTTCACGATGACGACGGTTGGCCGGTTGCAGGATCTCAACGCGGGCGTCGTGGCGCGGGTGTTGCCCGCGCTCGGGTTGGGGACGATCACGATCGATGTCGATGGCGTCGTGGTCTCGACCGGGCTGCAGGTGGAACGCGCCTTCCGCGGCTTCAACCCGCACCACCGGAAGGTGCCGAGTTACTACCCAATCCTCGCGCACATCGCCGAGACCACGCACATCCTCCGCGTCAAGAACCGCTCCGGCAACGTGCACGACGGCAAGGCGAGCCTGCCGTTTCTGCGCGAACTGTGGGACCAACTGGTCGCCACGCTGGGCCGCCAGCGCAGCCTCCGCTTCCGCATGGATGCGGCCTTTTTCCGGGAAGATGTGCTGTGCTGGCTGCGTGAACGGCCGGTGGCGTATGCCATCAAAGCGCCGTTCTACCACTGGCTGGACCTGCAGCAGTACATCCGCGCGCGGCCGACGTGGACGCGGGTCACACATGACGTCAGCGGGTTTGCGCTCCCGGAGGCCATCACGCCCTGGGGCTTCCCGATCGCCGTCACCATCTATCGCAAGAAGGTGCGGCATCGGACCGCCAAGAACTTTCAACTCGACCTCTTCGACCCGAACGACGGCTACTACGAGTACTCGGCCGTCGCCAGCAATCTCCCCCTCACGGTTCGCAACCTGTGGCACTTCATGGCCGGCCGGGGGAATCATGAGAAGACCATCGGCCAGCTGAAAAGCGGACTCGCGTTTCACACGGTGCCGACGAACGGCTACGCGGCCAACAGCGCGTGGCAACAGCTGGTCGCCCTCACCCATAACCTGCTGACCAACTTTCAGATCGACACCGGCGCGCAGGAGCGGACCCGGACGCGTAAACACACCGTGCTCCACCTGCTCCAGACCGTCCAGACGTTACGCTTCGAAGTCTTCCATCGCGCGGCCATCCTGGTGCGCCCTGGCGGCATCACCCAGGTACGACTCGCGAACAACCTGGCAACACGCCAGCGGTTCATGCGCATCGAGAAAGCGCTGGCCCGGGCCGCCTGAGTTTTTTGACGCATTGAGGTTAAGCCCAGCACTGTCTCGAAGCTTCGAGCCAACAAAGCGCAGAACGTCTCGGTGACATTTGCGATTCCGACTAGCGTGACCCTCGGTACTTACGTCGGCACGATCCACCTTCGAGTCGGGAGCCAGACGTTTCCGCAGACGCTGAAAACAACGGTCAATATTTGGAGGACCTTCTCAGCACCATCTGCCGGATTCTCGTTAAAAATACCTGAGACGTTCCTGATTGACAGCACTGGCGAAAC
>DASPGR010000059.1:0-7508 GCA_035620515.1 Burkholderiales bacterium | reverse complement strand
GAGCAGCCCGCATCTCGAGGTGTTCCGCAAGAAGGGCGTCGAGGTGCTCTTAATGTACGACCGCGTCGATGAATGGGTCGTCTCCCATCTGACCGAATTCGAGGGCAAATCGCTGCAATCGGTCGCGAAGGGCCGCCTCGACCTGGGCAAGCTCGAGGACGAGGCGGAAAAGAAGGAGCAGGAGAAGGAGGCAGGGGAGTTCAAGGACTTTGTGGAAAAGGTGAAGAAATCGCTGGGCGAGAACGTCAAGGATGTGCGGGTGACATTGCGGCTGATAGACTCGCCCGCATGTCTCGTCGCCGACGAGCACGATCTCTCGGCCAACCTGCAGCGCCTGCTCAAGGCAGCGGGGCAGAACGCCCCGGCGTCAAAGCCGATTCTCGAAATCAATCCGCATCACCGCCTGCTCACGCGCCTGAAGGGGGAAAGCGACGAGGCGCGTTTCAACGATCTGTCGCGAGTTCTCTTCGACCAGGCGCTGCTCGCGGAAGGCGGGACGCTCGAAGACCCGGCGGGCTTCGTGAGGCGGGTAAATCAGCTGCTGCTCGAGTTGCCCGCGCGTTGACGGGCGAAGGCCTCGCCCGCTCGAACGCGCGGAGTCAAACCGGCGCGAGGCGTCCGGCTTTAATATTCAGTCGACGACGCCCAGCCGCCCGTTGTGCGAGCCCATGTACCACAGCCGGCCGCTCGCATCGACCACCATCTTGCGGATGCCGACTCCGGAGGAGGGGAGCTTCACGACCCGCATGTCGCCGGTCTTCGGATCGAGGCGGACGACGGTGTCGAGGTTGATCTCGTTGGCCCAGACCATGCCGCCGCCATCTATGGTGACGGCGTATGGCCCTGCGTCGCCGCCGGGCATTTGGTACTCCTTGATGACCTTCATTGCAACGGGATCCACCTGCGCGAGCTTGCCGTTACCGTAGAGCGTGATCCAGAGCGATCCATCGGGTGCAGTGGCGACGCGCCGCGGACGTGAGCCCGAGCCCATGTCGAGCTCGCTCATCTTTCCGGTCTTGGGATCGAGCCGGCCCATCTTGTTATCGCCCATCCGGCACCACCAGATGTTGCCGGCTTTGTCGATGGCAAGGCCGTAGGGTCCGCCGGACGACTCGTACTCGGTAACTTTGCCCGACTTGACGTCGAGCCGGCCGATCTTGTCGCCGCGCTGCTGGGTGAACCAGATCGTGCTGCCGTCGTCCGTGATGACAAGCGTGTGCGGGCCGCCGCCGGATGGGGTTTGGAACTCCTTTATTTCGCCGGTTTTCGGATCGAGCCGGCCGATCGTTCCATTGCGGTTGCCGGTTGTCCAGACGATGCCCTGCAGGTCCACCAGCACGCCGTGCGGATGGTGCCCCGACGGCAGATCCCATTCCTTGAATGACTGCGTCTTCGGATCAAAGCGGGCGACCTTGTTGCCGGACATGACGGCGATGTAGACGCTGCCGTCGGGCGCGACCGCCGGATCCCGCGCAAAACGCGGCGTCGGAACAGGCCATTCGCTCACCTTGCCCGCGAGCTGCGGGTGAGGCCCCGGCTTGACGCCGTAATTCGAACCGCCCGCCAGCGCTGCAATCGGCACTAACGCGAGAAGCAGGAATGGAACTCTCATATCAATATTCCTTTCGTCGTCCGCCATCACTTGTTCTTCCAGACGGGGCGGCGCTTTGCGGTGAAGGCGTCGATGCCCTCGAGGGCATCCTCGCTCATCATGTTCTCGACCATCGCTTCGGTGGCAAGGCGGTAGGCTTCTTCGAGGTCGGCCTCGATCTGCTGGTAGAAGAGACGCTTGCCGGCGCTGACCGCGACAGGGGATTTCTCCAGGATGGATGCTGCGAGGCCTGCAACCTCGTCGTCGAGCCGCTCGGGCGAGGCGACGCGGTTGACAAGCGCGATTTCAAGCGCGGTCCCGGCGTCGATTGAGTTGCCGGTCACCAGCATCTCGAAGGCGCGCTTGCGCGGGATGTTGCGCGCAAGCGATACGCCCGGCGTGCTGCAGAAAAGGCCGAAGTTGATGCCCGAGGTCGCGAAGGTCGCGTCGGTGGAGGCGACCGCGAGGTCGCATTGCGCAACGAGCTGGCAGCCCGCAGCGTACGCCGTCCCATGAACGCGGGCGATGACGGGTTGCGGCAGGCGCGTCAGGGTCAACATCAGGCGGCTGAAGCGCCCGAATACATCTTTGGCAAAGCGCCGGTCGCGGTGGGCGCGCAATTCCTTCAGATCATGGCCGGCGCAGTAGGCCTTGCCGGCGCCGGCAATAACGACGACTCGAATCGCCCGGTCCGCGGCGATCTCGTCAAC
Source organism: Burkholderiales bacterium (assembly GCA_035620515.1). Classification (GTDB taxonomy): domain Bacteria; phylum Pseudomonadota; class Gammaproteobacteria; order Burkholderiales; family SG8-41; genus SG8-41. The sequence continues at coordinate 5,207 of DASPGR010000059.1, read as the reverse complement.
CGCGTCCTGCAGCTCGGAGAGCAGAGAAGCGGAGAGGCAATTGAACTGCGCGGGACGGTTGAGCGTGAGCGTCGCGATGCCCTCGGCATCTGATCGCAGGAGCAGGCTGTTGCGCGTGCCTGAAGATGCAGGCCGAATGAGCGTCATGGAGTTTTCCTGGCGGGACTGCTCGCTATTATAGGGCCGCGGTCATGCTCAAAGCGGTCGTGCGCTCAGTGCCGCGATGACGGCCACGCCGTCGATCCGTGTTAGGATTTGCCTGAAAATCAAGCCCGTACGGTGTGCGGTGAAGGCCCGCAGCAACCAGCGCTCGAGAGACTCGCGTAAACGCCGACTCCTGTCATGAGCGAAAACTGATGGCTGACTTTCGCTATGGACACGCGGGCGCGGCGGACTGGCGCGAAGCAGCCGAATCGTGCCTGAATCAGCTCGGGAGCGGGCCCGCAAATCTCGGGTTTCTCTACGTCACCGATGTGCTCGCCGACCACGTGGGCGACATCCTTGCGTTCGTCAAGAGTCGCACCGGTATCCCGCATTGGGTCGGCACGGTCGGTATCGGAATCTGCGCGACGGCGAAGGAATATCTCGACGAGCCGGCGATCGCGATTCTCGCAGGCGATTTCGAGCCGGACGCGTTTCGCATCTTTTCGGCCGTGGCGGGTCCCGCCGACGTCGACAATGTGCAACTGAACTGCGCCGGCGCCGTTCCCAATTTCGCGATCGTGCACGCCGATCCCCTCAACCGGCGCTTGACCGAGCTCGTACCGCGCCTCGCGGGCAAGGTGGAAAGCGGGTTCCTGGTGGGCGGTCTGACGAGCTCCCGCCGGCAGAATGTGCAGATCGCCGACGGCATCGTCGAAGGCGGTCTCTCGGGCGTTGCGTTCTCCGAAGGAGTGACCATTGCTACCCGCCTGACGCAGGGGTGCTCGCCGATCGGGGCCAAGCATGTGGTCACGACGAGCCAGCAGAACGTCATCATCAGCCTCGATGGCCGTCCCGCGCTCGACGTGTTCCGCGAGGACATCGGAGAGACCCTCGGGCGCGATCTCAATCGAATCGGCGGACACGTCTTCGCCGCGCTGCCGATCCCCGGCAGCGACACGGGCGACTACCTGGTGCGGAACCTCGTGGGCATCGATCCTGCGAACCGGTTGATAGCAATCGGCGAGATGGTGCAGCCGGGTGCGAGCGTGATGTTCTGCAAGCGCGATCCCGGGACGGCGCAGGAGGACATGGAGCGCATGCTGGAGAGCATGAGGAAGGGGCTCTACACACGTCCGCGGGGCGGCGTCTACTATTCCTGTCTCGGCCGCGGGGCGAGCCTCTTCGGTCCGGACTCGGGTGAGCTGAAGCTCGTGCGCGAGGGCCTCGGCGAGTTTCCGCTCGTCGGCTTCTTCTGCAACGGAGAGATCTCGCACAACCGGCTCTACGGCTACACGGGTGTGCTCACGCTGTTCCTATGACGCTGCTCGACCGTTTCCTGGTGTCGCTGCCCTTGACATGGCTTGATTGGCTTGCGCTCGCGCTGCTCATCGCGCTGTGGGCGGGCTACCAGTGGTACACGGACTACAGCGCGACCGCGCGCCCGCGCCTCGGGCGGGAGATGCAGCGCCACATGCGCGAATGGGTGCTGCGCATGGTGGAGCGGGACAACCGGATGGTGGACATCAACGTGGTGCGCAACCTGACCCGAAGCTCCCAGTTCTTTGCCTCCACCACCATGCTCATACTCGGAGCGCTGGTCGTTCTCATGGGCTACACCGAGCGCGCGGCGAGTGTGATGGCGGAGCTTCCTTTCGCGCAGCAGGTGTCGCAGCGCCTGTGGGAGCTCAAGGTCCTGGTGCTGCTCTTCATCTTCGTTTATGCATTTTTCAAGTTTTCCTGGTCGATCCGGCAGTTCGGGTTCTGCTCGATACTCGTCGGCGCGACCGGGAAGCCCCCGCCCGACGTCGCGCACGACCTGCCGCACGTCGAGCGGACCGCGGTGGTGGTGTCGTATGCGAACCGCAATTTCAACCAGGGTCTGCGCGCATACTATTTCGGGGTAGCCGCGCTCTCATGGTTTCTGCACCCCGCGCTCATGATCGCGGTGACGCTGGCGGTGATCTACGTGCTGCATCAGCGCGAGTTCCGTTCACATACCCTTGCGGTGCTGAAGGATACTTGACAGCGGGACTCGCTGGTTGCGGGGCGGATAGAGTGTGTTAAGAGGAAGGGAGGGGGCATGGCACGGGATCGGGGCCTCGACGAAATGGCTTTTTCATTCGTCCGCGTTGCGCCGCGCTCGGCGAAGCCGCGGGAGTCCGGGCTGACAGTGGTCGCGGACCGCGGAATGGGAAGCGGGCGTCTCGCGGACCTCGTCGAGTCCGCCGGCGAGTACATCGACTACTTCAAGCTCGGCATCGGCGCTTATCGGCTCCAGACCGAGCGCCTGGTGAAGCGCAAGGTGGCGTTGCTCCGCGAGGCGGGGATCCGCACGTTTTTTGCGGGCGACGTGACCGAGGCGGCGTTCCAGCAGGGCGTCTCGCGCCGCTTCTATCGCGAAGCACGGCGTCTCGGCGCCGACGCCGTCGAAGTCTCGAGCGCGCAGGTGGTGATGTCCCTGCGTGACAAGTGCGAGCTCATCAGGATGGCGGCGGGGGAAGGCCTCAAGGTCGTGGCAGAAGCGGGCCAGAAAGGGCAGGAAGACTGGACGCGCAGCCAGAGCTACGTGCTCGCCCAGGTCGAGGCCTACCGGAAGGCGGGCGCGTGGAAAGTTCTCATTCAGGGTGAAGGCATCTCCGAGGGCGTCGAGGCGATGAAGGAGACCTTGATCCTCAACATCGTTGCGCAGTTCGATGCGGGGGATTTCATCTTTCAGGCCAAGGACGGCGGGACGCAGACGTGGTACATCAGCACCTTCGGCAACGAGGTCAATCTCGACGTGGACGACCACCAGGTGATCGATGTCGAGCTCATGCGCCGCGGCATCCGCAAGCGCGGAGTGTTCGGCCTGCTTGGGGCGCTCAACGAGGCAGCCGCGACGCCGGCGCGCGCGCGCAAGCGCGCGAGGAAAGGCTGAACGATGCTCGTGCTCAATAATGCCGACGTCCGCAAGGTTCTGGATATCGGCGCATGTCTTGACGCGCTCGAGGACGCGTATCGAGCGCAGGCGGCGGGGCGCGCGCTTGGCAGACAGCGCACCCAGATGCAGGTGCCGCTCGCCGAGCCGGGGGTCAGCTACTACCTCAAGACCATGGAGGGCGCGTTCCTCGACGGACGCTACGCGACGCTGCGCCTGACATCGGACGTGGTGAGCGAGCGCGCCGTGGAGGGCGTGACGCGGCGCGAGAAGCTCGCGCGCGGACCGGGCGGCACCTACTGCGGGCTCGTTATGGTGTTCAGCGTCGAGCACCTCGAGCCGGTCGCGCTGCTGCACGACGGCTTTTTGCAGATCGTGCGCGTCGCGTGCACGAGCGCGTTGAGTGCGCGTCTCATGGCGCGTCCGGACGCCATGACGATGGGGCTGCTTGGCACGGGCGGACAGGCGTGGGCGCACCTTCTTGCGATGCGTGAAGTGCGCGCCATCGCGTCCGTGCGGGTCTACAGCCCCAATCCCGAGCACCGCGCGATTTTCACGGAGCGCGCAAGGGGCGAGCTCGGGCTCGCTGCCGAGGCGGTGCAGAGCGCGCGCGACGCGGTCTCGGGCGCAGACCTGGTTGTCGCCGCGACCAACACGAGCCGGCCGATCGCGGACGGCGCGTGGCTCGCACCCGGTGCGCATGTCGTATCCATCGTGAGCGGCGATGAAGGCATGCCGCGCAGGGAGCTCAATGACGAAGTGTTCCGCCGCGCAGCCCTGGTCGTTGCGCACACCAAGGAAGGCGCGCGGCGGCAGCAGGGTGGAGACCTGTGGGAGGCAGTGGCGGCGGGCATCCTCAGTTGGGACGACATGCCTGAGCTGTGCGATCTCGTGGCCGGCAGGCACAGCGGACGTGCGAATGCCGCCGACATCACGGTCTTCAAGAACAACGTCGGAATGGGACTACAGTTCGCGGCCGTGGCGCCGCGAATCTACGAGCTTGCGCGAGAAGCGGGCATTGGCCGGGAGCTTCCGGCCGAGTGGTTTCTCGAAGACCTCAAACCCTAGATTCCGTGAAGCGTGTTCTTGTTTCTCTCGGCGTCTCGGCGTCTCGGCGGTTCGATTATCGATTCTCTTGGCGCCTTGGCGGTTCAATAACGCTCATGCCGCACGGCGCAGCTGACCAGCGGCTCGCGCCTTCGCCGGCAGCCCTGTCGCCTCGAGATCGGCACGCATCTGTTTCTTCGCCTCTTCCGTCATCTCGATGCACGGAGAGCGCACCGGCCCTCCTGCCATGCCGATGCATTCCATCCAGAACTTCTGCTCGGCGATCGCCATGCGCCCGTCGCCGCCGCCGTAGCCCGGGATCCATTTGGCGAGCAGTGAGCGCAGGGGATTCAGGCTTCGGCAGATCTCAGTCGCCCTGTTCATGTCGCCGGCAAGGGCCGCGCGGGTGTAGTCGTTGACCGGCAGGTAGTCCTTCACCTGGTAGAGGTGCGGGCAATAGTTGAGCAGCCAGCGGTCTCCGGCGACGGCGATGTTGTAGAGCCATGGCGCCTCGTCGGCGACGCTCACCTCGATTTCCTTGCCGACCGCATCGCGCAGGGCCGTGGTCGCCTGCATCTTGCCGACCCCCTGCTTGTAGCCGCAGATGTTGGGGAGCCCTGCGAGGCGCTTGGCAAGCCGCGCCGAGATCGGATACGTGACCCCGGTGTTGAAGAGGCAGATCCCGATGTCGACGCGCTCGCAGACGTAGCGGAAGTAGTCGTAGATCGCGTCGTCGCTGCGCGCGGCGACGTAGGGCGTGAGAATGATGACGCAGTCGATCCCGACCGCCTGCGCGTGCTGCGCGAGCTTCACGGCCTCGGCGGGATTCTGGTGGTGGCAGCCCGTGATCAACGGAATGCGCCCCTTTGCAACCTCGACGTTGATCTCGGCAACGCGCATGCGCTCCTCGTTCGTCATCGACCAGAACTCGCCCACATTGCCGACGCAATAGTGGCCTTCGATCCTCAGGTTCGTGATGCAATGCTCGAGATTGGCGGCAATGGCGGCCTCATCGAGTCCGCCCTCGGCGATGAAATTGGTGGGCAGCGCGGTCCACACGCCCTTCAAGACGGTCTTTGCGTATTCCTTGGCTTCATGC
>DASPGR010000058.1:0-6373 GCA_035620515.1 Burkholderiales bacterium | reverse complement strand
CCCGCACACGAAGTTCACGGCGGAAGTCTACGTGCTCTCGAAGGAGGAGGGCGGGCGGCACACGCCGTTTTTCAACGGGTATCGGCCGCAGTTCTACTTTCGCACGACCGATGTGACCGGATCGATCGAGCTGGCGAAGGGAACCGAGATGGTGATGCCGGGGGACAATGTGTCGATCTCGGTGGCGCTGATTCAGCCGATTGCGATGGAGGAGGGGCTGCGCTTTGCCATCCGCGAGGGCGGCAAGACGGTCGGCGCGGGGGTCGTTGCAAAGATTGTGGAGTGAACGGCAAACGGATGAGACCTCACGGGTCACGCATTTGAGTAAGAGGCCAGTAGCTCAATTGGCAGAGCGTCGGTCTCCAAAACCGAAGGTTGGGGGTTCGAGACCCTCCTGGCCTGCCAAGCACGGTGCGAGCGACGAGTCGACGGAAAGATGGCGGACAAGGTAAAGATTTTCTTGGCGATCGCGCTGGTCGTTGCAGGTGTCGCGGGTTTTTACTACCTCGATCAGTACGCCATGATCTTCCGGGTGCTCGCCGTGCTGGGCGGGCTTGCAATCGGAGCCGTGGTGTTCCTGACGTCGGCGCCGGGCAAGCAGTTTCACGAATATTCCCGTGAATCGGTCGCGGAGACGAAGAAGGTGGTATGGCCGACCCGGAAGGAGACGCTGCAGACGACGGGAATCGTGTTTGCATTCGTGGTGGTGATGGCTTTGTTTCTCTGGATAGTTGACGCGGGGTTATTGTGGTTCGTGCAGAAGCTGATGAGCTAGGAACTGCCATGAGCAAGAGGTGGTACGTCGTTCACGCGTACTCGGGATTCGAGAAGAGCGTGCAGCGCACATTGCAGGACCGCATCCGGCGCGCCGGCATGGAGGACAAGTTCGGCCAGATCCTGGTGCCGGTCGAGGAAGTGGTCGAAATGAAGGCCGGGCAGAAGGCGATCAGCGAGCGCAAGTTTTTCCCGGGCTACGTGCTCGTCGAGATGGAGATGACCGACGACACCTGGCATCTCGTGAAAAACACGCCGAAGGTGACCGGATTCATTGGCGGCACGGCGACCAAGCCCACGCCGATCTCGGAGAAGGAGGTGCAGAACATCCTTCACCAGATCCAGGAAGGGGTGGAGAAACCGCGGCCCAAGGTGCTGTTCGAGGTGGGTGAGGCGGTGCGGGTCAAGGAAGGCCCGTTCGCGGATTTTCACGGCAACGTGGAAGACGTCAACTACGACAAGAACAAGCTGCGTGTTTCCGTGACGATATTCGGCCGTTCGACGCCCGTGGAGCTCGACTTCGGCCAGGTTGAAAAGGCGTAAAGGTGACTGGTGATTGGACTGCGGGGCTTTTCCATTCGCGGTTCGCGGAAGTGAGATCGGGGAGGGCGCGTCGCGCGTCCGCTTGGACCCGGAAGGAGCGTTAGTAAGATGGCGAAGAAAGTAGTGGGTCTCATCAAGCTGCAGGTGCCCGCGGGCAAGGCAAATCCAAGCCCCCCGATCGGGCCCGCACTGGGGCAGCGCGGCTTGAATATCATGGAATTCTGCAAGTCGTTCAACGCGCAGACGCAGAAGATGGAACCGGGGCTGCCCGTGCCGGTCGTCATCACGGCCTACCACGACAAGAGCTTCACCTTCGTGATGAAGACGCCGCCCGCGAGCGTGCTCATCATGAAGGCGGCCAAGCTCGAGAAGGGCAGCGCGAAACCCAACACCGACAAGGTCGGGAAAATCACCCGGGCCCAGGCCGAGGAAATCGCGAAGGCCAAGATGCCCGATCTGACGGCAGCAGACCTGGAAGCTGCGGTGCGCACCGTGGCGGGAAGCGCGCGCAGCATGGGCGTCGATGTGGAGGGACTATGAACACGGCCTCCAAACGCTATCGCGCGATACACGCGAAGGTGGACCGCGCGAAGGCCTACCCGGCACCGGACGCGTTGAAGCTGGTCAAGGAAGGTGCGACTGCAAAGTTCGATGAATCGGTCGACGTCTCGATCAATCTGGGCATCGACGCGAAGAAGTCGGATCAGACCGTGCGCGGCTCGATCGTGCTGCCGCAGGGCACCGGCAAGAGCGTTCGGATCGCCGTATTCGCCCAGGGCGACCGGGCGGCGCAGGCAAAGACTGCCGGCGCCGATATCGTGGGCTTCGAGGACCTGGCCAACGACATCAAGGGCGGAAAGCTCGATTTTGACGTCGTCATCGCGACGCCGGACGCCATGCGCGTGGTGGGGCAGCTCGGCCAGATACTCGGCCCGCGCGGACTCATGCCGAATCCGAAGGTTGGGACGGTGACGCAGGATATCGCGGCCGCGATCAAGAACGCGAAGGCGGGCCAGATTCAATATCGCGCCGACAAGGCCGGGATCGTTCAATGCACGATCGGCCGTGCCTCGTTCTCTGTCGAGGCGCTGAACGAGAACCTCAAAGCGCTGGTCGAGGCGGTCAACAAGTCCCGGCCGGCGGGCGTGAAGGGGATCTTCCTCAAGAAGATTTCGGTATCGAGCACGATGGGCGCGGGTGTCCGCGTCGATCAGGCAAGTTTGATTGTGTGAAGACTTTGGGCTGCCGCGCAGGCACTGGCGGCAGGTTGTCAAAGACCGTAGGAACCAGGAGGTTTAATTTTCTTGGGAACGCGTATCGGGGGTTCATGGTCAGAAGCTGCCTGCTGGGCAGTGCGTGGCCGGGTGCCCGTGAGCGCCAGTACCCGAAATCCTACGCAGACGGCGAACCCGACGCAGGTCAAGTCGCTGAGTTCTGGCTTCTCGATCGACGGTCGCCGGTGGTGGAACGGTGATGGCTGCAGGCGTGACGGAAAACGTGGGGCGCGGGCCGCGCCCGCGTCCTCCGGGCGGCCGGCACTTCCCGTTTTCGTATTAACCGTTGGACGGAGGTAGAACTTGACTCTCAATCTCGAACAGAAACAGGCGCTGGTGGCGGAGGTGAGCGCGCAGCTCGCCCAGGCCCAGGGCGTTGTCCTGGCCGAGTACCGCAGCCTCCGGGTCGAGGAGATGACCGAGCTTCGCCGCAAGGCGCGCGGCTCGGGCGTCTACCTGCGCGTGCTCAAGAACACGCTTGCGCGCCGAGCGGTGGCCGATACGCCCTTCAAGGGGCTCGCCGAGCAGATGGTCGGCCCGCTTGCGTACGGTATCTCGAGCGACCCGGTGGCGGCGGCCAAGGTGCTGCAGGAATTCGCCAAGGGCAACGACAGGCTCGTCATCAAGGCGGGGGCGATGCCCAACGTCGTGATGACGGCGAAAGAGGTGGTGAGCCTCGCGCAGCTGCCCGGCCGGCCGGAGCTTCTTGCAAGGCTGCTCGGCACCATGCAGGCGCCGCTTTCCATGTTCTTGCGCACGCTGAACGAGGTGCCCGCAAAGTTCGTTCGCACCCTGGCGGCCTTACGCGACCAGAAAGAGAAGCGGGCTGCATGAAAGCGGCTCGAACCCATTTGAATCACGTGAATCAAACCTGACGGGAGTTCAAAGCAATGACGATTGCCAAAGCAGAAATCATCGATGCGATCTCGAACATGACGGTGCTGGAGCTGTCGCAGCTCATCAAGGAAATGGAGGACAAGCTGGGCGTCTCGGCGGCGGCCGCGACCGTAGCCGTGGCGGCTCCGGCCGCAGGCGCGGCAGGGGCCGCAGCCGCTGAGGAGAAGACGGAATTCACCGTCATGCTCAACAGCTCGGGCGCAAACAAGGTCAACGTGATCAAGGTGGTTCGTGCCGTCACCGGGCTCGGCCTGAAGGAAGCGAAGGACCTGGTCGATGGCGCGCCGAAGCCGGTCAAGGAAGGCATCTCCAAGGCCGACGCGGACAGTCTCCTGAAGCAGCTGACTGAAGCCGGAGCGACCGGCGAGATCAAGTAAACGCGATGCGGACGCGTGGCTGGCGGGTGCCCGCCAGCCGTGATCCTATTCCGAGCAGGCCTTGCCCTGCTCTTCGCCCGGGGCCCGCAAGCCCCGGCCGGGGAGCGGCGGGCGCCGCTCGCCATGTGAATTTTTCCTGGAGCTGATATGGCGTACTCCTTCACCGAGAAGAAACGCATTCGCAAGAGCTTTGCCAAGCGCGAGAGTGTCCTGCCGGTGCCGTTTCTGCTGGCGACGCAGATCCAGTCGTACGCGGCATTCCTGCAGGCGGCCGCCCAAGCGGAGAGCCGCAACAGCGAGGGTCTTCAGGCGGCGTTCAAGAGCATTTTCCCGATCGAGAGCCACTCGAAGAACGCCCGGCTCGAGTTCGTGAGCTACAGCCTTGGCGAGCCCCCGTTCGACGTCAAGGAGTGCCAGCAGCGCGGCTTGACCTATGCCGCGCCGCTGCGCGCCAAGGTGAGGCTCGTCATCATGGACAAGGAGGCGGCCAAGCCCACGCCCAAGGAGGTGAAGGAGCAGGAGGTCTACATGGGCGAGATTCCGCTCATGACGGTCACGGGCTCGTTCGTCATCAACGGCACCGAGCGCGTCATCGTGTCGCAGCTGCATCGCTCGCCCGGCGTCTTCTTCGAGCACGACCGCGGCAAGACGCATTCCTCGGGCAAGCTCCTCTTCTCGGCCCGCGTGATTCCCTATCGCGGCTCGTGGCTCGACTTCGAGTACGACCCCAAGGACTATCTCTACTTCCGCGTGGATCGCCGCCGCAAGATGCCGGTAACCATCCTGCTCAAGGCGCTCGGCTATTCCCCGGAGAAGATCCTGGCCGAGTTCTTCGCGTTCGACACCTTCCAGCTCGCCAAGGACTCGATCGAGTTCACGCTCGTTCCGGAGCGCATGCGCGGGGAGATGGCGCGCTTTGACATCGCGACGAAAAGCGGCAAGCTGATCGTCGCCAAGGACAAGCGCATCACAGTGAAGCACGTTCGCGAGTTGGAGCAGGCGAATCTCAGCCGCATCGCCGTGCCGGAAGAGTTTCTGGTGGGACGCGTGCTGGCCCACAACGTGGTTGACAAGGGCACCGGAGAGGTGCTGGCCAACGCCAATGAGGAAATTACCGAAGCGCTGCTCGCGAAACTGCGCGAGGCCGGAGTCGGCAAGATCCAGACGGTCTACACGAACGACCTCGATCAGGGGCCGTACATTTCGCAAACGCTGCGGACCGACGAGACCGCCGACCAGTTGGCGGCACAGGTCGCGATCTACCGCATGATGCGCCCGGGCGAGCCGCCCACGGAAGACGCGGTAAAGACCCTGTTTACACGCCTGTTTTTCAATGCGGACACCTACGATCTGTCGAAGGTGGGCCGCATGAAATTCAACCGGCGCGTCGGACGCTCCGAGCTGCTCGGCACGGGGACGCTGTCCGCGGAGGACATCGTCGCCGTCATCAAGATTCTGGTGGACTTGAGGAACGGCAAGGGCGAGATCGACGACATCGACCACCTCGGCAACCGTCGTGTGCGCTCGGTGGGCGAGCTCGCGGAAAACCAGTTCCGGGCGGGCCTGGTGCGGGTCGAGCGCGCGGTAAAGGAACGGCTTTCGCAGGCGGAGTCGGAGAACCTGATGCCGCACGACTTGATCAACGCCAAGCCGGTCAGCGCGGCGATCCGGGAGTTCTTCGGCTCCTCTCAGCTCTCGCAGTTCATGGACCAGACCAATCCGCTCTCCGAGATCACGCACAAGCGGCGCGTCTCCGCGCTCGGGCCGGGCGGGCTCACGCGCGAGCGCGCGGGGTTCGAGGTGCGCGACGTGCACCCGACCCATTACGGCCGCGTTTGCCCGATCGAGACGCCGGAAGGCCCGAACATCGGGCTGATCTCGTCGCTCTCGACCTACGCCCGCACGAACGAGTTCGGCTTCATCGAGACGCCGTACCGCAAGGTGACCGGAGGGCGCGTCACCGACGAGATCATCTTCCTCACCGCGCTGGAGGAGGAGCAGTACGTCATCGCCCAGGCCAACGCCGAGATCGACCGCAGCGGGCGCTTCGCGCAGGAGCGGGTATCGGCGCGCAAGGGTGGTGAGTTCCGGATGGTGCCGCCCGAGGAGCTGCACTTCATGGACGTGTCGCCCAAGCAGCTCGTCTCGGTGGCGGCCGCCCTCATCCCCTTCCTCGAGAACGACGACGCCAACCGGGCGCTCATGGGGTCCAACATGCAGCGGCAGGCGGTGCCCCTGCTCCAGCCCGAGGCGCCGCTGGTGGGAACCGGCATGGAGCACGTGGTCGCTCGCGACTCGGGGTCGGTGGTCGTCGCCAGGCGGGTGGGCGTGGTGGAGTACGTGTCGGCGGACCGCGTGGTGGTGCGGGCGGAGAGCCGTTCCAAGAAGGCCGATCCCGTCCAGGATCTGCCTCTCGACATCTTCAACCTCACCAAGTACCGGCGCTCCAACCAGAACACGTGCATCAACCAGAAGCCGATCGTCCGCAAGGGGCAGCGCGTCCAGACC
>DASPGR010000057.1:0-6054 GCA_035620515.1 Burkholderiales bacterium | reverse complement strand
GGGAAAAGGAGAAGCCCTTCAAGCAGCCGATCGTGACGCCGATCGTGAAGGCGACCGACTTCTGGCCGGGCGAGGAGTATCACCAGGACTATTACAAGAAGAACCCAACACGCTACCGCTTCTACGTGAACGGGTGCGGCCGCTACGCGCGGCTGGATGATCTCTGGGGCAAGCTGAGAAAGTAGAAGGTGTCTCAGGAATTCCCCTCTCCCCGTCAAAACGGGGAGAGGGGATGTTTAAGATGAACTCTCGGGCGCGCGCTGCGGATCACTGCAGATCGACGTTTTGAGGGAAGTGCTGATGAAGCATGATGAAAACGAAAGTCGCCGTCGCCGGCTCCTGCGAGCTGCGTTAGCGCTGCCGTTCGTGCCGATTCACGCTGCGCGCGCGCAGACGTTGCCGTTGACGCCTTCCTGCGGCGAGAAGCCCGCGCCGACCCCGGCACAAACACCGGGCCCCTTCTATACGCCGAATTCCCCGAAACGCGACTCGCTCGTCGAGCCGGGCGCGGGCGGGGAGCGGCTGGTGGTCGCGGGATTCGTGCTCTCGCCGCGATGCGCTCCGGTAGCGAACGCCCTGCTCGACTTCTGGCATTGCGATGCGCAGGGCGATTACGACAACCGGGGCTTTCGCTACCGTGGGCACCTCCTCACCGACGCGCAGGGGCGTTACCGCCTGGAGACCATCGTGCCGGGAGAATATCCGGGGCGCACGCGCCATATTCACGTCAAGGTGCAGGCGCCAGGCGGTCGGGTCCTCACGACGCAACTCTACTTTCCCGACGAGCCGCGCAACCGCTCCGACTGGATCTACCGTCCCGAGCTGACGATGCAGGTCACTCGCGCAAGCACGCGGCGTGACGCGAGATTCGATTTCGTCGTCACATGAGTGATGAGTGAGCAGTACGGAGCCTCCGGGTCTGCTCACTCATCGTCACTCACGCAGCGACTTTCAGATTGAGCATCATTCCGCCGTCCTCGTGCTCCATGTTGTGGCAGTGGACCATGTAGACCTGGTCGCCGAGGTACGTGTGGGAGAAATCGATCGAGATGCGTACCGTCTCGCCCGGCCACACGAGCACGGTGTCCTTCCAGCCGCGATCGGCGACCGTGAGCCCACTTTTCGGCTCTGCGATGCGCCGAACGTGCTCGGGGCTGTTCGCGCGCGAGGTCACCTGGAACAGGAAGCCGTGGATGTGGAACGGATGCGGCATTGACGGCGGCAGGTTGCGGATTTCCCAGATTTCGATTGTGTCGCGCTTCACGACGATCGGCGTCTCATGCCCGACATAGGTCAGGCCGTTGATGCGCCAGACCCCGTTCTTCTGGTCGAGAGTAATAACTCGGGGCCGCGGCACTTCGGGTGGTGCCGGCTCGAACCTGGACAGGTGTGACGGTACCCGCGGGCCGTAAATCGTTCTTCTGCTCACCCGGATTCGCATCAGCTCGATCTCCGCACCCTCCGGGATCGGCGCTTCGAGCGCCGTGACGGCCGAATCCTGATGACCGCGCGGCGCATGTTGTGCATGCGTGTTGCCCGGGCCGGGGACATGCGCGGCTACCTGATGCATGGGATCGAACGGCAGGCTTGCAAGCGACACCACGTCGCCGAGGCGGAAATAGCGCAGATCGAGCAGGACATCGAGCCGCTCCGCGGGAGAAAGGAAGGCTTCCTGCACCATGTGCGGACGCTCGAGCAGGCCGCCGTCGGTGCCGATCACTGCGAAATCGAGGAGGCGCTCACCGTGCCGGAAAACGAGACGGTAGATGCGGGAATTGGAGCCGTTGAGCAGGCGAAAGCGGAAAATCCGTGAAGCAACATCGAGGTAAGGGCGGGGTGTATGGTTGATGAGTACCTGATCGCCCAGATACCCGTGAAATCGCTCCGCGCCGGTCGGCGCGAACACCGGATTCCCGTCGGCATCCAGACGCCGGTCCTGCACGATGAGTGGAATATCGGTTACGCCCAGGCGAAGATCGAGCTCCCGCTGCAATGCGAGCTCTTCCGCGTCCTCGACGATGAAGAGGCCCGCCATCCCGCGATAGATCTGCTCGCCGGAGAGGCCGTGCGGGTGCGGGTGGTACCAATAGGTACCCGCCCGATTCGGGATGCCGAACTGGTATTCGTAGGTAGCGCCGCCCGGCACCGCGTAGTGGGGATGGCCGTCGTTGTTGCTGTCGACCTTGAAGCCGTGCCAGTGGATGATCCCGGGATCATCGAGCGCGTTCCAGAATGTCAGGTTGACGTGGCCTCCTGTGCGCGCGCGGAGCGTCGGGTTGTAAAGCGTGCGGCCCCGGTGCTCGACTTCGTAGGCCAGCATACCGGCCGGGCTGCCATTGAGCAGGGGATAGCGCACCGGCCGCGCGACGATGGAGGTTACCGCCTGGGCATCGAGCACGCCGTACATCCCGTCCGTGCCGGGCACCCGCAACGCGTTGGGAAACGCCGGGTCGGAGGGCAGGGGAGGTTCGGGTGGCGGCAGCGGCGCTTCCGGACGACCGCGCTGCCACCACCAGAGGCCGCCGGCAAGACCCGCGCTCGCCGCCGCCGTTCCAGCGGCGAGGATCAATCTTCTGCGGCGTGCTTTGTCCAAGTGGCTTGCTCGAAGATGCGTGCAAGCATTATGACCGCTGCCGCGGACCGCCGTTCAGATGGGGCGACGCGAGGCGCGCGACCGGGACGCCACCTGGGCAGGTGGGTGAGATCAGGTTTTGCCCGGCGTGAATATCAGGAAATACTGGTTCGGCAGGAAGCTGTGCTCCTGGGTGAGTGAGTAGCCGGCGCCTGCGAGCTCGGCTTTCACGCGCTCCGGCGCGATGCGCGCACTCACCGGGGGGCCTTCCGGCGAGTCCATGCGAAAGTCGATGACGGCGAGCCGCCCGCCGGGCTTGAGCAGGTTCTGCAAGCGGCTGAAATAGGGCCCACGGTTTTCAATATGGTGATACACATCGACCAGGATGATCAGATCCGTCTTCTCGGGCAGTCGCGGATCGTCGGGTGTGCCGGCAATCGCGGTGACGTTCTTGAGCCCCTCGCGCTGCGCACGGTTGGCAAGATATTTCACCATGTCGGGCTCGGTATCGACGCCGTAGACGCGCCCCTTGGGCACCATGTTGGCGAAGCGCGCCGCGAAGTAGCCGGTGCCTGATCCGATGTCCGCGATCACCGCGTCGGGTTTGAGCTTGAGGGCCTGTATGACCTCATGGGGCTTCTGCCACGCATCGCGCTTCGGATCGTCGAAGATATGCGCCCATTGCTCGGCGCCGCTGAAGCTGTGCTGATGCGTGTGCGGTGTCTGGGCCGCGGCGGTTCCAGGCAGCAACGCTGCAAGCGTGGAAATCACCAGGGCTGTCTTGAACGACGAGATCCACTTCATTTTCGGTCTCCTGCGCGTATTGCGCGCTTCAGTATGTGGGCGAGGGACGGGGCGGGTGCCTGGTGCGCTGGCGCCTCGCGTGGCCGCATGTTCGAGCGCGGTCTCAGCAGGTGCGATTAAATCAGCGCGTTGTAATTGGTCAATGTCGCGGCGACGGCTTTTTGTATCGCAGCGTTGCGGCGACCGGGGTTGTTACGCGGCGTTACGAAATTGGCGCTCCGGTGCCGGGGGGCGGCTGCGAAGCGGCCCGGTCCGCGCGCTTGATCTACATCAAGACCCGCACCTGCTTGCTTCCGTAAAGTGTCCCGGTCCGCGTGAAGCCATTTCAATGGTGGGCAGTCGTCATGAGCGTTGTCGTCAGGGCCGAAGCACTCGATAAGACCTACCAGGCGGGGGAGGTCGCGGTTCGTGCCGTGCGCGGCGCGAACTTCACGATCGAGGGCGGAGCGTTTGTCGCCTTCGTAGGCCCTTCCGGCAGCGGCAAGAGCACGCTGCTCAACATGATCGGTTGCATGGATCACCCCACCAGCGGCAAGCTCTCCGTGCTCGACACCGACGTCGCAACGCTCGACCGGCACGCCTCCGCCAGCTTCCGCGGTAGCCATCTCGGATTCATTTTTCAGGACTTCAACCTCATCCCCGTGCTTTCGGCGGCGGAGAACATAGAGTATCCGCTGCTCATGGTGCAGGACTGGCCAGTGGAGAAGCGCCGCGCGCGCGTCGCGGAGTTGCTTGAGGCCGTGGGGATGGCGGAGCAGGCGGGCAAGCGGCCGGACCAGCTCTCGGGCGGACAGAAGCAGCGCGTGGCGGTTGCGCGGGCGCTTGCGACACGAGCGCGGATCGTGCTGGCCGACGAGCCGACCGCCAACCTCGATCACGACACCGCCTACCGCATCATCGGGCTCATGAAGAAGATGCGTGATGAGGCCGGCAGCACGTTCGTGTTCTCCACTCACGACCCGAAGATCGTGGGCGAGGCCGAGTCCGTCATCACGCTGGAGGACGGGCGGATCGTGAACGGAGGCAGTCGTGCCTAAGGTCCTCAAGCTCGCGGCGCGCAACCTCGCCCGCTACTGGCGCCGCACGGTGCTCACCGCGGGGTTGATCGTGCTCGGCGTCATGGCGGTGCTGCTGTTCATCGCGGGGTCCGGCTCGTTCAAGAACCTGATCGTCGGGCAGATCACCGATTCCATGCTGGGGCACCTGCAGGTGCACCGCCGCGGCTACGTTGCCTCCATCGACAACCTGCCGCTCAATCTCAACATGAAGCCCCAGGCGGTGGCCAAGGTCGAAGAAGCGCTCAAGGACAAGGGATGGCTGGTGACGTCCTCGCCGCGCCTGAAGTTCGGCGCCATGTTCAGCAACTTCACGGAGACCACGAGCATTCGCCTCAACGGCGTGATCCCGGAACGCGAGGCGGCAGCCATGCCCATGCTGCCTGGGCGCGTCGTGCAGGGAAGCGTCGCCAACGGGCTCCTGGAGCGGGGCAAGGTTCTGATCCCGGAAATCATGGCCCGGGGCATGAAGATCAAGCCGGGCGATACCGTGGTACTGGTGGCGACGAACCTGGACGGGTCGGTTAACGGCAGAACCTTCACCGTGCAGGGCGTGCTCGGGGACGTAACCGGTCCCGGAGGACGCGACGGCTACGTGCACATGGACGATGCGCGCGGGCTCCTGCGCATGACCGAGGCCGAGGTGAGCGAGATCGCTGTGCGGCTGAAGAGTCTTGGTCAGCTTGCGCGGGCGAAGGCTGAGCTCGCCGGGGCGCTTTCCGAAATCAAGAATCCCCAGGGCCAGCCGGCGCTCGACGTGCACGGCTGGGACCAGCTCTCGCCCTTCGCCAACATCGCCCGCATGATCGACCTCCTCGATGTCTTCATTCGGGTCATGCTGGTCGGCATCGTGCTGATCTCCGTCATGAATGTCATGATGATGGCGGTGTACGAACGCATCCGGGAGATCGGCACCATTTCGGCGATCGGCACGCCGCCGCGCCGCATCCTGGCGCTGTTCGTCTCCGAGGGCCTGCTGCTCGCCGTGATCGGCACCGCGATCGGAGCAGTCTTGAGCTACGTGATCGTCTACGCGCTCAACCTCTGGCCGGTGAGTTTTGTTTTCGGGCGCCAGCAGAACCTTCTGCTCCAGCCGTCGCTTGCGATGGCCGACGTCGGGCTGGTTGCGGCGGTCGTCCTGGTGGTCGCGACAGTGGCCACCCTGCAGCCGGCATGGAAAGCCTCGCGCATGGATCCGATCGCGGCGCTGCGTCACGTCTAGGAGCGGTCGTATGTACACCCTCTCACCCTATCCTGCACGGCGCGCATGGCCTGCATTCGTCGCGGTGGCGATGCTCGCGTTTAGCGCGTGGCCCGTTCTTGCGCTCGACGGCGACGAGCTGCTGCGGAAGGTCGACCGCAACCTCAACCCCGAGTCCTACGAGATGTATCGCAAGCTGATCAACATCGAGCCGGACGGGAGAAAGAAGGAGTTCGTGCTGTTCTCGGTCAAGAAGGGGCGCGAGAATCTCGTTGCGCTCTTCCTCGATCCCCCGAGCGAAAAAGGCCGGGCCACGCTGCGCCTGGGCGACAACATGTGGCTCTACATTCCCGAGGTCGGCAAGGCGATCCGCATCACCAGCCTGCAATCGGTGGTGGGCGGCATTTTCAACAACGCCGATA
>DASPGR010000056.1:0-10398 GCA_035620515.1 Burkholderiales bacterium | reverse complement strand
CCCGCACACGAAGTTCACGGCGGAAGTCTACGTGCTCTCGAAGGAGGAGGGCGGGCGGCACACGCCGTTTTTCAACGGGTATCGGCCGCAGTTCTACTTTCGCACGACCGATGTGACCGGATCGATCGAGCTGGCGAAGGGCACGGAGATGGTGATGCCGGGGGACAATGTGTCAATCTCGGTGGCGCTGATCCAGCCGATTGCGATGGAGGAGGGGCTGCGCTTTGCCATCCGCGAGGGCGGCAAGACGGTCGGCGCCGGCGTGGTGGCTAAGATTGTTGAGTAATGTGGAATGCCGGCGCCGGTTGACGTCTGGGCGAGGCTAATGTGAGCGCAGCGAACGTTAAGGCCTGCGGGCCGGCCGAGACCAAGACGTCAACAGCCGGCGTGGTGGCGAAGATCGTGGAGTAATGGCGTGAATCGTGAGTCGTGGATCGTGAGTCGACTCACCAAACACCAATCACGAATCACGAGGTCAGGATCATGGCGGTGAAAAGTCAGAAAATACGGATCCGGTTGAAAGCGTTCGACTACCGGTTGATCGACCAGTCGGCGCTGGAGATCGTGGATACGGCCAAGCGCACGGGCGCCGTCGTGAAGGGCCCGGTTCCGCTGCCGACGCGCAAGCAGCGCTTCGATGTGCTGCGCTCGCCGCACGTCAACAAGACCTCCCGTGACCAGCTCGAGATCAGAACGCATCTGCGCCTGATGGACATCATTGACCCGACCGACAAGACCGTGGATGCGCTGATGAAGCTCGATCTTCCGGCGGGCGTGGACGTTGAGATCAAGCTTTAGGACAGAAGGCGAAGACGATGAGTTTGGGTTTAGTGGGACGCAAGGTCGGCATGACCCGCGTGTTTACGGATGAGGGCGACACCGTCCCCGTGACCGTGGTTGACGTGTCGAACAATCGCGTCGCCCAGATCAAGACACCGGACAGCGACGGCTACGCGGCGGTGCAGCTTGCGTATGGACGGCGCCGGCCGGGCCGGATCAACAAGGCGGCCGCCGGGCATTTCGCGAAGGCGGGGGTCGAAGGCGGGACCACGCTCAAGGAGTTTCGCGTCAAGCCGGATGAGCTTGGCAGCGTGACGCTTGGCGGCGCGGTTGGTGTGGACATCTTCAAGGTTGGGCAGAAGGTCGACGTGACCGGCACCTCGCAGGGCAAGGGCTTTGCGGGCGTCATCCGCCGCCACCACTTCTCGTCCAACCGCGCGAGCCACGGCAATTCCGTATCGCATAACAAGCCGGGATCGATCGGCCAGAACCAGGATCCGGGACGGGTATTCCCGGGCAAGCGCATGGCCGGGCATCTTGGCAATGCCCGTAGCACGGTTCAGAACGTCGAGATTATCCGTATCGACGCCGAGCGTCAGCTCCTCCTCATCCGGGGCGCGCTCCCGGGATCGCGCGGTGGCGGCGTCACGGTACGCCCGACTTCGCGCGCGGCACGAGGCGGCCCCGCCAAGGGCGGCAAGTAAAGCGGGGGCGCAATGGAACTGAACCTCATCAACGAGCAGGGGAAGGCGACCTCCAAGGTAGCGGCATCCGATGCGGCCTTCGGGCGGGAGTTCAATGAGGCGCTGGTGCACCAGGTGCTCACGGCTTACCTCGCCAATGGCCGTCAGGGAACGCGCGCGCAGAAGGCGCGGGGCGATGTCAACAAGTCCAACAAGAAGCCCTGGCGCCAGAAGGGCACGGGGCGAGCCCGAGCCGGGCGGGCGTCCTCCCCGTTGTGGCGCGGGGGCGGCAAGATTTTTCCGAACCTGCCCGACGAGAATTTCGAGCAGAAGATCAATCGCAAGATGTACCGCGCCGGGCTCTCGGCCATCCTGTCGCAGCTCGCGCGCGAGGAGCGGCTGTCGGTGGTCGAACAGTTCACAGTCGACCAGCCAAAGACCAGGGCTCTCGCCCAGAAGCTGAAGGGGATGGGGCTCGCGGACGTGCTGGTCATCACCGAATCCGTAGACGACAACCTGCGCATTTCGTCGCGCAACCTGCCGGGCGTGCACATCATCCCCGTTTCGCATTGCGACCCGGTGAGCCTCATGCGGCATTCCCGGGTGCTCGTGACGCGGGGCGCCGTGGCGAGGATCGAGGAGCTGCTGTCATGACAGCCAGGGGCCGGGATCGCCTGATGCAGATCATTCTGGCGCCGGTGATATCCGAGAAGAGCACGTTCATTGCGGACAAGAACAACCAGGTGGCGTTCCGGGTGGCGCAGGACGCCAACAAGCACGAGATCAAGGCGGCCGTCGAGCTCATGTTCAGCACCAAGGACAAGAAAATCGAGGTGGCATCGGTGCGGGTTGCGAACGTGCGCGGGAAAGCAAAGAGATTCGGGCAGTACGTGGGCCGGCGCAATCACTGGAAGAAGGCGTACGTGAGCTTGAAGCCCGGTCAGGAAATCAATTTCGCTGAACAAGTGGAGGCCAAGTAATGCTGGTCAAGCTCAAACCGGTTACGCCAGGCCAGCGCCAGGTCGTCAAGGTCGTCAATCGCGACCTGCACAAGGGCAGGCCAGTCGAGCGCCTGACGGAGCGCAGGATCCGGAAGGGGGGCCGCAACGTTCACGGCGAGATCACGATGCGCCACCAGGGCGGCGGCCACCCCCATCATTACCGGATCGTCGATTTCAAGCGCAACAAGGACGGCATTCCGGCGAGAGTCGAGCGGCTCGAGTACGACCCGAATCGCAGCGCCAACGTCGCGCTGCTTTGCTACGCGGATGGCGAGCGCCGCTACATCATTGCGCCCAAAGGCGTTTCAGCGGGTACGCAGCTTGTCTCGGGCGCCGAGGCTCCGATCAAGGCCGGCAACACGCTGCCGCTTCGCAACATCCCGGTGGGCACGATGATCCACTGCGTGGAAATGCTGCCGGGCAAGGGCGCGCAGCTCGCGCGTGCGGCGGGCGCGGCCGTGCAGCTCCTCGCGCGCGAGGGCGATTACGTGCAGATTCGGCTCCGCTCGGGAGAAATCCGCAAGGTGCACATCAACTGCCGCGCCACCATTGGCGAGGTGGGGAACGAGGAGCACGCCCTCGAGTCGATCGGGAAGGCGGGACGCGCGCGCTGGCGCGGTATCCGTCCGACGGTGCGCGGCGTCGCGATGAACCCGGTCGACCACCCCCATGGCGGCGGCGAAGGCAAGAAGTCCGCGGCGCGGGACCCGGTGAGCCCTTGGGCCGTGAAGTGCAAGGGCTACAAGACGCGCAAGAACAAGCGCACGCAGTCGATGATCGTACGGCGCCGCAACACCAAGGTCGTGGGCTAAGGGGCGAGAGCTATGGCACGTTCGATCAAGAAGGGACCATTCGTCGATTCTCATCTCGTCAAGAAGGTGGAGACCGCGCAGAGAACGAGCGACAAGCGCCCGATCAAGACGTGGTCGCGCCGCTCGACCATCCTGCCGGATTTCGTCGGCCTCACGATCGCCGTGCACAACGGCAAGCAGCACGTGCCGGTGTACATCACGGAGAACATGGTCGGCCACAAGCTGGGCGAGTTCTCGCATACCCGGATCTTCAAGGGGCACTCGCGCGCCGGTTCGGCGCAGGCGGCGGCAGCCGCGGCGGCCGCGGCAGCTGGCGGTGACCGCCGGTCCAGTCCCACCCCGGCGGCCGCCCCGGGCGCGGCGCCGGCAGCCCCGGCCGCGCCTGCGGCGAAGACATGAGGGAACCCGGGATGAACACGACGGCAAAGCTGCGCGGAGTCCGCCTCTCGGCCCAGAAGGGCCGGCTGGTGGCTGATCTTATCCGCGGCAAGAACGTGGAGCAGGCCCTCAACATCCTGCAGTTCAGCCCCAAGAAGGGCGCGGTCATCATACGCAAGGTGCTCGAGTCGGCCATCGCCAACGCGGAGCACAACGACGGCGCCGATATCGATGAGCTGAAGGTCACCAGCATCTGCGTCGAGCGCGGTTCGTTCCTGCGGCGCTTCCGCCCGCAGTCGAAGGGCCGCGGCGCGCCCATCAACAAGCCGACGTGCCACATCATGCTCACGGTCGGCGACGGGAGAAAGTAATGGGTCAGAAGATCAATCCGATCGGCTTCCGGTTGGCGTTGAACCGCAACTGGAGCTCGCGCTGGTACGCGAACAACAAGAACTTTTCCTCGATGCTCCTCGAGGACATCAAGGTTCGGGATCATCTCAAGAAGAAGCTCGCACATGCCGCGGTGTCCCGGATCGTGATCGAGCGGCCGGCAAAGAATGCGCGCATCACTGTGCACAGTGCCCGCCCCGGCGTCGTGATCGGCAAGAAGGGCGAGGACATCGAGTCGCTGAAGGTGGAGCTCCAGCGCATGCTCGGCGTGCCGGTGCACGTGAATATCGAGGAGGTGCGCAAGCCCGAGGTCGACGCGCAGCTGATCGCGGACTCGATCGCGCAGCAGCTGCAGAAGCGGATCATGTTCCGGCGGGCCATGAAGCGCGCGATCACCAACGCGATGCGGCTCGGCGCGCAGGGCATCAAGATCGCAAGCTCCGGGCGGCTGAACGGAGTCGAGATCGCCCGCTACGAGTGGTACCGCGAAGGACGCGTGCCGCTGCACACGATGCGGGCGGACATCGAATACGGCGTGTCGGAAGCCAAGACGACCTACGGCGTGATCGGCATCAAGGTGTGGGTGTTCAAGGGCGAAGTGATACAGAAGAGTGACCAGCCGATCGCTGCCGCTGCTGCTGCTGCGGCGGGCCTGCCGCCCCCGTCAGCGGAGAAGCCCGCGCCCGCGCCCGAGTCGAAGGACAAGCCAAGGAAGCGCCGCGCGCCGGCGAAGAAGTCAGGAGCGAAGAATGCTGCAACCAGCAAGGCGTAAGTACCGCAAGGAGCACAAGGGCCGCAATCGCGGGATCGCGACGCGCGGCAACAAGGTCTCCTTCGGCGAATTCGGCCTCAAGGCGACGACCCGCGGCCGCCTGACCGCCCGGCAGATCGAGGCGGCGCGCCGTGCCATGTCGCGCCAGATCAAGCGGGGGGGCCGGATCTGGATCCGGATCTTCCCGGACAAGCCGGTTTCGCAGAAGCCGGCCGAGGTCCGCATGGGCAATGGCAAGGGCAACCCGGAATTCTGGGTCTCGGAGATCAAGCCCGGTGCCGTGCTCTACGAGATGGACGGCGTGCAAGAGGTAGAGGCGCGCGAGGCGTTCCGGCTGGCGGCCTCGAAGCTGCCGCTCCGGACGGTTTTTGTCTCGCGGCTCGTTGGAGGCTAGGCGATGAAAGTCGCGGAACTGCGGAACCGGACGCCGGATGAGCTCCGCGAGGAGCTCAACTCGCTGCTCAAGGCGCAATTCAGCCTGCGCATGCAGAAGGCGACCCAGCAACTCACGAATACCAGCCAGCTGGCGAAGGTGCGGCGCGACATCGCTCGCGTGCGCACGGTGATGGCGCAGAAAGACAAGGGACAACAGGTCAAGGCATGAGCGAAGCCAACAAGCGACAGGCGTCGGGCCGCGTCGTCAGCGACCGGATGAAGAAAACCGTGACGGTGCTGGTCGAGCGCCGCGTGAGGCACCCCCTCTACGGCAAGATCATCACACGTTCCAGGAAGTATCACGCGCATGACGAGGCAGGAGAGTGCAAGGCCGGAGACCTGGTTCTGATCGAGGAATGCCGGCCGCTGTCCAAGACCAAGGCGTGGCGGGTGGTACGGACGCTCGAGAAGGCGCGCATCGTATGAATTTGCGTTGCAGATTCATGGGGGTAGCCGTATAATCCGCCATTTTTCCGGCCTCGGGGCAATGCAGGGCCGGCGTAGCGCCCAGGATAGACCCAGCCGCCGGCCGAACGGCCCGGCGGTCGACCCGGACGGGCTCCAATACTGGCCGCGTAAGCGGCGAAGTTGGGGAAGAAGGATCAAAGCGAGAGCGGAACATGATTCAAATGCAGTCCATTCTGGACGTCGCGGACAACACTGGCGCTCGTTCGGTAATGTGCATCAAGGTGCTGGGCGGCTCGAAGCGGAGGTATGCCGGCATCGGGGACGTCATCAAGGTGAGCGTGAAGGATGCGGCACCGCGCGGGCGCGTGAAGAAGGGCGAGGTCTACGACGCGGTGGTCGTGCGCACGGCCAAGGGCGTTCGCCGCAGCGACGGTTCCATCGTCAAGTTCGACTCCAACGCGGCGGTGCTGCTCACGCCCAAGCTCGAGCCGATCGGCACTCGTATTTTCGGGCCGGTGACGCGGGAACTGAGGACCGAGCGCTTCATGAAGATCGTCTCCCTCGCGCCGGAAGTGCTGTAACGGGAATTCCTGGATCGACTATGAAGAAAATTCGCAAGGGCGACGATGTGATCGTGACGACCGGCCGGGACCGCGGCAAGCGCGGCACGGTGCTCCGCATTGTCGACGCCGATCATGTGGTCGTTGAAGGGGCGAACCGGGTGAAGAAGCACCAGCGGCCCAATCCGATGAAGGGTGTCACCGGCGGCATCATCGACAAGGAGATGCCGCTGCACGTTTCGAACGTGGCACTTTACAACCCGGGCACCAAGAAGGCAGACCGTGTGGGCATCCGGGTGCTGGATGATGGTCGCCGCGTCCGGTATTTCAAGTCCAACGGCGAAGTGATCGACGCATGAGCCAGGCCAAGACGGATAAAGACGCGAAGCAGGACAAGGGGGCGAAGCGCGAGAAGCCGCCCCAGGCCCAGAAGGAGGCCCGGCAGCAGCAGCCGCAGAAGGGCCGGCCCGAAGCGCGCGAAGCGGCGCGCGAGCCGAAGGAGCCCAAGGTCGCGAGGCCCGCACGCCCGGCGCCTGTGCCACGGCTCCAGATCCATTATCGCGAGGCGGTCGTCAAGCAGATGATGGAGCAGTTCGGCTACAAGACCTCGATGCAGGTGCCGCGCATCGAGAAGATCGTGCTCAACATGGGCGTCGGCGAGTCGGTCGCCGACAAGAAGATCATGGACAACGCGGTCTCGGACATGGCCAAGATCGCGGGCCAGCGGCCGCTCGTGACCAAGGCGCGGAAATCGGTCGCGCAATTCAAGATCCGTGTGGGCTATCCGATCGGCTGCAAGGTGACGCTGCGCGGCCGGCGCATGTACGAGTTCCTCGACCGCCTGGTGAGCATCGCGATGCCACGCATCCGCGATTTTCGCGGCATCTCGGCCCGGTCGTTCGACGGCCAGGGGAACTACAACATGGGCGTCAAGGAACAGATCATTTTCCCCGAGGTCGAGTACGACAAGATCGACGCGATCCGGGGCATGAACATCACGATTTCGACCACCGCGAGGACCGACAACGAGGCGAAAGCGCTCTTGAGCGCGTTTCGTTTTCCGTTCAGGAGCTGAGGACCCGATATGGCAAAGACGGCAGTCGTAAACCGCGAGCTCAAGCGCCGGCAGGCGGTGAAGAAATACGCCGCGAAACGCAAGGCGCTGCTCGAGATCGCCAACGATCCCAAGCAACCCCAGGAAGAGCGCTACGCGGCGCGGATGAAACTTCAGCAGCTGCCGCGCAACGCGTCTCCCGTGAGGCTGAGGAACCGATGCGCGCTGACAGGTCGCCCCCGCGGGGTGTACCGCAAGTTCGGTCTCGGACGCGGGAAGCTCCGCGACATCGCCCTGCGCGGCGAGATCCCGGGCGTCATCAAGGCGAGCTGGTAGGAGAGCGGTTATATGACGATGATGGACCCGATCGCCGACATGCTGACGCGCATCCGCAACGCTCAACGCGCGGAGAAGCCGGTAGTAGCCATGCCCGCGAGCAAGCTCAAATCCGCAATCGCCCAGGTTCTGAAGGACGAGGGCTATATTGATGGATTCGCGCTGCGGGAGGCCGAGGGGCGCGCGACGCTCGAGATCAGCCTCAAGTACTACGCGGGCAAGCCTGTGATCGAGAAAATCGAGCGCGTAAGCCGCCCCGGTCTCCGCATCTACCGGCCCAAGGACGAGCTCCCGAAAGTCATGAACGGGCTGGGTGTCGCCATCGTTTCCACCTCCCGCGGCGTCATGACCGACCGCAAGGCGCGGGGGCTGGGTGTCGGCGGCGAAGTGCTTTGCATCATCGCTTGATCGGGGACGCATATGTCGAGAGTAGGAAAAGCCCCGATTGAGCTGCCCGAGAAGGTCGAAGTGACGATCGGCTCGGGAGAGATCTCGGTGAAAGGTCCGCTGGGTACGCTGACGCGGCGCCTCTCGCCGGTGGTCGAGGTCGAGAAAAAGGAAAAGACCATTCTCTTCAGGGCGGCGGGCAATTCCCGCCATGCCAACGCGATGTCCGGAACGACGCGCGCGCTCGTCGCCAACATGGTGACCGGTGTGACGAAGGGTTTCGAGCGCCGTCTGGCGCTCGTGGGCGTGGGCTACCGGGCGCAGGCGCAGGGAGACAAGCTGAATCTGACGCTCGGCTTCTCGCATCCTGTTGTGCATCCGATGCCAAAGGGCGTGAAGGTGGAGACGCCGACGCAGACGGAGATCGTGCTGAAGGGGATGGACCGGCAGCTCGTCGGGCAGGTCGCGGCGGAAGTGCGCGCCTACCGAAGGCCCGAGCCGTACAAGGGCAAAGGCGTCCGCTACGCCAACGAGCAGATTTCCCTCAAGGAAACGAAGAAGAAGTAGGCGAGGTGCAGATGATCCGAAAGAGAGAGCAACGTTTGCGCCGGGCCCGCCAGACGCGCGCCAAGATCGCCGAGCTGAAGGCGGTGCGGCTGACGGTTCATCGCTCGAACTGTCATATCTACGCGCAGGTGATCGACCCGGGGCACCGGATAGTGGCGTCCGCCTCGACCGCCGAAGGGGAGGTGCGCCAGGCGGTCAAGTCCGGCGCCAACGTGAACGCGGCAGCCGAGGTCGGCAAGCGCATTGCGCTGAAGGCGAAGAATCTGGGCATCGAGACGGTTGCGTTTGATCGGTCGGGCTACCGGTATCACGGGCGGGTGAAAGCGCTCGCCGACGCCGCCCGCGAGGCCGGTCTCAAGTTCTGACGGGGTAATCCATGGCAAAGCTACAGGCATCGAAAATGCAGTCCGGGGAGGACCGTGGCGACGGGCTGCGCGAGAAGATGGTCGCGATCAACCGCGTCACCAAGGTCGTGAAAGGCGGCCGTGTCCTCGGATTTGCGGCGCTCGCCGTTGTGGGCGACGGCGACGGCGGCATCGGCATGGGCAAAGGCAAGGCGCGTGAAGTGCCCGTGGCCGTGCAAAAGGCGATGGAAGAAGCGCGGCGCAAACTGACCAAGGTCAACCTCAAGAACGGAACGCTGCAGCACGCGGTGATCGGGCATCACGGTTCATCCCGGGTCTACATGCAGCCCGCCGCCGAGGGCACGGGCATCATTGCCGGGGGTCCGATGCGCGCGGTGTTCGAGGTCATGGGCGTGCACAACGTGCTGGCCAAGATCCTCGGGTCGACCAATCCGTACAACGTGGTAAGAGCCACGATCAACGGGCTCACCAACATGAACTCGCCTTCGGAGATCGCCGCGAAGCGCGGCAAGTCGGTCGAGGAGATCACGGGGTAGACATGGCCGACGCGCAGCAAAAAAAGATCAAGGTAACCCTGGTGCACAGCCCGATTGCCACCAAGGAGGCGCACCGCGCCTGCGTGCGCGGCCTGGGACTCAAGCGCCTCTACCAGACGGTGGAAGTCGCCGACACGCCGGCGGTGCGGGGCATGATCAACAAGGTAGCCTACCTGGTGAAGTGTGAGGGCTGAGATGCGGCTGAACGAGATCAAGCCGGCGCGGGGCGCGAAGCATGCCCGCAAGCGCGTAGGACGGGGCTTCGGGAGCCACGGCAAAACGGCGGGCCGCGGGCACAAAGGCCAGAAATCGCGGTCGGGCGGCTTTCACAAGGTCGGTTTCGAAGGCGGGCAGATGCCGCTGCAGCGCCGGCTGCCCAAGCGCGGTTTCGCGTCCCCTAGTCGCGGCGATACGGCCGAGGTGCGGCTCTCCGACCTGCAGAAGATGGCGCTCGACGTGATCGACCTTGCGGCGCTCAAGGAGGCAGGCATCGTGCCGCATCTTGCTCTGCGCGCCAAGGTGATCGTGGCCGGCGAGCTCAAGCGCAAGGTCGCGCTGAAGGGCCTGCTTGCGTCCAAGGGCGCGCGCGCGGCGATCGAGGCGGCCGGGGGCAGCATCGAGGCGCCGGCTGCGGCCGCGCCGCGGGCGCAGCCGGCGAAGGACAAGGGACAGGGCACGGCAGCGGGCAAACCTGCGGGTGAGACGAAAGGGACCTGAGCTTGGCAATCGGTGAAGCACTCTTAGGCGGCGGCAAGCTGGGCGATCTGAAGCGCCGCCTGCTCTTCCTGCTTGGCGCGCTCATCGTGTTCCGCATCGGGTCGTACATTCCCGTGCCGGGCATCAACAGCGAGCAGCTTGCGGAGCTCTTCAATTCCCAGCGCGGCGGGATCCTCGACATGTTCAACATGTTCTCGGGCGGGGCGCTCTCGCGCTT
>DASPGR010000055.1:0-2674 GCA_035620515.1 Burkholderiales bacterium | reverse complement strand
GCGCCATCAGCGCGGCGTCGTCGTACCAGTGGCACGGCTCCTCGAACCAGCGGATATCGAGCGGCTCTGCGAGCCTTGCGAACCGCGTCGCGTCCTGCAGGTCCCAGCCTCGATTGGCATCGACCGCCAGCACGAAATCGGATCCCGCCGCCTTGCGGGCCGCCTCGACCCGCTTGAAGTCCTCTTCGGGAGCGCGTCCCCCCACCTTGAACTTGCAGCCTGCCATGCCCGCCTCGCGGTACTGCTCCATCTCGCGGCCGATGTCGGCGAGGGTCTTGCCCTCCATGTAGTAGCCCCCGATGGAGATGATGGGCAGGCGTTCGTGCGTCCCGCCTAGAAGCGCGCACACGCTCTTGCCGAGCGCCTTGCCCGCGAGATCCCACAGGGCACAATCGACGCAGGCAATCGCCTCGAGCAGCGTCTTGCGATCGCTGCTGGTGTGGCTCAGTTCGAACATGGCGTGCCACGCGCGCTCCACCTCGAGGACATCGAAACCCCGCACGCGTGGCGCCAGCGCTTCCTTGATCAGGCGAACGATCTCGCCGCCATGCGCGCGGTTGTCGCCGTTGTAGACCTCGCTCACGGGGCCTTCGTCGGTCGCGATTCGCGTGATGACCGTGCAGCGCCTGAGGACGTCGTAGGTGCTGCCGCCGAAATTGCGCTTGAGCGGGATCCCGATGGCAACCGCCTCGATGCTGTCGATTTTCATCTAAGGGCGCGGCGTGAGGGTGGGAAGCGAGGGGATCGCCCAGCGCAATGACGTATGCCTCGCGGCTCTAGGCCACTTTCCAGTCACCGCGCGGTGCTAACGGCTCAGGAAAAGACGATGAAAGTGCCAAGCACCACAGCGCCAATGACGCTGGCGGTGAAAACGAGCTTGTCCTTCTGGCTCCAGCCCTCGACCATTCCCCGCCGGAACCCCTGCTGTCCCAGGTTGGGCGGAATGGGGGTCGAGATTCCCGGGAACTCGCCGCTCGCCCCGGATTGCAGTATGAGTCGCGAGGTGGCGGCCATCGAATCGAATGCCTTCGACACGCCCAGCGTCGGCGCCGCCGTTTCGGGGACGGTGGCCTCCTCGTCCGAGCGCCGGGTATGGGGCGAGGTCAGAATGAGCAGATCGTTGGCCGACTCGGGCTCGAAGCTCGGTTGCGTCGGCTTCGGCACGACGCTCGACGAAGTGCGCGTCGGGACCTGCAGACGGCACTCGCGGAGATCGCTTGCCATCTCCCGCGCGCTGGCATAACGGTCATTGGGAGACTTGGCGAGCGCCTTGGCAACGATAAAATCGAGCATTTCCGGCGCGTCCGTGTTGACGGAGCTCGGCGGGGGAGGCACGAAATTGAGAATCTGGAACATGATTGCGCTGACGTCTTCCCCGGCGAACGGCGCCCTGCCCGTGACCATTTCGTACAGTATGACGCCGAGCGAGAAGATGTCCGAGCGCGGCTCCGCGCGCTTACCCACGACCTGCTCGGGCGACATGTAGCGCGGCGATCCCAGCACGACGCCGGTCTGGGTGCGGACTTCGGCGGAGCGCATGCGCGCGATCCCGAAGTCGGTGATTTTGACGAGACCTTCACGGTTGATCATGAGATTCGCCGGCTTGATGTCCCGGTGCACGACATCATGCTCGTGGGCGTATCCCAGGCCCTCGGCGGCCTGTGCGGCGATGTCGATGGCCCGGCCGACCGGCAGCGCTTTCCCCTGCGCCATGATGGAGCGGAGCTCCTTGCCGTCGAGGATCTCCATGGCCATATAGGCAATGTGTCCGCTCTTTCCGATATCGTAGATCGTTACGATGTTGGGATGGTTGAGACCGCCCGCCGCCCGCGCCTCCTGATAAAAGCGCGCTTCGTAATCGGCCACTTCGTCCCGGTCGAGGTCCATGTTGATCGTCTTGATCGCGACCGTGCGATGAAGCATGGGGTCGCGGGCACGGTAAACGGTGCCCATCGCGCCCTTGCCGAGCTCGTCGATGACTTCGTAGCGACCGAATTTGCGAGGATCCGCTGCCACCGGGCTACCGTTGCTGGGCCTTTACGCTGCGGAACACCGGGCCCCAGGTAGGGTGTCCCGCTTCAGCAGGGGTCAGCTCGAAGTCGGGCGCGATATGGAGGATCTTCTGGAATTCCTCCCGGCACCGCGTTTCCCGTCCGGACGCGCAGTGGATGAAGGCCAGGTACTTGTGGGCCTTGATCTGCTCGAAGCTGTTGAGGCCCGCTTTCAGCGCGCCTTGCAGCTGCTGCACCGCCAGAGTGTAATTGCCGTCTTCGTACGAGCGGATCCCCGCCGCGAGATCGGGTTCGCCCTTGGTGGACTCGAAAATGCTCTTGAAATCCTGCGTGATCTGCTGGACGGGTGCCGTTTCGCAGCCAGCCAGAAGCGCGCAGGATGCCAGCAGGAGAAGCATGGCCCTCATTGTTTTCCCTCAACGGAACTGGTGTTTTATTCTAATCCGTCCCCCGGCTTCGACCTCGACGGTCTGGACATGCGCCGGAAACGTGGTGTTGCGGATCTCGATCTTGTATGACCCCGGGGTCAGCTCGAGCTCCCTCATCGGCGGGCTTACGCCGCGTTTCTGTCCGTCGATATAGATCTCGCCCCAGGGCGCGATTGCGAACGCGACGGTTCCGGCGCCGGCAGCGGCCAGAGGGTCCGGCTCGAGTACGGCCAC
>DASPGR010000054.1:0-2498 GCA_035620515.1 Burkholderiales bacterium | reverse complement strand
TGGAAATCGGCGAACTGGTCAAAGGGCTCGCCACGCAGGTCACCACCGGGAAATGCCGCGTGCCGGGTCCACGGCGCCGACATGGCCGGGAACCACGGGGCGAGCGCCGCGAGCGCTTTCTCAGCGAGACGGCGGAAGGTGGTGATCTTGCCGCCGACGACCGAGAGCACGGGAGGGGCGCCATTCTCCGCATCGACGCGCAGCACGTACTCGCGCGAGATCGCCGAGGGATTCGGTGAGCCGTCGTCGAAAAGGGGACGCACCCCGCAATAGCTCCAGACCACATCGCCGGGGCTGATCGGCCGCGCGAAGTAGCGGTTGGCCGCCCGGCACAAGTACGCTACCTCCTCCGGAGTCGCTTGGCACGGGCCGGGCGCGCCGCGAAGCTCGACCTCCGTCGTGCCGATGAGCGTGTAACCGCCCTCATAGGCACACGCGAACACCACCCGGCCATCGTCATTCTGCAGAATGCACGAGTGCTCCCCCTCGTAGAGCCGCGGCACGACGATGTGACTGCCCTTGACGAGCTTCACTCCGAAACCGGCCTGCCGGCCGATGACAGTCGCAAGAAATTCTCGCACCCACGGTCCCGCAGCGTTGACGATGGCCCGAGCCGCCACCGCCATTTCGTGGCCGTCCGTGCCTCGCAACGTGGCCCGCCAGAGGCCCTCGCTCAATTGGGCCGCAACGCATGCCATGCGCGGCCGGATCACGGCGCCGAGGTCAGCGGCAGCCCGCGCCGTCGCGACGACGAGACGCGCGTCGTCCACCGCGCAATCGGAATAGACGAATCCTTTGCCGAACTCGGTTCTGAATCCGGCGCCGTAAGGGCTCGCTCTCAAATCCACCGTGCGCGACGCCTCAAGAGCGTGCCGGCGGGCGAGATAGTCATAGCCGATGAGGCCCGCCCGGATCATCCACGCCGGCCGGAGCGCGGGCACGTGAGGCATGACGAACCGTACCGGCCGCACGAGATGCGGCGCTGTCCTCAGCAACACCTCGCGTTCGGAGAGCGCTTCGGCCACCAGGCCGAACTGGAACTGCTCGAGATACCGAAGGCCCCCGTGGATGAGCTTGCTGCTCGCCGAGCTGGTCGCCGCGCCGAGATCATCACGCTCTACCAGCAGCACCTTCAACCGGCGTCCAGCGGCGTCGCGCGCGATGCCCGCGCCGTTGATCCCGCCGCCGACTACCAGGAGGTCATAGCGTTCCATGAATGAAAAAGGGCAGCTTCCGCTGCCCCTATTTTGCGCCTTCGCCAGTTGAGCGGCGCCGATAGGCGTCCGGCACGATCATCACTTTCTCTGCCGCAGCTTCCGGATCGCCGCAATCTGCGCCGCGATCGATGCCAGCTCCGCCTCGACGGTTGCAACCTCCTGCTTGTCGCGCGCCTTGTCGCGCGCCTCCTCGGCGCGCTTTTGTGCTTCGAGCGCCTTGGCTTCGTCGAGATCATGGCCACGAATCGCGGTGTCGGCGAGCACGGTCACCACCCGGGGCTGCACCTCGAGCACGCCGCCCGCCACGAAGATCAGCTGTTCCTCGCCGCCACCGGCGGGCCGGATGCGGACGGCACCGGGCTTGATGCGCGTGATGAGGGGCGTGTGGCGCGGATAGATTCCCAGCTCGCCGACCTCGCCCGGGAGTACGACAAACTCGGCCTCGCCCGAGAAGATGCTCTCTTCGGCGCTCACCACGTCAACGTGAATCGTCTCTGCCATGTGAATCTACTGAAGCGACTTTGCCTTCTCGAATGCTTCCTCGATCGGGCCGACCATGTAGAACGCCTGCTCGGGGAGCTGATCGCATTCGCCATTGACCAGCATCTTGAAGCCCTTGATCGTATCCTTCAGCGCAACGTATTTTCCTTTCTGCCCGGTGAAGTTCTCCGCCACCGAGAAAGGCTGGGAGAGGAAGCGCTGGATCTTGCGCGCGCGGGAGACTGCAAGCTTGTCTTCGGGAGAGAGCTCATCCATTCCCAGGATCGCGATGATGTCGCGCAGCTCCTTGTAGCGCTGCAGAGTCGCCTGCACCGCGCGCGTCGTGCCGTAATGCTCCTCGCCAATCGTGTTCGGATCGACCTGGCGTGAGGTCGAGTCAAGCGGGTCCACCGCGGGATAGATCCCGAGCGAGGCGATGTCGCGCGACAGCACCACCGTCGCGTCGAGGTGCGCAAAGGTCGTGGCAGGCGAAGGGTCGGTCAGGTCATCGGCCGGCACGTAGATTGCCTGCACCGAGGTAATCGATCCTACCTTGGTCGAGACGATGCGCTCCTGAAGCCGGCCCATTTCCTCGGCGAGCGTCGGCTGATAGCCCACCGCCGAGGGCATCCGCCCGAGGAGCGCCGATACTTCCACGCCCGCCAGGGTGTAGCGATAGATGTTATCGATGAAGAGCAGGATGTCGCGCCCTTCGTCGCGGAAGGCCTCCGCCATGGTGAGGCCTGTCAGCCCCACGCGCAGCCGGTTGCCGGGCGGCTCGTTCATCTGGCCGAACACCAT
>DASPGR010000053.1:0-9919 GCA_035620515.1 Burkholderiales bacterium | reverse complement strand
CTTTGGGCTGCCGAGCCCATAGAATTTTCCGGGAAGTGGAGTAACGTTTCGGTCATGGCGCAAAACATCCGGACGCCGGAAAGGTGACGGGGAAGACTGGGGGCAGTGCGCCACGCGAGCA
Organism: Burkholderiales bacterium; assembly: GCA_035620515.1. GTDB lineage: Bacteria > Pseudomonadota > Gammaproteobacteria > Burkholderiales > SG8-41 > SG8-41. Next base: position 9,798 of record DASPGR010000053.1, on the reverse strand, counting down.
ATGGGTACGGAGCCTGGTTTTCGCTTAACAGGGGGGTCGTGACTTTAACCGAAACGGGTTCCGTCCCCATTGCTTGCAAAAAAGAAGGCCTGCAAAAGCAGGCCTTCTTGCTTTTTGGCGATCATGCAACGCCAGCCACCTGCTTGGCGACCTTGGAGTCCTTCTCGATCCACGTCGTTTCGGCTGCGTCCGTGTTGCCGACGCCGATATAGCAGAAAATAAGCGAGGCTTCTTCGGTCTCGGAGGCATTCGAGATCACGTGGATGGCCCCGGCGGGGATGAAGACGAAGTCCCCTCCTTCGAGTATCACTTCCTTGCGGTCGCTGCCGTCGCTTCTCGAGAACCAGGCGCGGATCTTACCGTAGAGGATGTACCAGCAGACGTTGTTCGCCGTGTGATAGTGGGTCGGGTTGGGCTTCGAGCCCGCCACGAGAATGGTCCGGCCCATGGTGGCGTTGGCGCCGTCGACCGTCTCATCGTTGATTCCGAAGCCGATGCGGAGCGGCGGCTCATAGGTCGTGTCGGTGCCAATCTGGCTTGGCCGGATTACGGTCGGCATCTGCTTGTCAAACGGAACCATCGTGACCTCCGTCAAGTCCAGGACGTTGGGAATGGAAGAGAGGAGCCGGTCCTGCCCCACCCCCACCCTATCCCTCCCCCTGAGGGGGAGGGGAAGATTTTCGGTTGCGCTACTGGCCTGTCCAGCGCGGTTCGCGCTTCGCGACAAACGCATCCACACCCTCGTGGAAATCCTTGCTTCCGTAGCACTCCCGGATCAGATCCTCTCCTGCCGGCAGGCCTGCGTGCAATAGCCGCCGGATCGACTCCTTGGTGACCCGCATTGTGATCGGCGCATTTTTCGCGAGTCTATCGCAAAGTTCCTGCGCGCGGGTGTCGAGCTGCTCCGGCGGCACGATCTCGCTCAGGAAACCGGATGCTGCCGCCTCGTCCGCGGTGAGATTCTCCGCAAGCATCAGCATTTTCTTCGCGCGGGATAATCCGAACGCCGCCACGACGAGCGCGTAGTTTTCGACGGAGAGGCAGTTTCCCAGCGTGCGCGCAATCGGCACGCCAAAGCGCGTGCCCGGCGTCGCGATTCGCAGGTCGCAGGCGCAGGCGATCGCGAGCCCGCCTCCGATCGCCCAGCCTTCGATGACTGCCAGCGTCGGCACGCGAATCTGCTCAACCGCCGTGAGGTAATCCGCCATGCGGCTCTCATAGCCGATGCCGTCTTCGCCCGACTTGAATTTCTGGAACTGCCCGATGTCGGTCCCGGCAACGAACGCCTTGCCGCCGGCGCCCCGAAAAACGGCCACGCGGACTTCGGGGTCGGCGGCAATTTTCCCGCAGGCTGCGGCGAGCTGGTCGTACATGGCCCAGGTCATCGCATTCCGCGCTGCCTGCCGGTCAAACGTAATCCGGGCAATTACGCCGTCCCGCTCGTAGCGGGTCGCTCCCTCATCCATCTTCAGATCCGTGCACGCTTCAGTGAGCGGCAGGTTGACATGGGGCACGGGGCGTCGTCAAACTCCACGCGCAGCACATCGGGTTCTTTTCCAGTCACCGGTCACGGTTCACGCGTCACCGGTTCCAAAAAGGAGGAAAAAAATGGCGATCAAGTATTACGGCTTCTGGCGCTCGCTCGCGGCGTGCCGCGTGCGTATCGCAGTGGCGCTGAAGGGTCTTCAGGGCGAAGAGCTGTCCGTGAATCTCATGCAGGGCGAGCAGCGCAAGCTCGATTACAAAGCGATCAACCCCTTGGGCGTCGTCCCCGCGCTCGTGATGGACAGCGGGCCCCCGCTCTTCGAATCGCTCGCCATCATCGAGTACCTCGACGAGACCCACCCGCAGCCGCCTCTGCTGCCGAAAGACCCCCGGGGGCGTGCGCGCGCCCGCGGGCTCGCGCAGATCGTCGCCTGCGACACCCATCCCCTTATCGTGCCGCGCGTTCGCAACTACCTTGAAAAGGAGTTCAAAACAGACGAGGCCGCGCGCACCCGCTGGTGCCAGCACTGGATCATGGAGGGGCTGAATGCAATCGAGGCCCATCTCGCGCGCGACAAGGAGACCGGGCGCTACTGCCACGGCGATGCGCCCACCATTGCCGACGTCTGCGTGACTTCCCAGGTCTTCGGCGCGCGTTTCTTCAACTGCGACACCTCGGGAATCCCCACCGTCATGCGCGTATTCGACGAGTGCATGAAGCTCCCGGCGTTCAGCAACTCACACCCACTGAAGCAACCCGGAGCGCCCAAGGAGCTGAAGCACTGAATGGCGGATGGAGGTAGACCGTAGATGAAGCCGTTAGTGATGAAGTTCGGGGGGTATCAGGCGCCCTCCTCGGTCCACAACCAGGCCGGTCGCCGTTTCGGCGAGATCCTCAGGCAGAAGCTCGGCGACCGCGTGACCTTCGAGCAGATCAACAGCGTGCTCGATCTGGGCCGCGGTTCGGGAGATCTGGTGCCCATGGTCGAGAGCGGCGAGCTTTCCTTTTGCTATATCTCGACCATCCGGTTTTCCGGGCGAGTTCCCGATCTGCAGCTCCTGGAGCTTCCTTTCCTCGTCGAGGATCGCGAGCGGGCCTTCAGGCTCCTCGATGGCCCCGTCGGCAGCAAGCTCCGCGAGCGCATCGCAGCGACGAGCGGCTGCCGCGTGCTGGGCTTCTGGGACAACGGGTTTCGCCACCTCACCAACCGGGTACGGCCGATCCGCCGGCCGGCCGACTGCAAGGGCCTGCGCATCCGCACGCAGATGACGCCGCTGCACGGAGAGACGTTCCGCGCGCTGGGCTTCGAGCCGATTCCTACGGACATCAAGGACTTCGTGCAGCAGATTGCCGGTGACCGCTTCCAGGCGCATGACAACGCGCTCACCAACATCGACATCTTTAACGTGTACAAGTATCACCGCTACATCACGCTTTCCAAGCACTTCTGGGGGGCGAGCGTCATGGTCTGCAAGAAGGAAGCGTATAACAGCTGGCCTGCCGAGGTACGCGCCGCAGTGGATTCAGCCGCCGCTGAAGCAACGGTACTGCAGCGAAAGCTTGCGGCTGCCGAGGACGATGAGGTTCTACGGAAGCTGGATCCGCAGCAGAACGAGGTTATTCACCTCACCGACGCCGAGCGCGCGGAATTTGTGAGCGCAGTACAGCCGGTGCTCGATAAGTACCGGAAGAAGATTGATGCGAAGCTCTTTGCCTATTTTGAGACGGCGTAGTGAGCTATGTTGCTCCCACCACCCCGGCGCTTCGCGCCACCCCTCCTCCGGCAGGAGGGGAATCAATTCGGGAAGCAGTGAGGGTGAGCGGACGATTCCGCTCACCACTCACTACTAATCGTTCAAGTCCCTGTAGCTAGAAGCGCTCGATTCCCGCCAGGCGCGCGAACTCGTCGTAGCGCTTGAGCTCTTCCTTGAACTTCTTCGCCCACACGGCCGGGGGATCGCCCTGCGGCACGTAGCCATTGGTCGTGAAGTGCTTGTGGACGTGGGGCACCTGCAGCGACTTGTGTATCGCCTGCTGCATCTTGGTGACCACGGGCATCGGCGTGCCCGCCGGCGCAAAGACGGCGTGCCAGCCCGAATCGAACACGAAGCCCTGGACCGTCTCGCCGATCGTCTGCACGTCGGGCAGCGCCTCCAGGCGCTTGGCACCGGTGAATCCAATCCCGCGCAACCGGCCGGCCTTGATGTGCGGTATGCCGACCGATGGCGCCGGGAAGTGCGCCTGCACCTCGCCGCCGAGTACCGCGGTGTTCGCCGGACCACCGCCCTTGTACGGGACGTGAAGCATCTTGATGCCCGCCATCTTCTCAAAGTACGCGCCCCCAAGGTGCTGGCCATTGCCGACGCCCGCCGTGCTGTAACGAATCTCCCCCTTCTTTGCGAGATCAATGAACTCGCGAACGTTCTTTGCGGGGACCTTCGGATTGACCACCAGGAGGTAGCCCAGCCCGAGTGCGACGTTCGTGACCGGCACGAAATCCTTTTCGACGTTGAACGGCATCTTCTTGCGGATCGCCGGGTTCACCGCGAAGGAGAAGGAGACATTCAGCATGGTGTAGCCATCGGGGTTTGCGTTCGCGACGATGGACGAACCCAGAATGCCGTTTGCGCCGCCGCGGTTATCGATCACGATCGGTTGCCCGAGCTCGGACTCGACCTGCCGGTACAGCACGCGCCCGAAGACGTCCACGTTTCCGCCGGGCGGGAACGGTATCACTATGCGGACTGGCCTGCTTGGATAGGGCTTCTGCGCCCATGCGCCGTTTGCAGCGAGGAACGCGGCTGCGGAAAGTGCCAGGATCATGAATCTCAACATCAGGACTCCTCCTCCGTTCGAATCGATCATTGTGTGGAAAAAACTGACTGCTTTTGGAGCGTGTGCTTGCGCGATTGGTTCCCGGACGCGCCGGCGCGCCAGGGCCTACGGTATCACAACTCGCGCGGTCCGCTCACCCTTTGCCTGGCTGCGAAGTGGAATTGCGTCCAGCGCAGTGCGAGAGATCAGCGGCGACGAAAATCATTTACGGACCGCGCGAGCTGCCCGTCGCGCAGCTTGAGCGCGCGCGTCACGGCGTGCGAAGCACCAAACGTGGGCACAAACGCCGAGTGCTTGCCGCTCCCGCCAATGACAGCGATGACGACTTCTTCCGGATGCTTGGCCATTGGAACGCGCGCGTCCAATCCGGCCTCGGCAAACTTTCCCTCGAAAACCGGCCACTGGCGCAGGCGCCGCTCGAGGTTTTCCCTGGAAAACGCGCTCAGCGGAAGCCGCGCGTGCTCGAAGATGTATTGCTTGACGTCCTTCTTTGAGTAGCCTTCCTTCGCCACTGTCGCCGCGTGTTCCGGGCCGAAGATCACCAGGATCTCGCCATCGAACCAGATGTTGTTCGCGCCCGTTATGGCCACGGTTCCGGCGACGGTCTTCAGAATGCCTTCGGCCGTGAGACTCTCGTGGTCGTTTATGTTATGCGGCGCTTCGGCCGCGAACACGGTGACCGTGCTTGCCTCGGCCGGGAAGCCGCGCTCGACATGCAGCGGCTCCCACGGGCTTGCAGCCTCGTTCTCCGCCGCGCAATAGGTGTACTTGGCCGGCGAGCCGAAGGTGGACATGTCGCCGAGCCCCGGGATCGCTCCCCCAACATTGACCTGCGCGAAGCGCAACGCCCGCCCGATGGTCGCGTTGGCCTGGTGTCCGGGCCCGAAAGCATTGTGGCCCGAATTGATATCGAGCTCCTTCGCCACTGGGCCGTTGACCAGGATCAAAACAGCGCACTGATGAGTCGTCGCCTGGATGCCGTAGCAGTTGAAAGGCTCCTCGCAAATCGCCTCGACCGCGAGTATCAGCACCGGGAAGTACTCGGGGCGGCAGCCTGCCATCACCGCGTTGGCGGCGAGGCGCAAAGGTGTCGCAGCTCCGTAGCGTGGCGCAATCAACGCGATCGGCTCGTCCCACGGGCGGTCGCAGTACTTGAGCATCTCTTCCACGCGGGCGGCGGTCGGAGGCAGGACCGGGAGGCCATCGCCCCAGCCGCGGGCGCGCACAAGCTCGTTGATCGCGTCGAAGTCGTCCGCCGCCTCGACGCTCGCGCCGGGCACGTTCAATAGCTGCGTTAGATGGGAAGTCATGTCAAGAACTGAATCCTTGAACCGCCGAGATCGCCGAGAGTTCCTTTCAAACAGTATCTGGCTGGTATCTCTCTGCGCTCTCGGCGGTTCATCCTTCTCACTTGCTGTGCTGTTTGATGAGCTTCAGAAACTGCGCCAGCGCGACGTCAGCGCGGCCCTTGACCTCGTCGAGCTTGAGCCCGCCAAGGGGATGAGGAATCTCGAGCAGCGGCAGTTCGGGCACACCGAAGACCTTGGCCTGCGTGCGCCCGAGCTTCATGAACGGGCCGGAGCACACCACGGCGGTCACCAGCCCGCGGCGCCGGAGCTCTGCCATGTCGTGGACACTCCACGACGTGCAGGAGCCTCAGTCGCCCATCGCGCTGACGACGCAGTCGGTCTCCTGTGCGAGGCGGTCGAGCACCTGGCTCGAGGCGGGAGTGCTCGCATTCGGCTTGCGGAGCGAGACAACTGTTGCGACCGGCAGCGCGGCTTTCACCCCCTCTACGATGAAGGAGAGGAGGTGATCGGCGTTCGCCTTGGCGTTGTCAAGCGTCCCCAACCGGATCGCGCTACGCTTGATGCCGCGCTCGCGGATCGTTTCTGTCTTGTCCGGCGCCGGCGCCTCCGGGACCACCAATAATACGTTCCCGCTCATTTGATTCTCCAATCCTTCAGTACCCGTGCGATCTTCGCTCCCACCACCCCCGCCGCTTCGCGGCGACCCCTCCTCGGGCAGGAGGGGATGTCCAAGCGAAGTCATGGGGCGAGGAGCTCGAGCTGCGTTCCTTCCACCCGGACCCGGTCACCGATATGAAAGGCCAACCCATTGGGCCGCTGAACCATCGTGTAGCCGCCGTCGTCGAGCTGGATAGTGATTTCGTATTGCGTCTGCGAAAGGCGGTCCCGCATCTCGGGCGTTCCGGCGCCGCCGACATAAGGCTTGTCGGCGCCCCGCCCGAATGGAATGGAGATCACTGCACCAACCGGCGGGTTGCTCCCGATGCCCGAATCGACGGCACTACCGCGATACGCCTGCGAGGCGTTGTATGCGCTCGCCATATTGACTTCCTTGATCGATCGAATGACGCCGCATCTGCCGCAGGGCTCGCCCGGCTTCGACGCCGGCGCAATGGGTGGTGGAGGATCGCCCAGATCCGGTATTCGGATGTTCTGCGCCCACGCGGCAGTGCCGAGAGCCAGCACCACGCACAAAAGCGGCCCCAGGCACTGCGCTCCGCGCGGCAGTCGAATGGCTGCCGTGGGTGCGCTCACTCGGATATCCCCTGGATGAAGTACGTTGCGGAGAGGAGAAGACTCGGTGGTCCCAGCTTGCCAAGCCATTGATCGTAGATCTGCTGAATTCCGCCCGTGCGGAAGAGGCGCGCGAGAACCCGGTTCACCGCCAAACGAAACTCGATGTCGCCGCGCGGCAAGGCCAGGGCGTACTGCTCGACGGAGAAGTCCTCGTCGAGGAGCTTGAACGAATGCCCGGTCTTGGTCCCGAGCACGATTCCGATCAGCGCCGTTCGATCGGAGGCGAAGCCATCGACCTTGGTGTCGTCGAGAAGCTTCAGGCCTTCCGCACGGTTGCCGACGGTGACGACCTCCGCCTTGATATCGCGCCGGGCCAGGGTGGAACGCAGGACCTTCTCTGTCGTCGTGCCGGTGATGACCGCAACCCGCTTCCCGGAGAAATCACCGATGCGCGCCACCTTGCTCTCGGCCCGCGTCAGGATGCTGCCGCCATCGAGGAACGTGATGAGGCTGAAATCGACGAGCATCTGGCGCGAGAAAGTCCAGGTGGTCGTGCTGCACTCGATGTCCACCTTCCCGCTCGCGACGGCCTCGAGACGATTCTGGATCGTGAGCCCCACCCAGCGCGTCTCGAGATTCGCGAGCTTGAGCTGCGAGCGGATCCCGCTCGCAATGGCGCGGCAGAGGTCGATCGAGAAGCCCTGCGGCTGGCGGCTTTCATCGAGGAACGAGAACGGGGCGCTGTTTTCCAGGTAACCCATCGTGATGACGCCGCTCGTCCGGATCCTGTCCAGCGTGCCGGTCTGCGCCGCCGCCGGACCCGCGAGAAACGGTGTCACCGCAATCAATAGCCACCACACTCGATTCAGCATGGACAATCTCCTATTCCACTTCGTGGCGCGGCGCCACGCTCATGGCGCGCACCGGCCTGTGATAATCTCATCGCTCGCTGCGAATTGACGCATTCAGCTCCCCCAAAAACAGGAGGCCAGTATGCCGGAAAAACGAGGCGTTTCGATACATTTCAACGACGGCAGCAAAGTCACGCTCGACTTCCCGAAGCAGTCGCCCAACGAGGCCGCCGTGCAATTGAAGCTCGAGGATGTGCTCAAGAAGCGCTATGTCATGTTCGAGGCCGACGGCGCGCTGCTTCTTGTCCCGTTCGAGAACGTGAAGTACCTGCAGCTCTATCCGGCACCCGAGAAGATATCGGGACACACCTACATCAAGGACGCCACGATCGTTTGAGGCACAGCCGGCGCGGGTCGCCTGTCTCCTACTTCCCTGTGGCCCGGCGCGCTTCGGGCAACGCAAACTCCCACGCTCCGGTGCTGACCTTGCAGAACAGATAGCGTCCGCGCAGCTGGCGGTCATGACTGTCCGAGTCGACCGTCGTCTCGCGGCAGCGATTTCCTCCCTGCGTGAAGCTGTTGTGGGGCGTGATCTTGCTTACAAACCGCGTCTTGGGCGCTTTCCACTCGACCGTCTTGCCGTCAGGCGCCTCGTCGAGGGTCTTCTCGACGAATAACTTGAACGCCTCGAGCTCCGCCGCGCTTAGGCGTGTGACCGGTGCGTCGTGAAAAACCGCCGTGTTAAGGGCAAAGGCGGCGCCTGCGGCCGCCGCGCCGATCAATGCAACCAGGATTCTGCTCATCGTCTGCTGCTCCTTCCCTTTGCGCACGCAAACCGGAACGAAGGCCGGGCTCGTGATTCTACCGCTGCGCTGCGACCGCGTCGAAAGCCGCCTCGTGTGCGAGCGCGCCGTCCGGCGATCCGCCCGCCCGCGTCGCCCCCGGGTCGGCCTGAATCTCCTCAGCCAGGCGGTAGGCCGTGTAGTAACGGTGGATGTTCGCCACGTATTGCACCGGTTGGCGTCCCACCTTTTCAAGCACGACGCGCTCCACGTTGTGGAACCAGAGATTGGGGTCGAGCCCGCGCTGCGCGGCGAGCTTGCGCAGCTGGACGATGCGCGTGGGTCCTGCGTTATAGGCGGCCAGGGCGAAATCGAATCGCACCGCGGCCGGCAGGTCCGGCTCGTTGAAGTAGTGATCGATGATGTGCCGCATGTATTTGGCGCCGGCGGCAATGTTGTTCTTCGCGCTGGTGACGATGTCGTGGTAGCCCATCGCCCGGCCTGTGCTGGGCAGAAGCTGCATCACCCCCACGGCGCCCGACGCACTGCGCGCGGTCTGAAGCAGACGTGACTCCTGAAAGCCCTGCGCCATCAGGAACAACCAGTCGAATCCCTGATCCTTGCTCGCCGCCTGGAAATGCGGGGCGAGGTCTTTCTTGCGGCCGACGACGTCGGGAGAAAGATTGTTCCTGAGGAAGTCGACATTCTGGAAGTAGCGGTAGTGAAGCTCGGCGGCGTGGCGCGGCAGCCGGTCCTTGCCCTGGTCGATGAAGTCATTCAGCGCGCGCAGCAGGCGCGGATTGTTGTGCCTCACTGCCCACGCGATGTCGTTGCCTTCCGAGAGCCGGACGTCGAGGACCCGGAGGTTCGGCAGGACTTTCGCCCACAGGCGGCCCATGTAGTCATCCGCCATCGCATACTGAACGATACCGGCGTTCACCATCTCCAGCAGGTCTTCGGTGCTCGTGTCGGAGGGCATTTCGACGATGCGGATCCGCGGCCTGCCAGAGCGCCACATGCCGCGGTTGAGTTCGCGCAGCCGCTCGGCGAAGCTCGAGCCCCGCAGTACGTGGACCTTGCGTCCCCCCAGCTCCTCGACACTGCTCACCGGCGGGGCATCCGCATGCGCAACGACCACCTCCGCAACGTTGCGCACATAAGGCAGCGTGAAGGTCACGCGCTGCTTGCGCGCATCGGTGATGGTCAGGAGACCCGCGGCCACATCGCCGCGCCCCTCGCGCAACATCGGGATCAGCTGATCGAAGAGCACGGGAATGAAAATGACCGGAATGCGAACC
>DASPGR010000052.1:0-4187 GCA_035620515.1 Burkholderiales bacterium | reverse complement strand
CCGCCTGCATGTCCTCGCTCCCCGCGCCCCGGCCTGTAGCGCATCCCGCGTCGGACCTCACGCGTTTTCTTGCACCGCGCGGAGTCGCGGTCGTGGGCGTCTCGCAGGAAACAGGCCGCATCGGCGGCCAGGCGCTGAAGCCCCTCACAGACTTTGGCTATACCGGAAAAATCTATCCGGTAAATCCCAAGTACAGTGACGTCAGGGGCATCACCTGCTATCCCGACCTCGCCTCCGTGCCGAAACCGTGCGACGTGGCGCTGATTGCGCTTTCGGCGCAGCACGTCATCCCCCAGATCGAGCAATGCGGGAAGGCAGGCATTCCCTACGCGCTGGTGCTTGCCGGCGGCTTCAGCGAAATCGGAGACAAGGGTGCGGCGCTCCAGTCGCAACTCGCATCGGCCGCGCGCGAAGCCGGAGTGCGCGTGGTGGGTCCGAATTGCCTGGGACTCATGAATCTCAAGGATCACGCGCGCATCGGATTCGGCGGCACGATGCAATTGAAGACGCTCAAGCCCGGGCCTCTTGCAATGGTGACGCAAAGCGGGGGCTTCGGTTTCGGTGTCGTCGCGATGGCCTGCCATTTCGGGCTGGGCTTCAACTACGTCGTCAGCACCGGCAACGAGGCCGATCTCACGGCGCTCGACTGGATGGCCGATCTCATCGAGCGCCCGGACGTCGAAATCGTGGTCGCCTTCATCGAGGGCATCAAGGATGGCCGGCAGCTCCTGCAAATTGGAGAGCGTGCCCTCGAGCTCGGCAAACCCATACTTGCGTGGAAGGTCGGCAACACCGACATCGGCCGCCAGGCTGCCACTTCGCACACTGCGCGTATGACCGCAGGATACGAACTCTTCCGCGCGGCGTTTCGCCGGGGCGGCTTCATCGAGATCCGGGACGTGGACGATCTCATCGATATCGCGAAGGCATTTCGCATCGGGAAGCTCCCGGCCGGCAACCGCGTTGCCGTCCTCACGCTCTCCGGCGGCGCCGGCGTGCTGCTCGCCGACCGCTGCATCGAGAACGGCCTCGCGCTGCCTCCGCTCACGGAGGCGACCGCGGCGAAGCTTCGCGATATCCTCGTCTCCTTCGCATCGGCCGCAAACCCGATCGACGCCACGGCCCACGGCTACAACGACAACTTCGCCTCCTACGCACGCGCAATCCGTGAAGTCCTTGCGGATCCCAATATCGATCAGGTGGTCGCGCGGGTGCCAAGAGGAAGCGCGGCGCGCCCCTGGTCGGAGGGGCTGGTGGAACTCCTGCGCAGCACCAGCAAGCCGCTCATCCTCAACTGGCCGACGGCGCCCGACGACAACGGCGATGTGCGCGAGTATCTAGAGGAGAACAACGTGCCTTGCATCCTGGCGCCGGGCCGTTCTGTTCGGGCGCTTGCCGCATTGACCGAGTTTGCGCGGAAGCGGCGTGATTTCGAGCGCCGCGCCGCGCGCGCCGCGTCGCGGGTAATCGCGCGCCAGGCGCTCGACCTGCCGGCTGGAGCTGGCACCGTCTCGGAGTATCGTGCAAAGGCTGCCCTCAAGCGGTATGGGATATCCACAGTCAACGAGGTGCTCTTGTCGCCGGCAAAAGTCGACGCGCTCGAGGCCCTGCCACTTCCCTTCCCGGTTGCAGTCAAGATCGCCTCGCCCGATCTGCCTCACAAGACCGAAACAGGCGCGGTGCGGCTCAACGTTGCGAATCTGCGCGCGCTCAAAGAGGCCGCTCGGACGATGATTGCGTCCGCCAGAACACATCAGCCGGGCGCGCAGATCGAGGGCGTTCTGATCCAGGAGATGGCCTCGGGCCTGGAAGTCATCGTGGGCGCCGTGAACGACCCTTACTTTGGCCCGACCGTCGCGTTCGGGCTGGGCGGAATCCTGACCGAGCTCCTTCACGATGTCACGCATCGGTTCGCGCCGTTCGACGTCGAAACCGCGCGCGAGATGATCGAGGAGATCAAGGGTGCGGCTCTGCTGACAGGCTATCGCGGCAAGCCCGCTCTGGACATAGCTGCTCTTGCGGACACGTTGTCACGAGTATCGCTCCTGATCGCGGACCATGCAGACCGTATTGCGGAGATCGACATCAATCCGTTGTTCGTGCGTGAGGCCGGCAAAGGCGTGGCGGCCGCTGATGCGCTGATCGTTCTAAAGCAAATTTGAACCGCCGAGACGCCGAGAGCGCAGAGACAACAGGAAACACATGACTATCAAGGTTACCAAGGAAGATGGCGTCGCGACGGTACTGCTGGATCGGGCGGACAAGCTGAACGCGCTCTCGGCAGAGATGTATCACGAGCTCGACCGCCAGTTTGAGGCGCTTGATAGCGACGACGACGTGCGGGCTGTCATTCTCACCGGCGCCGGCCGCGCCTTCTGCGCCGGAGGCGATGTCGGATCCATGGGCCGCTACGACATCGTCGCCGGGCGCAAGCGCTCCAAGAGCCACCAGAGAATGATCGTCAGGCTGCATCATCTGGAAAAACCGGTCATCGCGGCGGTGCGCGGGCCGGCTGCCGGCATAGGCTTCAGCCTCGCGCTCGCGTGTGATCTCATCGTCGCCTCGGAGACCGCATATTTCCTCGCGGCGTTCAAGAACGTCGGCATACCGCCGGACGGCGGTGCGGTATTCTTTCTCACGCAGCACCTCGGGATTGCCCGGGCCAAGGAGATCGCGTATACGGCGAGGCGGGTACCGGCCCAGGAAGCGCGTGAACTGGGATTCGTGACGAAGGTGGTGCCGGACGAGCGTCTCGATGCCGAGGCGAAGGCCCTCGCCTCGGACCTTGCCGCCTCGGCGACCTACGCGCTGCGGGTCGCGAAGAAGATGTTTCACTCGATGTACGTCCCGACGCTCGAGATGCTGCTCGAGCTGGAGACCCTCGCCACAGGCGGCGCGCGCCTCACGCAGGATCACGCCGAGGGCATCGCCGCGTTCAAGGAAAAGAGGAAGCCGCGCTTTACTGGACGCTGATTCTGATGAAGCGTGATCGGTGATGGGTGATGGGTGATGGGTAAGGAGAAACAAGCAGCAGGCGCTTGAACAGGATTTGATCAACAAACAGCGGGATGACCAAAATGCAGGATCTGATGAACCAGTCGCCTTTCGGCGTCTATCTGGAGCATTTGAACAAGGGGGAGCTTGCCTACCAGGTCGCCGATGATGGCAAGGCCGTGTTTTATCCGCGCGCCGTGGCGCCCGGCACCGGGAGCAGCAATTTGCAGTGGCGGGTGTCGAAGGGCCTCGGGAGCGTCTACGCGACAACCGTCGTGCATTACCGCAACGAGGCGCCGCTCAATGTGGCGCTCATCGACGTCGATGAGGGCTTCCGCATGATGGGCCGCGTCGAGGACATCGACCCGATGCAGGTGAAAATCGGCATGCGCGTCAAGTTCCGCGTGCATCCGGGCGACGAGAAGCAGCCGCCCTACCCCATTTTCTCTCCCCTCCTGCCCGAGGAGGGGACGCCGCGCAGCGGCGGGGGTGGTGGGAGATGAGCGGCTTGAAGCGCGGCAGCGTCGCCGTTGTCGGCGCCGCGGAATCCGACCTGGGGCAAGTCGCCCCGAACACCAGCCCGGTCGATCTCATGGCGCAGGCGACCATGCGCGCCCTGGACGACTGCGGCCTGAGGCTCTCCGACATCGACGGCGTATTCTCGGCGGCAACCCAGGTTCGCACGGCGCCCATGACCCTCGCGGAGTACTTGGGACTCAAGCCGCGGTTCTTCGACGGCACGGCGATCGGCGGCTCCTCTTTCATGGCTCACGTTGCCCACGCCCAGGCCGCGATCGAGCATGGGCTGTGCGAAGTCGCGCTGATCGCATACGGGAGCACTCAACGTTCCGTGTCACGCGCTGCAGCGTCCCCGCGCGAGCGCAATCCGTACGAGGACCCCTACCGGCCGTTCATGCCGACATCGGCCTATGCCCTGGCGGCGTCCCGCCACATGCACCAGTACGGCACAACGCGCGAGCAGCTTGCCGAAGTGGCGGTAGCAGCGCGCCAGTGGGCGCTGCTCAATCCGAAGGCGTGGGAGAAGGAGCCGCTCACCATCGAGCAGGTGCTCAACGCACGCATGGTGAGCTACCCCTTCACGGTGCGCGACTGCTGCCTCGTGGTGGATGGCGGCGGCGCGGTGATTCTCACGTCGGCCGCGCGCGCAAAGTCGCTCAAGAAGAAGCCGGCTT
>DASPGR010000051.1:0-46259 GCA_035620515.1 Burkholderiales bacterium | reverse complement strand
ATCCTCGCGCGCGTTTATGCGCACTTGATCTCGCTCAATAACTTCGGCCGGCTGCTCGATCGCCGCAGCACCACGCAACCGCCGGGTGCGAAGGCAAAGGGCCGGGCGAACTGAGTGGCGCAGCTTCCTTAGCGGGTGCGCCCTGTCGGGCGCGCCCGGTGCGCCCAGGCGATGAGCGCGGCGCCCGCGACGATCATGGGCAGCGACAGCCACTGACCCATCGACCAGCCGAGCGCGAGCAGCCCGAGGAAGGCGTCGGGCTCGCGCGTGAATTCCACGAGGAACCGCAGCGAACCGTAGCCCACGAGGAACCATCCTGAGACTGCGCCGCGGGCACGGGGCCTGGCGGAGTACCACCAGAGCAGCACAAAGAGCAGCGCGCCCTCGAGCAAAAACTCGTAGAGCTGCGAGGGATGCCGCGGAACACGGTCGACGTTCGGAAACACCATGGCCCAGGGCACGGTCGCCGGGCGGCCCCAAAGCTCCGCGTTGATGAAGTTGCCGAGCCGCCCGGTCGCGAGCGCAAGCGGCGCGAGGGGTGCAATGAAATCGGTGACGCGCAGCCAGTCCTGCCGGCGGCTTGCGGCAAACCACGCCATCGCAATCACCACGCCGAGAAATCCGCCGTGGAACGACATTCCCCCTTCCCAGAGGTAGAGGATGCGCCACGGCTCGGCGAGGTAGTCGGAAGCCTTGTAGAAGAGCACGTAGCCAAGACGGCCGCCGATGAGGGTGCCGAGAATGCCGTAGAACATCGCGTCGTCCAGGTCTTTCGCGCTCCACACGCTTCCCGGTTGCGTGCGGATGCGGTAGCGCCCGGCGAGCCAGACGAGCCCGAACCCGACGAGATACATGAGCCCGTACCAGCGCACCGCAAGCGGGCCGAGCTGTAGCGCAATGGGATCGAACTGCGGGTGGACCAGCATGCAGGGGACAGTAACGGCTGCGCTAGAATAGGCGCTCCCATTATACGTGCCCGTGCAACGGGGGTCGTTCCATGCCAGCCAATCGACGCAGTTCCCTCATCACGCAGGGTGTCGCGCGTTCGCCGAACCGGGCGATGCTGCGCGCCGTGGGGTTCGGAGACGCAGATTTCCAGAAGCCCATCGTCGGGGTCGCGAACGGGCACTCGAACATGAACCCGTGCAACGCGGGAATTCAGCCATTGGTCGACCGCGCCATGGCGGCGCTGCGTGAAGCCGGGGCGATGCCGCAGGTCTTCGGCGTGCCGACCGTGACCGACGGCATCGGCATGGGCACCGAGGCGATGAAATACTCGCTCGTCTCGCGCGAGGTCATCGCCGACTGCATCGAGACGGCGGTCAACGGGCAGGCCATGGACGGCGCGCTGGTGTGCGGGGGCTGCGACAAGAACATGCCGGGCGGCATGATCGCGCTCCTGCGCATGAACGTTCCCGGAATTTACGTTTATGCCGGCACCATCAAGCCGGGCAAGTGGAAGGGACGCGATCTCACCGTCGTCAGCGCCTTCGAGGCGGTCGGCGCCTACGCCGCCGGAAAGATGAGCGAGGAGGACTTCATCGGGATCGAGAAGAACGCCTGCCCGACCGTCGGCGCGTGCGGCGGGATGTTCACCGCCAATACCATGTCCTCCTCCTTCGAGGCGCTCGGCATGAGTCTTCTCGGCTCGTCGCAACTTGCTTCGCCCGATCCCGAGAAGGCCGATTCCGCGGCTGCCTCCGCTCGCGCGCTGGTCGCGGCAGTCCGCAACAACCTCAAGCCGCGCGACATCGTGACGCGCAAGTCGATCGAGAATGCCGTTGCGCTTGTGATGGCGACCGGCGGTTCCACCAACGCAGTGCTGCACTATCTCGCGATCGCGCATGCCGCGGGCGTCAAGTGGACGATCGATGACTTCGAGCGCGTGCGCCGCAAGGTGCCCGTGCTGTGCGATCTCAAGCCCTCGGGCCGCTACGTGGCGGTGGACTTCCATCGCGCGGGCGGCGTGCCGCAGGTGTTGAAGATGCTCCTCGCGCACGGCCTCGTGCATGGCGACTGCATGACCATCTCCGGGCGCACGCTCGCCGGGGAGCTGCGCGATGTGCCGGATGAGCCTCGCGCCGATCAGGACGTGATCCGGCCATGGCGCAACCCCCTCTATTCGCAAGGCCATCTCGCGATCCTCAAGGGCAATCTCGCGCCGGAGGGCTGCGTTGCCAAGGTGACGGGACTGAAGTCACGCAGGATCACGGGCCGCGCGCGTGTTTTCAACTCCGAGCCCGCCTGCATGAAGGCGATCATGGCGAAGAAAATCAAGGCAGGCGACGTGATCGTGATCCGCTATGAGGGCCCCAAGGGCGGCCCGGGCATGCAGGAGATGCTTGCACCCACCGCGGCGCTGATCGGACAGGGTTTGGGCGAATCCGTGGGACTGATCACCGACGGGCGCTTCTCCGGCGGAACCTGGGGCATGGTGGTCGGGCATGTCGCACCCGAAGCCTTCGTCGGGGGCCCGATCGCGCTGGTGAAAAGCGGGGACTCGATCACCATCGATGCCGACCGGCGCCTCGTCCAGCTCGAGGTGCCCGCCAAGGAGCTCGCGGCGCGGAGAAAGCGCTGGAAGCAGCCTGCGCCGCGCTATAAGCACGGCGCGCTCGCCAAGTACATCCGCGTCGTCTCGACAGCGAGCCAGGGCGCCGTCACGGACTGACCGGCGGCGACCGGCGGAACGCGCCCGCTCAGTGCGGGTCCAAATTTAGATCGAAGGGGGCGTTGCAGTCATGCCCAACCGTCTATCCAGCCAGACTTCGCCGTACCTGCAGCAGCACGCCGACAATCCCGTCGATTGGCATCCCTGGGACGGGGAGGCGCTCGCGCGGGCGCGCCGCGAGGACAAGCCGATCCTTCTTTCGGTCGGATACTCGGCGTGCCACTGGTGCCATGTGATGGCGCACGAGTCATTCGAGGATCCCGAGGTGGCCGCGCAAATGAACCGCCACTTCGTCAACATCAAGGTGGACCGCGAAGAGCGCCCGGATCTCGACCAGATCTACCAGACGGCGCACGCGATGCTCACGCAGAGGAGCGGCGGCTGGCCGCTCACGATGTTCCTCATGCCGGACGGCACGCCATTCTTTGGCGGCACTTATTTCCCGAAGCAGGCGCGCTACGGAATGCCGGGCTTCCTCGACCTGCTGCCCAAGGTCGCCGAAGCCTACCGCGAGAAACGCGACGAGATTGGCCGCCAGAACGCCGCACTCCTCGACGCTCTCGCCCGGACGGTGCCCGCCGCGGCGCCGGGCAGCGCGCTCAAGCGCGGTCCAATCGACGCGGCGGCGCGTGAACTGACGCAGCTCTTCGACGAAGTGCACGGCGGGATCGGCCAGGCACCCAAGTTTCCCCATCCCTTCGAGCTTGCATTCTGCCTGCGGCGCCATGCGATGGACGGCGACGAGGCGGCGTTGGCGGTGGCGCGGCTGACGCTCACCAAGATGGCCGAGGGCGGGATCTACGACCAGCTGGGCGGCGGTTTCTGCCGCTACAGCGTGGACCAGTACTGGAGCATCCCGCACTTCGAGAAGATGCTCTACGACAACGCCGCGCTCCTCGTGCTCTACAGCGACGCATGGCTCGTCACCGGAGACCCGCTCTATCAGCAGGTCGTCGCCGGAACGGCGCAGTGGGTCATGCGCGAGATGCAGTCGTCCGAGGGCGGCTACTACTCCTCGCTCGATGCCGACTCCGAGCACGAGGAGGGCAAGTTCTACGTCTGGACACCGGACGAGGTGCGCGCGCGGCTCGCGCCCGAAGAGTGGACCGTGACCGCGCCACACTACGGGCTCGATGGGCCGCCCAACTTCGAGGGCCATTTCTGGCATCTGCGAGTCGCGAAGCCCCTGGACGCCGTGGCGCGTGAGCTCGGCGTGCCGCGTGCAGAGTGCGAGGCGCGCCTGGCGAGCGGGCGGGCGAAGCTGCTGGCGGCGCGCGGCGAGCGCGTCCGCCCGGGGCGCGACGAGAAGGTGCTGACCAGCTGGAACGCGCTCATGATCCGTGGCATGGCGCGCGCAGCGCGCGTTTTCGGCAGGCCCGAGTGGCTTGCTTCGGCGCGGCGCGCGCTCGATTTCATCCGTCGCACGTCATGGCGCGATGGCAGGCTCATGGCCACCTACAAGGACGGGCGCGCGCATCTCAACGCCTATCTCGACGACTATGCGTTTCTGCTCGACGCCCTGCTCGAGATGATGCAGGGCGAATTCCGTGGGGACGAGCTCGCGCTTGCGCGCGAGCTGGCGGATGTCCTCCTCACGCGCTTCGAGGACCCGCAGGCGGGAGGCTTCTATTTCGTATCCAATGACCACGAGACGCTGATCCACCGTCCCAAGCAGGGACACGACGGCGCGACACCGTCGGGAAACGGAATTGCGGCGCAAGCACTGCAGCGTCTCGGCCACCTCACCGGCGACACGCGCCATCTCGACGCCGCGCGCCGCACCCTGGAGCTCTTCTACCGGGTGCTCGAGCGGCAGCCAGGTGCCTGCGTGAGCCTTGCGACGGCGCTCGAGGAGCATCTCGTCCCGCCGCAGGTGGTGATACTGCGCGGCGCGCCGAAGGAGGTCGAAGGCTGGCAGCACAGGCTCGACCGCGTATACCGTCCGGCGACGCTGACGATCGGCATTCATTCCGGCACGAACCCGCTTCCGGCCACGCTCGACAAGCCTCTCCCTGCAACGGGCGTGCAGGCGTGGGTGTGCCGCGGCGTGAGTTGCCTGCCGCCGGTGAGCGAGTTTGCCGAACTCGAGAGCAGCCTCGGCAACCCCTGATCCCACACGCGAATCGCACCGCGTTCCGAACGTGTGGCGCGCCGGGACCGGGGCGGCGACGTGGTTTGCAAATTGACAACGCGGCGCGCGCCGAAGGATAATGATTTTCGTCGCAGCAACAATAGCTTATCTCATGGAGGCTCCCGTCATGTTCCGACTTGCTCCCGTTCTCGTCTGCACCCTCGGCATTGCTATTTTGTCGGCTGGCTGTGGGCGCGAGAGTCCGCAGCCGAAGACGGACAAGTCCGCTGCACCGGCCGCCTCGACTGTCACCGTCAAGATCGGATCGGCGTCGCCGCTCACCGGCGCGCAGGCGCATATCGGCGTCGATATCCGCAACGGCGCGCAGCTGGCGATCGACGATCTCAATGCCGCCGGCGTCGAGATTGGCGGCCGGAAAGTGAAGTTCGAGCTCCTCCCCGAGGACGATGAGGCGAACCCGACCAAGGCGACCACGGTTGCGCAGAAGCTTGCCGACGCCAAGGTCGCGGGGGTGGTGGGCCACTTCAACTCGGGCGCGTCGATCCCGGCCTCCAAGGTGTACGCCGACGCCGGCATCCCGCAGATCTCGCCCTCCTCCACCAATCCCGACTACACGCTCAAAGGCTTCAAGACGACATTCCGCGTGGTCGCGCACGATGGTCAGCAGGGGCCCACGCTCGGGCGCTTCGCCGTCGAGAAGATCGGCGCCAAGCGCATCGCGGTCATCGATGACTCGACCGCATACGGGCAGGGCCTTGCCCAGAATTTCGAGGACACCGTGAAAGCGCTCGGCGCGGAGGTGGTCGCGCGCGAGCACACCACGGACAAGGACACCGACTTCAAGGCGATCCTGACGAGGATCAAGGGACGCCAGCCCGATCTCATCATGTTTGGCGGCATCGACCCGCAGGCCGGGCCCATGGTACGGCAGATCGCCGAGTTGGGGATCAAGGCAAAGTTCATCGGCGGCGACGGCATGCAGACGCCCAATTTCATCAAGCTCGCGGGCGCCGCTTCCGAGGGAGCCATGGCCTCGATCCCGGGGCTGCCGAAGGAGCAGATGCCGGGCGGCAAGGAGTTCATGCGCAGGTTCAAGGAGAAATACAACGCCGAGGTCGAGCTCTTCGCGCCGATGGCCTATGACGCCGTGATGGTGTTCGCCGACGCGATGAAGCGCTCGGGCTCAACGGATCCTGTGAAGTTCCTGCCGGCCATCGGCGCGACCGAGTACAAAGGCGTGATCGGTCCGATCGCGTTCGACAGCAAAGGCGACTTGAAGAACGGCCCGATCACCGTCTACGTGGTGAAGGACGGGCGTTGGGAACCGCTCGAGACCGTTGTGCCGTCAGCCGCGGCGGGTCAGTCCAAATAACGCCAGCCGAGCCCCGCACCGGGCAGGAGCACCAGCATCTTCTCTGACGCCTCAGCCGCACTGCATAACCGAAACGGCACCTTCACGGTGCCGTTTTCACATTCTGCCCCGGCGCGATGGACATATTCCTGCAGCAGCTGATCAACGGCCTGGTGCTGGGAAGCATCTACGCCCTGGTGGCTCTCGGCTACACGATGGTCTACGGGATCCTCGGCCTCATCAACTTCGCCCACGGCGACATCGTCATGATCGGCGCTCTGACCTCGATCGCGACAGCGCAGGCGTTGGTGGCGGCGGGCGTGCCGCCGCCTCTCGCGCTCGCCATCGCCGCCCTCGTGGCGATTGCCGTATGCACGGTGCTCGGTGTCACCATCGAGCGCGTCGCGTACCGTCCCCTCCGCCGCGCGCCGCGCCTGGCACCCCTCATCACGGCAATCGGCGTCTCCGTCCTGCTGCAGTACTCGGCCGCGCTGATCTGGGGCAAGCAGTACATTTCGATGCCCGAGCTCTTCCAGCAATCCGCGTTCACGGTCGGAGGCGCCCGGGTGAGCGACCTGCAGCTTTTCATCCTCGCCCTCGCCTGCGCGCTCATGTTGGGGCTGCTCTGGTTCATCCGCAGCAGCCGCATCGGCCGGGCCATGCGCGCGACCGAGCAGCATGCCGATGTTGCCGGGCTCATGGGCGTCGATACCAATCGCATCATTTCCTTCACGTTTCTTCTCGGGTCGGCAATTGGCGCGGTGGCAGGCGTGATGGTCGTCATCTACTACGGGCTCGGCCACTATTTCATGGGTTTCATGCTCGGCATCAAGGCCTTCACGGCAGCGGTCCTCGGGGGCATCGGCAACGTTGCCGGCGCGATGCTCGGCGGCCTCCTGCTTGGCATCGTGGAAAGCCTCGCCTCGGGCTACATCGGTGATCTCACCGGCGGCGTGATCGGCAGCAACTACCGCGACATCTTCGCCTTCCTGGTACTGGTGCTGGTGCTTGTGCTGCGGCCTTCGGGGCTGCTTGGCTACCGGGGCGGGGATCGCGCGTGAGCCCCGGGCTGCTACGCGAGCGTCTCACGAAGCTGGCGGGCGAGCGTTGGCTGCTTTATCTCGCGATCGGCGCCGCCCTGCTCGTGCTTCCCTTTGTCGTCGATGCGGCTTTCGGCCGGGCCTGGGTGCGCATCATCGATGTCGCGCTGCTCTTCATCCTGCTCGCGCTCGGTCTTAATATCGTCGTCGGATTCGCCGGGCTGCTTGATCTCGGCTACATCGCCTTCTTCGCGGTAGGCGCGTATGCCTACGCGCTGCTCGCCTCGCCCCAGTTCGCGATTCACTGGCCGTTTATCCTGCTGCTGCCGGTCGGCGCGCTGATTGCCGCGGTGTTCGGGATCCTGCTCGGCGCGCCGACGCTGAGACTGCGCGGCGACTATCTCGCGATCGTCACCCTGGGATTCGGGGAGATCATCCGCATCCTGCTCAACAACCTCAATCGGCCGGTCAACATCACCAACGGGCCGCTCGGCATCACCCTGATCGACCCGATCCAGATCGGCGGGTTTGCGCTCAACAAGACGTTCTCCATCGGCGGCCTCACTTTCTCCGCAGTGCACAACTATTACTTCGTGTTCCTCGCCTGCGCGCTCGTCTCAATTCTCATTTCCCTGCGCCTCGAGGACTCGCGAATCGGGCGGGCCTGGATCGCGATCCGCGAGGACGAGCTCGCCGCTGGCGCGATGGGCATCAACACCCGCAACGTGAAGCTGCTCGCGTTCGCAATGGGGGCTACCTTTGGCGGCGTTTCAGGCGGGCTCTTTGCCGCGTTCCAGGGATTCATCAGCCCGGAGAGCTTTACGCTCCTCGACTCGATCATGGTTCTGTGCATGGTGGTTCTGGGCGGGATGGGCAACGTTGGCGGTGTCGTGCTGGGCGCCGTGCTCCTCACGGCGCTGCCCGAGGCGCTGCGCTACGCCGCGCCTCTGCAGGAACGGTGGCTCAACGCCGTCTACGTGGAGCCCGCCGATCTGCGCATGCTCCTCTTCGGTCTTGCGCTCGTGCTGATGATGCTGCTGCGCCCGGCCGGACTGTGGCCGTCGCGCACGCGCCGGCGCGAGCTTGCCGAGCCGCTGGATGATGAGCGCAACGGCCAGGAGACGACGCTTGGAACCGCGCGCTGAACGCGTCCCGTTGCTGGACGCACTCGCGATCACGAAGCGCTTCGGCGGTCTCGATGCGCTGGGGGGCGTCTCGCTTACAGTGAATCGCGGCGAGATCTTCGGGTTGATCGGCCCGAACGGCGCGGGCAAAACGACCTTCTTCAACCTATTGACCGGCCTCTACCGGCCCGACCGGGGGCGGATCCTCTTCGAGGGAGCGGAGTTGACGGCCGCCAAACCGCACGTCGTGGCCGAACGCGGCATTGCGCGCACGTTCCAGAACATCAGGCTGTTCGCGAACATGACCGCCCTCGAGAACGTGATGGTGGGACGCCACGTGCGCACCCGCGCGGGTGTAGCCGGCGCGGTGATGCGCGGACGTGCAACGCGGGCCGAGGAAGCCGCGATCGTCCAGCGCGCCTATGCCCTGCTCGACTACGTCGGGATCGCTTCCCGCGCGGGCGATCTCGCCCGCGGGCTGCCCTACGGCGTTCAGCGACGCCTCGAGATTGCGCGCGCCCTGGCGACTGAGCCCAGGCTCCTCGCGCTTGACGAGCCTGCCGCGGGGATGAACCGCGCCGAGACCTCCGATCTCAAGCGGCTGCTCGAGCGCGTGCGCGACGACGGGATCACCATTCTCATCATCGAGCACGATGTCAAGCTCGTGATGGATCTGTGCGACCGGGTCGCGGTGCTCGACTACGGCAGAAAGATCGCCGAGGGCGCGCCGTCCGAAGTCCAGCGCGATCCGCTCGTCATCGAGGCCTACCTGGGAGGCGCGCTTGCTTGACGTGAAGGGGCTCCACGTTTCGTACGGCGGCATCAACGCCGTCAAGGGCATCGACCTCGCGGTCGGCGCGGGCGAACTCGTCACCTTGATCGGCGCCAACGGCGCGGGCAAGACCTCGACACTCAAGGCGCTCTCGGGCCTGCACCGGCCGGCCGCGGGGCGCATCCACTATAATGGCGAGGACGTTACGGCGCTGCCGGCGTTCGAGCTCGTGCGTCGCGGCCTTGCGCTCGTGCCGGAGGGGCGCGGCGTGTTCGGCCGGCTCACTGTGGAGGAAAATCTGGCGATGGGCGCGTACACCCGGCGCGACCGGGTGGAAGTGAAATCGGATCGCGAACGCGTTTTCGCACTTTTTCCGCGGCTCGCGGAGCGCCGCCGCCAGGCCGCGGGGACCCTGTCGGGGGGCGAGCAGCAGATGCTCGCGATCGGGCGTGCCCTCATGAGCCGCCCGAAGCTCCTCCTGCTCGACGAGCCCAGCATGGGCCTTGCGCCGCTCATGGTCCAGCGCATCTTCGAGACCATACGGCAAGTTGCGGCTGAAGGCGTGACGCTCCTGCTCGTCGAGCAGAACGCCAAGCTTGCCCTCGAGGTGTGTGATCGGGGCTACGTGATCGAGAGCGGCATGATATCCCTCGCTGATACGACAGAGCGCCTGCGCACCGATCCCGCGGTGCGGCAGGCGTATCTGGGGGAATGAGCACGCCGATCCTCACCCGGATTTCCGCCGTGCTGAGGCGCTTTTCCGCCGCGAAGCCCGCGCGGGCCTCGATCGTCGCGGCGATCGCCGTGTTGCTTGCAGCGACGCTCGGCTTTCTTTACTTCAAGACCCAGGGCATCGCGGTGAAGCGCTACAACGACGCGCTCGTCATGCTGCGGGAGTTGAAGGCGATCGACGCGCGCTGGGACGTCGAGATGTACCGCGCGCGCGGCGAGCTGCGTGCGATGACGGTCCCGAGCGCCGACTACCGCACTGCCGTCGCCCGCATCCAGCAGGGGCTTGTGGAGGCGCAGCGCGAGATCGGGAGCCCGGTGCTGAAGGACGGACTTCCGCGCCTCACGCAAGCGCTCATGGAGAAGGCCGAGCTCATCGAGAAGTTCAAGAAGGCCAATGCGGCGACCAAGCAGGCGTTGAACCGCGTGCTCGAGGCCGAAATGGAGTTTCCGGGACTGGTGCGCGGCGCATGGCAGGACTTCCGCGATCGCGAGCGACTGGTGGCGGCGGAGAGCGCGGTGGTGCAGGTGCTGGCGGAGGCGCAGCGCTACTACCTGTCCCCTGCCGCGGAACAGCGCGGAAATCTCGAAGCGCTGGTCGCCGATCTCCAGGCCTCCGCATCGCGGCTTCCGGCCGCGCTGCGCGAGGGGCTCGCGCGGCTCGACGACCATGTGCAGCAACTGCTCGGCGCCAAGCCGGTCGAGCACGAGCTTATCGCGAGGCTCTCCTTCCTGCCCGCGGGTCCGCGCATCGACTCCCTCACCGAGGCATTTTCGCGCGAGCTGACGGCGCTCCTCGATACGCGCGAGCTCTACCGCGTGTACCTTGTCGCGTTCGCGGGGGCATTGCTGATACTCATCGCGTACCTCGCCGCGCGCCTGGCGAGAAGCTACCGGCTCGTGAACGCCGCGAACAAGGCATTGCAGGACGCCAACGAGGGCCTGGAGCGCCGCGTCACCGAGCGCACGCAGGAGCTCTCCGATGCCCTGCACCAGCTCAAGGAATCGGAAATGCAATTGATCCAGACCGAGAAGATGTCCTCGCTCGGTCAGATGGTGGCGGGCGTCGCCCACGAGATCAACACGCCGCTTGCATACGTCAAGAACAGCGTCGGCGCGGTAAGGAGCAAGCTCCCCGAGCTGGTGCAGACGCTCTACGAGATGTCAAAGCTGATCGCGATGCTCAAGGCCGGCGGCAAAGACGCCGACGAGCTCTCCCGCCAGTTTGGGCTCACCCAGAAGCTGATCGCCAGGTTCCGCGATCAGCGGGTTCTGGAAGAGCTGCGCGAGCTCTCGAAGGACGGCCTGCACGGTATCGAGCAGATCTCGGAGATCGTGACGAGTCTCAGGAACTTCGCCCGGCTCGACCGCAGCCGGATTGCGACCGTCAATCTGAACGAGGGCATCAACAACACGCTGCTCCTCGCGAAGCACGAGCTGAAAGGCCATACCATCACCAAGAAACTGAACGACATTCCCGCCGTGACCTGCTCGCCCTCGCAGATCAACCAGGTGTTTCTCAACCTCATCAACAACGCAGCCCAGTCGATCGAGTCGGGGCCCGGGGTCATCACGCTCACCACCCGGTGCGAAGGGCCGGACCACGTGGCGGTGGAGATCCAGGACAACGGCAAGGGGATCGCGTCCGATGTGCTGCCCAGGATTTTCGACCCCTTCTTCACGACGAAAGGCGTCGGCAAGGGCACGGGGCTCGGACTCTCGATCGCCTACAAGATTGTCGAGCAGCACGGCGGCACGATAAGGGTGGATTCGGCCGTGGGTATTGGCACCAAGTTCACGGTGGTGTTACCGTTGACGCCGCCCGAGCCCGCCGAGCTTGCGGCGTAAAGAGAACGACAGCCGCCCCGGGAAAAAAGAAGAATGGACGTACCGACCACGATCGGCAAATACCAGGTTCAGGGTGTGCTCGGCCAGGGCGGAATGGGCACGGTCTACCGGGCATTCGACCCCGCGATTCAGCGCAGCGTCGCCATCAAGACTGTCGTGAAGTCGGCCCTCGATCCGGCCGACCTGCAGTACGCGCTGAGCCGTTTCCGTCACGAGGCTCAGGCTGTCGGCCGACTCAACCACTCCCGGATTGCCGCCATCTACGATTACGGCGAGGAGGTCGACCTCGCCTTCATCGTGATGGAGATCGTGACCGGGAAATCCCTCTTCCAGCACATGCAGAGCAGCGTGCGCTTCGATCTGCGGGAAATCGGAGAGATCATCCGGCAGCTTCTCGACGGTCTGGGCTATGCGCACGCGCAGGGCGTGATCCATCGCGACATCAAGCCCTCCAACGTCCTCGTGACCGAGGAGGGGCGAATCAAGCTCACCGATTTCGGCATCGCGCGGCTCGATACCTCCAAGTTGACGCACGTGGGCGAGGTGATGGGCTCGCCCGGGTACATGTCCCCCGAGCAGTTTCTCGGCACCGAAGTCGACGCGCGCAGTGACCTCTACTCGGTCGGTATCATCGCCTACGAGCTTCTCAGTGGACAGCGCCCCTTCACGGGGAGTGATGCCGAGGTGATGCGGCAGGTGCTGAACGAGCAGCCTGCGAATCCTTCCCTGATCAACCCGAAAATCTCGGCGCAGCTCGATCAGGCGCTGCAGAAGGCGCTCGCGAAGAAGCGCGACGATCGTTTCCAGAGCGCCAAGGAATTCATCGAGGCCTTCATAAAGGGCATTGAAGCCAGCATCCGGCACAGCGCGCCGAAAGGATCCTCGGCAACCATCCCGGAGGCAACCACCCAGAAGATGGACCAGGCCCTGGTCCAGGCGGCCCGCGCGCTGGCCGGCAAGCCGCCAGCTGCGACCGCGCGCGCGGCCCCCGCAGCGGCGGCGGCATCGCCGGCGGCGGCACCCAGGAAGGCGCGCATCCTTTTCGTCGACGATGAGGAGCGCATTCTCAACGCCCTGCGTTCGATCTTCCGGCGCGATTACCACGTTTTCACGGCTGCCAACGGCGCGGAGGCGTTGGAGTTCGTCACCAAGTTCAAGCCGCAGGTCGTGGTAAGCGACCAGCGCATGCGCGAGATGACGGGCATAGAACTCCTGCGGCAGGTGCGGGAGGTGTCCCCGAATACGGTCCGCATGCTGCTCACCGGCTATTCGGACCTCGCCGCGATCGTGGGCTCGATCAACGACGGGGAGGTCTTTCGCTACATCAGCAAGCCGTGGGACAACGACGACATACAGAAAACCGTGGCCGAGGCGGTGGCGGTTGCACTCGAGCTCGGCGACACGCGCGCCGCCCCGGGCATCGTCCCGGACCCGATGACCGCGGGAATACTGGTGATCGACGACGGACGCGAGACGCACCAGGCAACGCAGGAGTTGTTCGGCACTTTCTGCCCCGTTGTCCGCGCGCGCAATATCGATGAAGCCTTCGACGTCCTGCAGCGGCAGGAAATCGCGCTCATCCTAGCCGCGATCGAGAAAGGCGACGACCAGATCGCGACCGCGCTGAAGCTCCTGAAGCAGGTTCACCCGGAGATCCTGGCGATCGCTCTCGTCAGGGCTTCCGACTCCGAGCTGGTGATCGAGCTCATCAACGAAGCGCAGGTCTTTCGCCTGCTCAACCAGCCGCTCGACCGGGCGCTGCTCAAGCAGCACGCCCAGGCGGCGCTCACGCGCTACCAGGCCTACAAGCAGTCCCCACAGCTGCTCAACCAGCATCGGGTGGCGCCAGTGCGCCGCGGCGAAGACACGACGACGCGCCGCATGCTCGAGCGCATGCGTTCGCTCAAGAACTGGCTTGGCCCGGGGGAAAGCTAGGAGGCCGCGAACGGTGCGCTAGAGCCAGTCGCGCGCCACCAGGTATTCGCGAAAAAGCGCCTCCTCGGGACTGCCGGGCTGCGGCCGCCAGTCGTAGCGCCAGGCGACACGCGGCGGCATCGACATCAGGATCGACTCCGCCCGCCCGCCCGATTGCAGCCCGAAAAGCGTGCCGCGGTCGTAGACCAGATTGAATTCGACGTAGCGGCCTCTGCGGAGAAGCTGGAACTCGCGCTCGCGCTCCCCGTACGGAAGGTCTTTGCGGCGCGACGCAATGGGGACGTACGCAGGGAGAAAGCGCTCGCCGACGCTCCTCGCCAGGGCAAAGCACGTGTCAAAGTCCGGCTCGTTCAAATCGTCGAAGAAGATGCCGCCGATGCCCCGGGGCTCGCCGCGGTGCCTGATGAAGAAATACTCGTCGCACCAGCGCTTGAAACGCGGATGGTAGTCGGCCCCGAACGGCGCGAGCGCATCGCGGCAGCACGCATGAAAGTGTCGCGCATCCTCTTCGAACCCGTAATACGGCGTGAGATCCATCCCTCCGCCGAACCACCACACGGGCGACTCGCCCGGCTTCGTGGCAAGGAAGAACCGTACGTTCATGTGCACCGTCGGCACGTACGGATTGTGCGGGTGCAGAACGAGCGAGACGCCCGTCGCCTCGAACGAGCGCCCGGCAAGCTCCGGGCGCGAAACCGTCGCCGACGGCGGCAAGCCGCTTCCGTGAACATGCGAGTAGTTGACGCCGCCGCGCTCGAAGACGCGCCCTCCTTCCAGGAGGCGCGTAACCCCGCCGCCGCCCTCCGGCCGGCTCCACTCATCGCGCCGGAAAGGCTCGCCCTCCAGCGCGCCGAGGCCGGCGATGATCGCTTCCTGCAGACCCGTGAAGAATTGCCTGACCGCTGCCGAATCCAAGCGGGCCGTCCGGCGCCTAGCCCGCAAACGCGTCGCGGTCGCGGATGTAGCCCCGCTGCGTCTGCGCGGGATTGCGGTTGACGAAGGCGCGCCCCCACATCGGATGCCCGAGGCTGCGCACTTCATGCTCGATCTCGAAGAGCGCGGCTCCCGAGGCGGGATCCACGATTTTCTGAAACCGGTATTGATAGGCATCGCTCTCCTCGGAGACGAGGCCGCGTTCCACCAGTTTGCGGTGCGGCGATGAGAAATCCGCGACGTAGACCGCCACGTGATGCCCGTCGTACGCGGGCAGCGCCTCGGAGGACTCGCGGAAGAGGAGCGCCTGGGAAGGCCCTACCACGACACGCGCCACTGCCCCGCCATTGATCAGCTCTGCCGGAGCGGCGAACACCTCACGGTAGAAGCGCACGATGCCCTCGGCGGCACCGCGCCGGACCGTGAACTCGACGTAAGGCACGCCGAGCACCATATCGCCGAAACGCGGTCCCGGTGCGTAGCATTGCAGGCGGTTGCCCCAGGGCGAAGTCGCTGCCACGTGATCACCGTGGTCCTCGAATGCGAAGCGCGTCTCGGCGAGCTTTTCTCTCACGCTCGCGAGCCGTTTCTGCAGCGCGCCGAGGTCGGGAACCACCACACCGACGTGGCCACGCAGCACCTGGGGCGCGCGGGTCGGAAGATGAAACTGCTGGCGGCCGACATTGGCCCACATGTTCTCGTCGCCGACCTGCATATAGGGATCCCGTGTGAATCCCATGCCCATGATGTAGAAAATCGTCGCCAGACGCTGGTCGGGCACCGTCACGTTTACATGCTCGAGAGCAACGATATTGCCCACGTCGTCCTTGGTTCGGTCAAACTGCGTTGCCATGGCTCGTGTCGTCCTGTGCGTTGGTTTACCTGGGTCCTCCCGACACGGCCCGGTGACCGATGTCGCGGCGGTACTGCATTCCTTCAAAGCGCACCTGCTCTGCAATCTCGTAGGCACGGCGCTGCGCCGCGCGCACGTTCGAACCCAGCGCCGTCACGCACAGGACGCGCCCGCCGCTGGTTACGATGTCCGTGCCGTTCTGCGCCGTCCCCGCGTGGAACACATGATAATCGCCCTGGGAAGCCGGTAGACCGCGGATCGCGTCGCCCTTGCGGGGCGTTTCGGGATACCCGTGAGAAGCGAGTACTACGCCCAGCGCTACCCGCGTGTCCCATTCCGCTTCCACGCGGTCGAGCGTCCCGTCGAGCGCGTGCTCGATGAGCTCGACCAGGTCGCTCTTCAACCGCATGATTATCGGCTGCGTCTCCGGATCGCCCATGCGGCAGTTGAACTCCAGGACCCGGAGCTTCCCATCGGCCGAGATCATGAGGCCGGCGTAAAGGAATCCAATGTAGGGTGTCCCCTCTTTCTCCATGCCTTTCAGTGCGGGCTGGATCACCTCGCGCATCGCCCTTGCGTGCATCGCGGGCGTAATAACCGGCGCCGGAGAATAGGCGCCCATGCCGCCGGTGTTGGGACCGCGGTCGCCGTCGAGCAGCCGCTTGTGGTCCTGGCTCGTTGCCAGCGGAAGAGCACGCCGGCCATCGCACAAAGTGATGAAGCTCGCCTCCTCTCCCTCGAGGCACTCCTCGATAACGATGCGGCTGCCCGCCGCGCCGAGCTTGTGCTGGCCCAGCAAAAGGTCGATCGCCGCATGTGCTTCAGCGGCGTCTGCGGCAACGATCACCCCCTTGCCGGCGGCGAGCCCGTCGGCCTTAATGACGATGGGAGCGCCGCGCTCCTCCACGTACGAGTGCGCCGGGGCGGCGGCGTCGAAGGCGGCGTACGCCGCGGTCGGGATGCCGTAGCGGACCATGAACTCCTTCGCGTACTGCTTGGAGCTCTCGAGCCGCGCCGCCGAGCGCCTGGGCCCGAAGATCCTCAAGCCCGCGGCCTGGAATTCGTCGACGACGCCTTCCGCAAGCGGCGCCTCGGGACCGACGATGGTGAAGGCAACGCTCTCCTTCCGCGCAAGCTCGATCCATTCCGGGATGGTCGTGGCGGAGATATTTGCGAGCCCGTCCTCGCGCGCCGTGCCGGCATTGCCGGGGGCGACGAAAACGCGCGACACCCGGGGCGAGCGTGCGAGTTTCCACGCCAGCGCGTGCTCTCTCCCGCCGGACCCGATTACGAGGAGTTTCATGACGCCGTGATCAGTGCCTGAAGTGCCGCACGCCTGTGAACACCATCGCGAGGCCGTGCTCATCGGCGGCCGCGATCACTTCCTCGTCACGCAGGCTGCCGCCCGGCTGAATGACGGCCGCTGCGCCTGCCCTCGCCACGACGTCGATGCCGTCGCGGAACGGGAAGAACGCGTCGGAGGCGACGACGGCGCCCGCGAGCGAGAGCCCGGCGTCCTTCGCCTTCGCGGCAGCGATGCGCGCGGAGTCGATCCGGCTCATCTGGCCGGCACCGACGCCAAGCGTGCGACCCTCCCGGCAGAACACGATGGCATTCGACTTCACGAACTTTGCCACCTGCCACGCAAAAACGAGATCGGCTAATTGTGCCTCGGTCGCACGCAGCTTGGTCACGAGCTTCAGCTGCCCGGGTTCAATCCGCGCGTTATCCGGTGTCTGCACCAGAAGGCCGCCGCCCACCGTCTTCAGCTCGCGCGCATTCGCCCCGCGCTCGGCCGCGACCGTAAGCACCCGGACATTGGTCTTCTCTACCAGCGCGCGTGCGGCGGATTCATCCAGCGCCGGCGCAATCACGACTTCGACGAATTGCTGGACCACCGCCCGCGCGGTGTCGCCATCGAGCGCGCGGTTGAACGCGATGATACCGCCGAAGGCCGATGTGGGGTCAGTGGCGAACGCCTTCCGATACGCCTCGGCGGGTGTCAGCGCGACCGCGGCTCCGCAGGGATTGGCGTGCTTGACGATCACACAGGCGGGTTGGTCAAAGCTTTTTACGCACTCCCACGCCGCATCCGCATCGACAATGTTGTTATAGGAAAGCTCCCTGCCCTGCAGCTGCCGATATGAGCCGATGCTGCCGGGCGCAGGCTCGAGCCCCCGGTAGAACGCCGCCTGCTGATGGGGGTTTTCCCCGTAACGAAGCAGCTGGGCGAGCTCAAACTGGAGGGTGAGCCGCTGTGGAAAGGGCATCGCGTTGCCCTCGGTGTCGATGCTCGTCAAATAGTTGCTGACCGCGCCATCGTAGGCGGCGGTGTGCGAAAACGCCTTTAGCGCCAGGCGAAAACGGGTCTCGCCGCCCACGGCCCCCTTTGCCGAGGCCATCTCGTTGAGCAGCGGCTCGTAGTCCGCCGGGTCCGTCACGACAGCAACGTGCTGATGGTTCTTGGCGGCGCTTCGTACCATTGCCGGCCCGCCGATATCGATCATCTCGATCGCTTCGGCCAGCGTGCAACCGGGGCGCGCCACTGTCGCACTGAACGGGTAGAGATTGACGACGACGAGATCGATCGGCGGGATCTTCGCGGCGTTCAGCGCGCGCACGTGCTCGTCGACATCGCGCCGTGCCAGGATTCCCGCGTGCACCTTCGGGTGCAGTGTCTTCACCCGGCCATCGAGCATTTCCGGAAAGCCGGTGTAGTCCGCGACCTCGGTCACCTCGAGCCCGGCATCCCTGAGCAGCCTCGCGGTGCCTCCGGTCGAGAGAAGAGTGACCCCGAGGCGATCGAGACCCCGCGCAAAATCGACGATACCGGTTTTGTCAGAGACGCTGATCAGCGCCTGCTTGATGACCGCCATGGGGGTCAACGCCGATTGGCGATCAATCTCGGGGGCGTGTGAACCATCTATGCGTCGTTGCGGCACGCCATGGACCGCGCATGCTACCCCTTGATGCCGTGCACCCGCATTTTCTTGCGCAGCGTATTGCGGTTGATCCCGAGCATTTCCGCCGCGTGGGTCTGGTTGCCCCGCACGCGGTGCAGCACGCTCTCCAAGAGGGGCTTCTCGACCGAGTTGATCACCATGTCGTAGACATGGCACGGCTTTTCGCCATCGAGATCTCGAAAATAGCCTTCGATTGCGCGGCGTACCATGCGTGCCATTTCGGTCTCGTTCATCATGCCACGGATTCCTCGACGTACTTCAGACGTTGTCCCTCGTTCCCCAGGTGCCCGAAAAAAGCGTCCACCGCGGCGAGCTGTTCCACGCTCGACTCGAGCCGGTTCATCGCGTGGCGGAAGGCGGCGGAGCCCGCGAGGCCCTTGGTGTACCAGGAAATGTGCTTGCGCGCGACGCGCACGCCCGTGTATTCCCCATAAAACTCATAGAGATCGTGCAGGTGCGCCACCAGCACGCGATGAATCTCCGAGACCTCGGGCGGCGGCAGGTGCTTCCCGGTCTCGAGGAAGTGCTCGATCTCGCGGAACATCCATGGCCTGCCCTGGGCAGCCCGGCCGATCATCACGCCATCGGCCTTGGTATAGCCAAGCACCTCCTGCACGCGCTCCGGAGTGGCAATGTCGCCGTTGGCGATCACCGGCATGTCGACCTCAGCCTTGACCGCTGCGATCGTGGCGTACTCGGCGTCGCCCGAGAAACCGCACGCTCGCGTGCGCCCGTGGATGGTGAGCGCCTGGATGCCGGCGCTCTCCGCGATACGCGCGACGCGAAGCGCGTTCCGGTTCTCGCGGTCCCAGCCCGTGCGGATCTTCAGGGTCACGGGCACGTTCACGGCCTCGACCACAGTCTCCAGGATCTCGCCAACCAGCCGCTCGTCCTTGAGCAGGGCCGAGCCGGCCATCACGTTGCACACCTTCTTGGCCGGGCAGCCCATGTTGATATCGATGATCTGCGCGCCCTGGTCCACATTGTATTGAGCCGCCTCGGCCAGCATTTTCGGGTCCGCGCCCGCGATCTGGACCGAAATCGGGTCGACCTCGCCATCGTGATTGGCGCGCCGGCGCGTCTTTTCCGAGCCCCAGAGCAGCGAATTGCTCGCAACCATCTCCGACACCGCCATGCCCGCGCCCATCGTCTTGCACAACTGGCGAAACGGGCGGTCGGTCACGCCAGCCATGGGGGCAACGATCAGGTTGTTCTTGAGTTCGAACGGACCAATGCGCATCGGCCGCGTTTCTTTTTTGGGAAAGGGCGTAATTGTAATCTTTGTGTTCGAGCAAGAAAAGCAAAAACGTCCATATTTTTGCGATTCGCGTGCCACGCAAGATACGCAACGCGCCCCGCAAGCAAACCGCGTGTTGAAGTAAGCACTTATTAAAAAATTTTCGAGGAGCGCTTGCGCGAAGACGCCTAAACCCCGCTACGCAAGGGTTCGGAAACGGCCTCTCGTCGAAACGTTCTGCTCAGCCGCGTGCGCCAAAGGTCATCCGGCGCACGACAAAATCCTTCGCGGGCGGTAGAGCACCGAGCACGGCAAGTCCGAGACCGCGCGCGAGCCTCAACGGGGCAAGATCATTTGAGAAAATCCGGACAAGCGCATCGGTGAACCAGATGCCGCCAGCGCGGTCGATTCGCCGCCGCGCCGCATAGGCAGCGAGCATCGCGGCCGCGCCGATTTCCCCGGTCGCCGCCGCCTGAACGACGTCGGCAAGCTCCCAGGCATCCCGCAGTCCAAGATTGAAGCCCTGACCGGCTACGGGATGAAGCGTTTGCGCGGCGTTTCCCAGAACGATCGCGCGGGATATCGGGAGAGGGCCGGTCACTTGGAGCGCAAGCGGGTGCCTGACACGCGGGCCTGCCGCCTCAAACGCACCGAGCCGCTGTCCGAAGGCGCGCTGCAGGTGCTGCAGGAACTCGCGCTCGGGCATGCTGCACAGCGCTTGGGCGTGGGACGGGCTGGTCGACCAGACGAGGGCCAGGCGCTCGCCGGAAGGCAGCAGGGCAAGCGGGCCTTCCGCCGTAAAGCGCTCATAGGCCACGTTTCGGTGCGGCCGTGCGCTGGTGATCTCGGCAGTGAGCGCAGCCTGGTGATACTCGCGCGTTCGGACCTTGGCGAGATGGGCCACCGCGCCGCCATCGGCTAACGCAACCAGCCGGGCCGAAAACTGCCGGGAGGCGGTTCCGACCCGACAGGTCACATGCGCTGCATCCGGCCCGACGCCGAGAGTGAGCACTGACGCACCGCCAACGTAATCGCAGCCGCCGGCAGCGAGCTGCGAGAGCACCTGCGTGAGGCGGTTGTAATCAACGACGTAGCCGAGCGCCGGCAACCGCGCTTCCTCGCAGTCGAGCTCGGCCTGGCCAAAGCCTCCGCACTGCGAGATGTGGATCCGCGCGATCGGCGTGGCCGGCTGCAGCCCTTCCCACGCGCCCAGGCGCTCGAGAATCAATCTGCTGCCATGCGAGAGCGCAATCGGGCGCGCGGCCGAGGAGCCCGAGCCTTCGGGCCGCGCCTCAAGCACAGCCACCGAGCAGACCCCGCGCAGCGCGAGGGCGAGTGCCGAGCCGACTGGACCGCCTCCGGCAATGAGCACGTCGTAGTCAGCCACGTCCGCCGCCGACGAGCGTTTCGATGTCGTGAACGGACTTGGGCGCATCCCGAGTCAGCACTTCCGAACCCGACTCGGTCACCAGGACGTCGTCCTCGATGCGCACGCCGATGCCCGCGAACCGGGTCGGAACATCCTCTCCGCCGCGGATGTAGCAGCCCGGCTCGACGGTCAGAACCATGCCCGGCGCCAGGGGGCGCCACTCGCCACCGCGCTTGTAGTCGCCGGCGTCGTGTACATCGAGCCCGAGCCAGTGGCCAGTCCGGTGCATGTAGAACCGGCGATAAGACTCCTTCTCGATCGCCTGCTCAACGCTCTCCTTGATGAGCTTGAGCTCGATCAGCCCCTCTGTCAGCACCCTGACCGCCGCGCGGTGCGGTGCATCCCAGGGATTTCCCGGCTTCACGGCCGCAATGGCGGCGGCCTGCGCGGCAAGTACCAGCTCGTAGATCTCGCGCTGGGCGGGGCTGAAGCGGCCGTTCACCGGAAACGTCCGCGTGAGGTCCGCGGCATAACCGTCCAGCTCGCACCCCGCGTCAATGAGAAGCAGCTCTCCGTCCTTCAGCACAGCGTCGTTCTGCACGTAGTGCAGGATGCAGGCCCGTTCGCCACCCGCCACGATCGGGGTGTACGCGGGTGCCTGGGCGCCGTGAAGCCGGAATTCATGCAGCAGCTCCGCCTCGATTTCATACTCTGCGCGGCCCGGACGAGCCGCGCGCATTGCACGCCGGTGTGCGCCCGCCGTGATTGCCGCGGCGCGCTGCATGACTGCGCGCTCCTCCGGTCCCTTGATGAGGCGCATCTCGTCCAGCACGGCGCAAACATCGCGGACCTCGCGCGGCGCCGCAACGCCGCTGCGCGCGCGGGCGCGCACCTCGTTGATCCAGCCCGTGAGGCGCGCGTCCCAGCGCGCATCCGCGCCGAGCGGGCAATAGATCGCCTCGCGATCGGCAAGCAGATCCGGGACCACCTTGTCGAGATCGGCAACCGGATGCGTTTCGTCGAGCCCGAACTGAGCGCGCGCCGCCTCCGGGCCATAGCGGAATCCGTCCCAGATCTCGCGCTCGGGGTCCCGCTCGCGGCAGAACAGGATGCTTCGCGCCTTCTCCCCGGCCACGATTACCAGCACTGACTCCGGCTCGCGGAATCCGGTGAGATAGTAAAAGTAGCTGTCGAATCGATAGGGGTAATGCGAGTCCCGGCTGCGGACGCGCTCCGGGGCTGTCGGAACGATGGCGACGGCGCCTCGCATTGAAGCCGCGAGCCTTGCGCGCCGCTGCCGGTAGACATCCACGTTCAACGAGGCCGCCATAGTCCGACCGATTATAAACAAGTGCGATGGGCCACCGGCGCCGCGCTAGGGCGTGTCAAGCAGCGCCGCCCATCGCGTCTTCAGCTCCGGCAGGCGTTCTTCGAGGATGCGCTGGAGCTGCGCAGCCGCCCGCTCCAGCCGTGCAGCATCCGGACCCTGAAGCTCGCGTGCCTCTTGCGCGGTTGCAGCAAGCGCTTCTTCCACGGCGAGCGCGCTCGCCAGCGCATTCTTCAGCCGTTCGCGGGGCTTTGGAATCCAGTCACGGCTGGCTGTGAGGCTGCGCAGGCGCTCGCCCACCTCCAGCGCACGTTTTCGCACGCGCCCGATGAGTCCCGGGCGCGTGCCGCGGATGTCGGCCCACACCGCCGCTTCCATCAGCGAAAGCCAGGCCTGGCGCAGCGCATCGATCCACTGTGCGTCGAGAGCAAGCGCATTGTCTGCCGCGCGTGCATCCATCTAGGAGCGCTCCGCTTGCGCGCGCAGCTGCCGGTCGAGTTGTTCGAGGCGTGAAGGCGTGCCGACGTCGAGCCACGCGCCGCGATGATGCTCGCCTCCGACCCGACCCCGTGCCATCGCCGGAGCGAGCACGGCCATCAATGGAGACCGGGTGCCCGGTCGCACCGAGGAGAACAACGCGGGCACATAGACGCCAATGCCACTGAAGGTAAGGCGCGCCGGCCCGTCCGGGGAGACCCGGCCGGAGTGCAGGGCGAAATCCCCTTGGGGATGGTGCCCGGGATTATCCACCAGCACGAGGTGCGCGTCGCAATCGCCGCGCGCCAACGCGTCGGCCGCTGGTGCCAGGCGCCGGAAGTCAAAGTCGGTGTAAACATCGCTGTTGACGACCAGGAACGGTGCGTCCCCGAGCAGCGGCAGCGCGTAGGCGATGCCCCCACCTGTCTCGAGCGGGCTCTCTTCCCGCGAGTAGGAAATGCGCGCCCCCAGACGCGAGCCATGTCCCAACCGCTGCTCGATCTGGTCGGCGAGATGCGACACGTTGACCACCAGCTCGCTCACCCCGGCGCGCGCCAGGCGCTCAATAAGGTGAACGATGAGCGGCTTTCCTCCCGCTTCGAGCAGCGCCTTGGGCAGGCGGTCCGTGAGCGGCCGCATGCGCTCCCCGCGGCCGGCGGCAAGAATCATCGCCTTGGTCATCGCGGTGCTAGAGCGCGTGACGGACCGCCGGCTCGCGCGATTCGATCTCGTCGAAAAGCCGCGCGAGCGGCTTCAACTCGGCATAGCGCTCGGCGACGGCGCGCGCGTAGCGCACGAAGCGCGGCGTATCCTCCAGGTACCCCTCCTTGCCGTCGCGGTAGCGTAAACGGGCGAAGATGCCGAGCACTTTCAGATGGCGCTGCAGCCCCATCCATTCGAAATCCCGGTAGAAGGCGGAGAAATCCGGGTCGACGGGAAGCCTCATGCGCTTCGCTTTCTCCCAGTAGCGCGCAGACCAGTCGAGCACGCGGGCTTCCTCCCAGCTCACGAAGGCATCGCGGGTAAGCGACGCGAGGTCGTAGGTGATCGGGCCGTATACCGCGTCCTGAAAGTCGATGACGCCCGGATTTGGCTCCGTCACCATGAGGTTCCGCGGCATGTAGTCGCGGTGCACGAACACCGCGGGCTGCATCAGGCTGCGGGAAATGACGAGTCTCACAACGCCGGCCAGCGCTTGCTGCTGCGCTGTCGATAGCGCAAGCCCCAGATGACGCGCGATGTACCATTCGGAGAAGAGGTCACACTCCCGCTGCAGCAGCAACTCATCGTAAGGCGGCAGCTCTCCGGCCCGGCTCGCACGTTGCCAGTTGAGAAGAGCATTGATCGCATCACCCATCAGGCCGTCGGCATTCTCGTCGTTCAAAGCGGCAAGATAGGTCGTATCGCCGAGATCCGTCAGCAGCAGGAAACCCCGCGCAACGTCTTCGGCCACGATCTCGGGGGCGTTGACCCCGGCGGCACGCAGGAGCCTCGCCACGTGCACGAAGGCTCGGCAATCCTCGTGCTCGGGCGGCGCGTCCATCGCGATCCACGAAGCCCCCTCGATCGACACGCGGAAGTAGCGCCGGAAGCTCGCATCCGCAGAGGCCGGCTTGAGCTCGAACGAGGCGGTGCCAAAGTGCCTGCCCAACCACTGTCCCAGCTGTTCGAGTCGGGTATCGGAAATCGCGGGCAACTGATTGCTTTCAACCGGAAATTGTGCGATTTTAACACTTCGCTTCCCGCCGTCGTTCCTGGCACAAGCTGGACATGAAAAGCATTTCCATCGCCATCTTGTGTGCGCTCCCCTTCGCCGCCAGCGCTGAAACCGGCCTCAAATTGAAGATGCAGCCTACGCTGGAGCTCGTGCCGCCGGCGCCGGAGGAGAACACCCCGGTGTTTCTCGAGGCAGACAAGCTCCAGGGGCACACGGAGCGCGAGATCGAGGCCGAGGGCCGGGTGAAGCTGCGGCGTCGCGGCCAGGCCGTGGACGCGGACTGGCTGCGCTACGACCATGCCGATGATGAAATCCGTGCGCGCGGGAACGTGCGAATCCGGCAAGGCGCGGATGTCGTCGAGGGCGACGATCTCCAGTTCAACCTGGAAACGGAGCGCGGATATCTCGACAAAACCCGCTACCGACTGCGCCGGAGCCCGGATCTAGCGGATCAGCAGCCTGCCTTCGGTGAGACCGATGCGCGCGGATCGGCCGATCGCATTCTGTTCGAGGGACCCCAGCGCTATCGCGCGGAAAAGGGAAGCTACACCACCTGCGGGCCGGGCCACGAGGACTGGTACGTGCGCGCCGACGATCTCGAGATCGACAAAGGCCGCAACGTGGGCGTGGCACGCGGGGCGACAGTCGACTTTCTGGGAGTGCCGATCTTCTATTCTCCCTACCTCTCCTTCTCGCTGCATCGCGAGCGAAAGTCAGGATTTCTCACGCCGCACTACGGCAGCACCAGCAAGGGCGGCGCCGAGATAACGGTTCCGTTCTACTGGAACATCGCGCCGAACTATGACGCCACGTTCTCGCCGCGCATCATCTCAAAACGCGGGCTGCTCCTGGGATCGGAATTCCGCTACCTCCAGCCCAGCTTTCTCGGCGAGGCGCGGCTCGACGTCATCGACAAGGATCGCGAGTTCAACAACGAAGAGCGGCACGCCTACCTTCTCCGTCATAACCATCGGCTTCCCTATGGCTGGTCGGGAGCGCTCAACCTGCAGGGCGTATCGGACGACACCTACTTCACCGACCTGTCGACGGAAATCGTTTTCACCTCGCAGGTTAACTTGCCACGTGAGGGGACACTGGCACGCAGCGGAACCTGGGCCGGATCCGGCACCTACGGCTTCAGCGCGTTGGTGCAAAGCTGGCAGACGTTGCAGGTCGATCCACAGGTTCCCGTCACTTCGCCCTACCGCCAAGTGCCGAAACTGGTGCTCAACGCATCGCGGCCCGACACGTGGAGCACTGATCTCGATTTCCAGGGGCAATTTGTCGCATTCGATACCGACCAGCAGTCTCGGGTGACCGCGAACCGCGCGATGGTCTATCCGAGCCTGAGCCTCCCGCTGCAAACGGCCTACGGATACCTGACCCCAAAAGTGGGATTCAACTACACGCAATACGCGGTCGATCCCAATTCCACGGGCTTCACCAACCAGAGCCGCGCGCTGCCGATCGTCACGGCCGACAGCGGCCTGGTGCTGGAGCGGCCGACGACGATCGGGAGCTTCTCGCTGCTGCAGACGCTGGAGCCGCGTGTCTACTACGTCTACATCCCTTTTCAGGATCAGAGCGGGATACCCGTCTTTGACAGCGGGCAGAAAGACATCAACCTCACGTCCATCTACTCGGAGAATCAGTACTCGGGTTGGGATCGCATCAACGACGCCAACCAGGTAACGGCAGGCGTCGGCTCGCGACTTCTCAACCCGGCAACGGGCGCCGAGATCGTCAGCGCGGCGGTCGCCCAGCGCTACTATTTTT
The DNA here is from genome assembly GCA_035620515.1 of Burkholderiales bacterium. Lineage (GTDB taxonomy): Bacteria > Pseudomonadota > Gammaproteobacteria > Burkholderiales > SG8-41 > SG8-41. The sequence continues at coordinate 20,045 of DASPGR010000051.1, read as the reverse complement.
CCTCGCAGCTGGTCACCCTTCCGGGCACTTCTGCGCGCACGAGCAACAGCTCGGATCTGCTCGCCGCGCTGACCGGGCAGGTCGCCCCGAACTGGGTGGCGAATGTCGGGCTGCAGTACAGCACCAATTTCTCCGAGACACAGCGCTTCGACGTCGGCGCGCGCTACCAGCCTGCCCCGGGTCGGGTTCTCAACCTGAGCTACCGCGAGACCATTGATTCGCTGCGCCAGACCGATATTTCGACCCAGTGGCCGATCGGGGGCGGATGGGTTGCTCTCGGGCGCTGGAACTACTCGCTGCGGGACAAGCAAACGCTCGAAAGTTTGATCGGCGCTGAGTACAATGCGGATTGCTGGTCACTGCGCATCGTGGCACACCGTTTTGCGGTTGCGACCAGTCAGTACTCGTCGACCTTTTTCGTGCAGCTGGAGCTGAACGGGGTGTCCCGGATCGGATCGAGCCCGCTCGATGCCCTGCGCCGCAACATCGGAGGATACTTCCAGGTTGACCCGCGGGTGCGCAAGCCCGGCGACGCGCCTGACCCCTTCTACTGAGCCTGATGAAGCACAACTTTCCTCGTTCGCTCGCCGGCGCGCCGGCACTCGCGCTACTCCTCGCCATGGCGTCCCCGGGCGTCCTCGCGCAAGGCTCGCCGCGCGTGCAGGTCATCGACCGCATCATCGTCGTCGTGAACGATGAGGTCATCACGCGGCACGAGCTCGAGAACCGCACGCGAGCCGCCACCGCTCAATTGCGGAAGCAGGGCGCGCCCCCGCCGCCACAGCCGGTCCTGGAGAAGCAGATCCTCGAGCGCATGATCCTGGATCGCGTGCAGCTGCAGTTCGCCAAGGAAACCGGCCTGCGCGTGGACGACACCGAGCTCGACCGGGCCATCACCCGCATCGCGGACGAGAATAAGCTGTCGTTGCAGCAATTGCGTGCGGCCCTGGAAAAGGACGGCATTCCTTTCAGCCGGTTCCGGGAGGACATCCGCAACGAGATCACCGTCGCGCGGTTGCGCGAGCGCGAAGTGGAAAGCCGCATCACGGTGACGGAAAGCGAGGTCGAGAACTTCATCAAGACGCAGCAGAGCCCGGATGCGCGCGGCGAGGATTACGACATATCCCATATTCTCGTCACCGTTCCCGAGAAGGCAAGCCCGGAGGTCATCCAGACGCGGCGCGCGCGCGCAGAGCAGGCGCTTTCCGAAATCAAGAACGGAACCGATTTCAGGCAGGTTGCGGCCACCTTCTCCGATGCACCGGACGCATTGAAGGGGGGTTCCCTGGGATGGCGAAATGCGTCCATGCTGCCCGCGCTCTTTCTCGACGCGGTCCGGGAGCTTCGCCCGGGCGAGGTGAGCGGGATTCTGCGCAGCCCGAACGGCTTTCACGTGCTCCGGCTGAACGAGCGCCGCGGCAGCACGATGCCCGTAACGCTGCGGCAGACGCGGGTGCGCCACATTCTCATCAAGACGAATGAGCTCGTCTCCGAGAACGAGGCGCAAAGGCGCCTCATCAGTCTCAAGGAGCGGCTCGACAACAATGCCGACTTCGCCGAATTGGCGCGCCTCTATTCGGAGGACGCAAGCAACGCAAAGGGAGGCGACCTCGGCTGGATTTCACCGGGCGATACCGTGCCCGAGTTCGAGCGCGCCATGGACCGCTTGAGCCCGGGCCAGGTGAGCGATCCCGTCCGCTCACAGTTTGGCTGGCATCTCATCCAGCCCATGGAGCGCCGCACCACGGACGTATCGGGCGAGCGCCAGCGCCTCGAGGCACGGCGCGCGCTGCGGGCCCGCAAGTCCGACGAGGCGTATCAGGAATGGTTGCGGCAGCTGCGCGACAAGGCCTACATCCAGTACCGTGTCGACGAGCGCTCCTAGCGTGATGGTCGACCCGCGCCGGTCTTGCCCGACCATGACAGTTCTTGCCGCCGAAATCGCGTAGGCCCGTCATCCGAGCGCGCGCCCGAGAACTGCCGCTGATCGCCCTCACCGCGGGCGAGCCCGCCGGTATCGGACCGGACTTGTGCGTCGCACTCAGCCGGCGTCGGATGGCTGCGCGCGTCGTCCTGGTCGCCGACCGCGGATTGCTGGAGGCTCGCGCACGCGCGCTTCGCCTCACGCTGAAGCTCGAGGACTTTCCAGGGCGTCGTCAGATGCCCCGGCGCGCCGGACGAATGATGGTGAGGCACGTGCCGCTCAAGGCGCCGGCGGTCGCGGGACATCTCGATCCGGTCAACGCAGCCTACGTCCTGCGCACGCTCGAGGTGGCAGCCGACGGTTGCCGCGACGGCGAGTTCGACGCGATGGTGACCGCGCCGGTCCAGAAAAGCGTGATAAACGAGGCCGGCATCGCGTTCACCGGGCACACCGAGTTTCTCGCGGACCGTCTGCGCGCGCCGCACGTGGTGATGATGCTGGTCGGGGGCGGCATGCGCGTCGCCCTCGCCACAACCCATGTGCCGCTGCGGGAGGTTGCGTCGCGCATCACCCGGGCGGGCCTGGAGCAAACATTGACTGTGTTGAAGCGCGATCTCGCCACGCGCTTTGCGATCCCCCGCCCGCGCATCGCGGTCGCTGGTCTCAATCCCCATGCGGGCGAAGGCGGGTTTCTCGGGCGCGAGGAGATCGAGATCATCGCACCCGTGCTGGCGCAACTGCGCCGACGTGGATTCGATCTCACGGGACCGGTGCCCGCCGATACGCTTTTTACTCCGCAGCGACTGAAACGCTTCGACTGTGTTCTCGCGATGTACCACGACCAGGGCCTGCCGGTGCTCAAGCACGCGAGCTTCGGCGCGGGGGTCAACGTGACTCTCGGGCTCCCGATCATCCGCACTTCGGTCGACCACGGCACAGCCCTCGATTTGGCGGGGAAGGCCGGCGCGGATATCGGAAGCCTGATCGAGGCGATTACCCTGGCAGGCTGGCTCGCGGGCGGCGCACGTCACCATCGCGCTTGAATCGGTCTAACGTGGCGCACCGGCCCCGCAAACGCTTCGGGCAGAATTTTCTGATGGACGCTGCGGCGATCCAGGCAATCATCGAAGCCATCAATCCCCGGCCTGGCGAGCGCGTGGTCGAGATCGGCCCAGGCCTTGGCGCGCTCACCCGGCCCCTCGTGGAACGGCTCGACCACCTGCATGTGGTCGAGATCGATCGCGACCTCGCGCACCGCCTGCGCGCGGAGTTCTCCGCGCGGCAGGTTACAGTTCACGAGCAAGACGCCCTCGATTTCGATTTTGCGGCTCTGGGCAGCAGGCTGCGGGTCGTCGGCAACCTGCCCTACAACATATCCACGCCCCTGCTCTTCCATCTCGCACGCTACACGGCCGCCATACGCGACGTGCATGTCATGTTGCAGCGGGAAGTGGTCGAGAGAATGATTGCGCGCCCGTCTTCCTCCGGCTACGGGCGTCTCTCGGTGATGATTCAGTATCGGTTCGAGCTGGACCTGCTGATGACGATTCCGCCCTCTGCGTTTCGCCCCGCGCCCAAGGTGGAATCCGCGGTCGTTCGCATGACGCCGTATGACCGCCTCCCGTATTGCGCGCGGGATGAGGAGTGGTTGGGCCGTGTTGTCACCGCGGCTTTTTCCCACCGGCGCAAGACGCTGCGCAACGCCCTCAAGCGCTATCTGAGCGCCGATGACTTCAGTCGGCTCGGGATCGACGCGGGCCACCGCCCGCAGGATCTCGGTGTCGCCGAGTTCGTGCGTCTCGCCGATCGTGCTGCCGAGACAGCATTCTAAGCAGTCTTTCTCTGCACGAACTCGATCTTGTACCCGTCGGGGTCCTCGACAAACGCGATGACCGTGGTCCCGTGCTTCATCGGGCCCGCCTCGCGCGTAACCTTGCCCCCGCGCTTCTTCACTTCCTCGCACGCCTTGTACGCGTCGTCCACCTCGACGGCAACATGGCCGAAACCGTTGCCCAGATCATAGGACTTTGTGTCCCAATTATGAGTGAGCTCAAGGACCGCCGTCCTCGACTCGTCGTCAAAACCGACAAATACATTGGTAAAGCGCCCGCCCGGATAATCCGACTTGCGCAAGACCTTCATTCCGAGGACCTGCGTGTAAAAATCGATCGAGCGCTGCAGGTCGCCGACGCGAATCATGGTATGAAGAATTCTCATGGTCGTTTCAGATCTCGATGAGTTCAAAATCGTCCTTGCGTGCGCCGCACTCCGGACAGGTCCAGTTCATCGGAACGTCCTCCCACCGGGTGCCGGCCGGAATGCCTTCGTCCGGAAGGCCGGCCGCTTCGTCGTAAACGAAGCCGCAGATGAGACACATGTAGGTCCTGTACACTTTTGTTTCAGCTTCGGGCATGCGTGCTTCCGTTTTGGGCTAAAATCCGATTCTAACGAATCGCTCCGCCGGCAACAAAGCTTGCGGCCGATCGTTGCCCCCTCTCGATGCCGGATCTCCCGCCCATAGTGCTGGTGTTCGCCGCTACGGATCCCAGCGGCGGGGCCGGATTGCAGGCGGACATCATGACGCTGTCGAGCATGGGATGTCATCCGCTGTCGGTGGTCACGGCGGTTACCATCCAGGACACGATGGGCGTGGACGACGTCAGCCCCATCGATGCCGAGTGGGTCGCCGACCAGGCGCGCTGCGTTCTGGAGGACATGCCGGTCGCAGCGTTCAAGCTCGGGCTGCTGGGAAGCATCGAGCAGATCGCCGCCATCGCGGAGGTCGTATCGGATTACCCGGAGGTGCCGCTCATCCTCGATCCGGTGCTCACATCGGGGCGCGGCGATGAACTGGTCAATGAGGAGATGGTGGTCGCGTTGAGGGAACTGCTCGTTCCGCAGACGACGATCCTCACGCCCAATTCGCTCGAGGCACGCCGGCTCGCAGCCGAAGATTCCGAAGAAGGAAACGAGCCCGATCTCGCCGAGTGCGCGCGGCGGTTGATTGCGTCCGGCTGCGAATACGTTCTCGTAACCGGTGCTCACGAGAACACGCCTCAGGTGGTAAACACGCTCTATGGCCAGAACGGCGTCGTGCGAAGCGATGCCTGGCAGCGCCTGCCTGGTTCTTACCACGGCTCCGGGTGCACCCTGGCGTCGGCGATCGCCGCCACGATCGCCAACGGTCTCGAGATCGCCGAAGCGGTGAAGGACGCGCAGGAGTACACCTGGCAAACCCTCAAGGCGGCCTTTCGCCCGGGCATGGGTCAACACATTCCGGACCGCATGTTCTGGGCACACGAGGAAGAGCAGCGCGATGAAGGCGGCAGTTAGGGGGCTCTACGCGGTCACGCCCGACATCATCGACACTGCGGAGCTCACAGCAAAGGTCGAAGCCGCCCTCGCTGGCGGTGCGAGCGTGGTTCAATACCGCAACAAGGCGGCGGGTGCCGATCTGAGGGCGGCGCAGGCCCGCGCGCTGCAGGCCCTGTGTCGCGCGAAAGGCGTCCCGCTCCTCATCAATGACCATCTCGAACTTGCAGCGGCTATCGATGCCCCGGGCCTGCATCTCGGGAAGGATGACACATCGCTCCCGGAAGCGCGTGCACTCCTCGGTCCGGAGAAGCTGCTCGGCGCCTCGTGCTACAACCGGATCGCCAGCGCCATCTCGGCCATTGAGGCAGGTGCCGACTACGTGGCGTTCGGCAGTTTCTTTCCGTCCACTGTGAAACCGGGTGCCGTGCATGCGCCCGTCTCGCTGCTGCGCGAGGCAAAGGAGAGACTCGGGGTGCCGATCGTTGCGATCGGCGGAGTAACGCTCGACAACGCCGCGCAACTGATCAACGCCGGTGCGGACGCTCTCGCCGTCATTTCCGCGCTGTTCTCGGCCCCGGACATCCGCGTCGCTGCCGAGCAGTTCACCAGACTATTTTTTTCGGCACCCGAATCATGAAGCGCAGCCAGATGCTTTTTCAGCGCGCCCAGCTCGTCATCCCGGGCGGCGTCAATTCACCGGTGCGCGCGTTCGGCTCGGTCGGCGGAACACCGCCCTTCATCCAGCGCGGCAAGGGCGCGATGGTCTGGGACGCCGACGGCCGCGCATATGTCGACTACGTGGGGTCGTGGGGCCCCCTGATCGCCGGACACGCCCATCCGAGCGTGATCCAGGCAGTCGAGCAGGCTGCGGAGCGGGGCCTTTCCTTCGGAGCCCCGACCGCGCAGGAAGTCGAGATGGCGGAGCTCCTGTGCAACCTGATGCCTTCGCTCGAACAGGTGCGCCTCGTGAGCAGCGGTACCGAGGCCACCATGAGTGCAATACGCCTGGCGCGCGGTTTTACGGGCCGGTCAAAGATTGTCAAGTTCGAGGGCTGCTACCACGGGCACGCGGACGCGCTCCTCGTCAAGGCCGGTTCCGGTGCGTTGACCTACGGCCAGCCGAGCTCGGCCGGCGTGCCGCCTGAAACCATCCAGCACACCTTGGTGCTCGACTACAACGATGAGGCCGGCGCGGAGGAGGCCTTTGCACGAGAAGGTTCCGAGATCGCCGCGGTGATCGTCGAGCCCGTTGCCGGAAACATGAACGTCGTTCTGCCTCGGCCCGGCTTTCTCGAGTCGCTGCGCAAGCTCTGCACTCGCTACGGGAGTCTGCTGGTTTTTGATGAGGTCATGACCGGCTTCCGTGTCGCCCTGGGTGGCGCACAGACCCTCTACGGCGTGCGGCCCGACCTCACGACACTGGGGAAAGTGATCGGCGGCGGCCTGCCCGTCGGCGCCTTCGGCGGCCGACGCGACGTCATGCGATCCGTCGCGCCGCTCGGCCCGGTCTACCAGGCGGGAACGCTTTCGGGCAATCCCGTGGCGCTGGCGGCAGGTATGGCTACACTGGCCCTGGTTCGCGCCCCGGGCTTCTTTGACCGCCTGGCTGCGACAGCTCGCGACCTTTGCGAGGGCCTCTGCTCCGCCGCACGGGACGCCGGCATCCGTTTCTCCGCACAGCATGTCGGCGGCATGTTCGGCATCTATTTCCGCGCAACACCGCCGACGACCTATGGGGAAGTCATGGAATCCGACAAGGACGCCTTCAACGCGTTCTTCCACTCCATGCTCGCACAGGGCGTTTATCTGGCGCCTTCGGCATTCGAAGCGGGGTTCGTGTCAAGCGCCCACGGTCCCGCCGAGCTCGGCAAGACAATCAGCGCGGCAAGGACTGTTTTTGCTGCTAGCCGATAGCGGACGGCCCGGCAGAGTTGCGCGCCGTCCGCGCGCTCAGCGCAATCCCGAAATGTACTCCGCGACCGCCGCAATCTCCTGGTCTGAGAGCTTTGCCGCTATCGCCCGCATGGTGCGATTGGCATCGTTCGCCCGCGTGCCGGAACGGAAGGCCTGCAGTTGGGCGGCGGTATATTCCGCATACTGCCCCGCCAGGCGCGGATACTGCACCGGCAATCCCGCTCCGTCCGGCCCGTGGCATGCGCTGCAGGCCGCCACGCCTTTGGCTGCAATTCCTCCGCGATAGATCGCCTGCCCGAGCTTTACCAGGTCAGCATCGTGCGCCGAACCGGGTTTCGGCTTCTGCTGCTCGAAATAGACCGCGAGGCTGCGAATATCCTCATCCGAAAGATTCGCAACCATGGGACTCATGACGTTGTGCGGTCGCGCGGCTGGTGTTCCTCCCTGCGACCTGAAGTTCGCGAGCTGCTTGGCCGTATAGGCGGCATGCTGGCCGGCGAGAATGGGATTTACCGGTTGCGCGCTGTTGCCGTCGAGGGCGTGGCAGGCCACGCAGACCTGGCTCACGATAGCCTGCGCCTTTGACGAGTTGGCCTCGGGAAGGGATTGAGCCAGCGCCGCGGGCATGGCAAAGACGCACGCCACAAGCAAAGCGGATCTGCAGGTCATTGCTTCAAGTCCCATCAGTTCGCCGGTCTTTTGAGAAAGCGCGTATTGTATAGTAGGCCTCGGCCACGATGCCAGTTTCAGATGCGAGAACAAGAACCTATGTCGATATTCGGCTCCGCCCGTTTCGACCGTACGGTTCTGCGCAAAGGCGATTTACCGCCCGATCGTTGCGTTGAGGTCGCCATCGCGGGGCGCTCGAACGCCGGAAAATCAAGCGCTCTCAACGTCCTGCTCAACCGTCGGCGCCTCGCGCGCGTCAGCAAGACACCGGGACGGACCCAGGCCATCAATTTCTTCAGCCTCGGCGGCGCGCGCTATCTCGTGGATCTTCCTGGATATGGCTACGCCGCCGTTCCGCGCGTGCAGCGCGGGCATTGGGACGAACTGCTCAGTCTTTATCTGCTCGAACGCGCGTCTCTGCGCGGCCTCGTGCTGATCTGTGATGCCAGGCGCGCATTGGGTGAACTGGACCATCAGCTGCTTCGGTGGTTTGCCGAGACGCGCAGACCCGTCCACGTCTTGCTGACAAAAGCTGACAAGCTCTCGGCCGCGCAGGGCGCGGCGATGCTCGCGCTCGCGTCACGGGAATTGAGCGAGAGCCGGGCCGCTGTATCGGTTCAACTCTTCTCGAGCGTGACGCGATGCGGCGTGCACGCTGCGCGTGGAGTGATTGCCGGCTGGATGCAATAAAAAACCCCCGGTTAAAGGGGAGTAAAACCGGGGGTAAAAGCCTTAACTTGGAATTAAGGCACCCGCTCAGGGAGGAGAAGCGGGAGACGATTCAACATCGTCTGCCTCTAGGACGACTATAATCGCCATTAGTTCCCGCCCGCAGCCTCTTGTGTAACGCGCGTTTTTTCATAAGGTTAGATATCCATGTTGGCGTTAGGAGAATACCCCCGGCGGCGCATGCGGCGCATGCGCCGCGACGCATTTTCGCGCCGCCTCATGCGCGAGACGCGGCTGACCGCAGACGACCTCATTTATCCTGTATTCGTCGTGGAGGGACGCAGCCGGGTGGAAGCAATTCCTTCCATGCCGGGCATCCAGCGCTACACGGTCGACCGGTTGCTGGCCCACGCGGAACATTGCCTCAAAGCCGGGATCCCTGCGATTGCGGTGTTCCCTGTGATTGCAAGAAATCTGAAATCGCCGGATGGACGCGAGGCAACCAACCCGAAGGGCCTGATTCCGCGCGCGGTCGCGGCGCTGAAAAAGCGCTTCCCCGAGCTTGGCGTAATCACCGACGTTGCGCTCGATCCGTACACGACGCATGGTCAGGATGGCGTGGTCGACCGCTCGGGGCAGGTGCTCAACGACGAGACCATCGCGGTGCTCAAGAAACAGGCGCTGGTTTGCGCGAGCGCCGGCGTCGATATCGTCGCGCCATCGGACATGATGGATGGTCGAATCGGTGCGATTCGGGCTGCGCTCGACTCTCGGCGATTCATTCACACTCGTATACTGGCTTACTCGGCCAAGTACGCCTCGGGTTTCTACGGCCCGTTTCGTGACGCAGTCGGCTCCGCGCAGGCTCTCGGCCATGGCAACAAGTACTCGTACCAGATGGACTACGCGAACAGCGACGAGGCGCTATGGGAGGTTGGGCTTGATCTGAAGGAAGGCGCGGATATGGTGATGATCAAGCCCGGCTTGCCGTACCTCGACATCGTACGTCGGGTAAAGGACGAGTTTCGCGCTCCGACGTTCGTCTATCAGGTGAGCGGCGAGTTCTCGATGTTAAAAGCGGCTGCAGCCCGTGGATGGCTGGATGAGCGGCCGTGCGTCATGGAGGTGCTGACCGCCTTCAAGCGCGCGGGCGCGGATGGCATCCTGACCTATTTCGCGCTGGATGTTGCGCGGTGGTTACAGGCGGCGCGCTGACAGGGTTCACGCCTTACACGTCTTCCAGCCCCCCAGGGGTGCGCAGTGCGCTGCGATGCGGGGCGGGCGGGCCTCGCTCAAGTCTGCGCCAGCAGTTCTTCCACCTGCTCTATCTTGGCGCGCTCAATGATCTTTCCTTCCATGCTGCTCCTGAGTGGCAGCCGCAGGTCTTGCGATGAAAAGACCGTGATTTCGATCTCGACCCCGTCGTGGTGGATCGTGAAGACCGGTACCGTCCGCAACTCCTGCCCGGCAAAGAGACGGGTTTGTGCGGCCTCATAAGGAATTTCACGATCAATGAGAAAGAGTTCGACCTCCTTGGCGTTTTCAGGGAACAACTGGAGATTGATGTCAGCATACTTTCCGGCGTTCCCGTTCAACACGGTGCCGGTGAGGTAGGGGTTAAACCGGATCATCTCGCGCATGGCCTGCACGGCGGCGCTGCGAAGCGCGCGCAACTGGGCCCGGTGCGTGTCGGGCTGGTGTATCTGCCGATACAGCTTGAGGGCGACTTCGATTTCCTCGTTGGCGGGCAGGTCTCTGGTTCCCGGCACGCCAGCCTGCCGCGCGGCTTTGCGCTTGGCCAGCGCAAAATCTTCGATCCCGTCCTCGGCCATCAAGCGCGCCGCGAGGTGCGCGATGCGGCCGCGCGTCACGTTTCGACCGGAATCCCTCGACATAACGCTAGAACAGCTGGTTGCGCGCGTCGTCGGGCGGACGCTCTCCTCCCGTTACGCCTCCAATGAGCGTTTCGTGTTCAGACGGGAGAAACTCCTGATAAAAGAAATCCGGCACACCCTGCCCTTCGGCCACGCGCAAGCCCGATACCGGGTCCACGTTCACCATCAGAACGCCCTCGGGTACCGAAAGTGGCTGCTCGGGCACATCCTTCAGGACCGTTTCCATGTAGTCGATCCATATCGGCAGCGCCGCCTGCGCCCCCGTTTCGTTGCGCCCGAGTGTCTTGGGCGTGTCAAAACCGATCCACGCCACGGCGACGAGACCCGGATTGAAGCCGCAGAACCAGGCGTCGACGAACTCATTGGTGGTGCCAGTCTTGCCGGCGAGGTCCGTGCGCTTCAGCTTCATCGCGCGGGCCGCGGTTCCCATTCGCACGACATCCCTCATCATGGTGTTCATGATGAACGCGTTTCGCGCGTCTATCACGCGCTCGGCACCCGTTCCGGCAGCCGCCGGTCTCGCCTGATGCAACACATTGCCGCGGGCATCTTCGATGCGCTCAATAAAGTAAGGCGCCACGCGGTACCCGCCGTTCGCGAAAACAGCGTAGGCGGTAACCATCTGTATCGGTGTGGCGTTACCCGCACCCAGAGCCATCGTCAGATAGGCCGGGTGAAGCTTTGGCTCAAAACCGAACCGCGCTGAGTAATCCTGCACGTACTGCGGCGAAATCGCCTGCAGGATCCGCACGGATACGAGGTTCTTGGACTTAACCAGCCCCATGCGCATCCTCATGGGCCCATCGAACTTTCCATCGAAATTATTGGGTTCCCAGGGTTCCGATCCCGTCTGCGCTGCAGTGAACATCAGGGGCGCATCATTGATGACCGTCGCCGGCGTAAACCCCTTCTCGAGCGCGGCCGAATAGACGAACGGCTTGAAGCTCGAACCCGGTTGTCTGAGCGCCTGTGTCACACGATTGTACTGATTCCGGTCGAAGTCGAAGCCCCCGACGAGGGCGCGAATCGCGCCGTCGCGGGGATCCATGGACACGAACGCCGCCTCGACGGAGGGCAACTGGGTGATATGCCAACGCGCCTTCACGTCCTGCTGCACGCGGATGATGGCTCCGCGGCGAATTCTCTGGTTGGAATTGCCTTTCAGGCCCAGCCAGCGCGCGGCAAAGCGCAATCCATCTTCCCCGATCGTGATCGTTTCCCCGCCCTTGCGATAGGCCTTGACACGCTTCGGTCCGGCTTCGAGTACTACGGCCGGATGGATATCATCGCTCTCGTAGACGTCGTGCAGGCCGTCCTCGAGCCCATCCTCCGTGGGTTTAGCCGGCAGGTTCATGTAACCTTCGGGGCCGCGGTAGCCGTGGCGGCGATCGTAGTCCTGCACGCCGCGGCGCAGGGCCGCGTAGGCGGACTCCTGGTGCGAGGTCAGCAGCGTCGTGTATACGCGAATGCCGCGCGCATAAGCTTCTTCCTGATAACGCTCGTAGAGCAGCTGTCGAACCATTTCTGCGAGATGCTCAGCATGGACGCCGAACTCGGTCGACTCTCTGCGCACCTTTACCATCAATTCCGAGCGCTCGGCCTTCGAGTACTGTTCTTCGGAGATCAACTGAAGGTCGCGCATACGGCGCAAAACGTATTGCTGCCGCAGCTTCGCGCGTTTGGGATTGGAGATCGGGTTGTAACGCGAAGGCGCTTTGGGCAATCCTGCCAGCATCGCCACTTCCGCCAGATCCAGATCGTTTAGCCGCTTTCCAAAGTAGGTCCGCGCCGCCGCCGCGAAACCGTAGGCCCGGTGACCCAGGTAGATCTGGTTGATGTAGAGCCCGAGAATCTGATCCTTCGACAGGTTCGCCTCGATTTTGAACGCAAGCAATGCCTCGTTGAACTTGCGCGTGAGCGTGCGCTCCTTGGACAGGAAAAAATTGCGGGCAACCTGCATCGTGATCGTGGATGCGCCCTGGCGCACGCCGCCCGAAGCAAAATTGGAAATGGCCGCACGCGCAACACCGATGTAGTCCACGCCCCGATGCTGATAGAAGCGCTCATCCTCGGCGGCAAGAATCGCGCCCACCAGCGCCTTGGGCACCTGATTCATCTGCACCACCGCCCGCCGCTCCTCTCCAAACTCGCCGATCAATCTGCCGTCCGCGCTGAACACTCTGAGCGGAACCTTCGGTTGGTAGTCGGTCAGGACATCGAGCGAAGGCAAGGTCGGATAAACGAGCGCTGCGGCGAAGGCGATGACCATCGCGGCAGCGAGAGCGCCGGCCAGGAGCAGGAGAAAGGGGAATGCCAACCAACGAAACAACATTGGATCAGCTGGTTATAAGATAACGTTGTGTTTTTACAACAACTAATTCAGGTAGCTTGCCTGCACGACTAAGATTGTGAACCCCAACACAGCACCATAATCCGTTGCGAGGTAAGCTATGTCCCGCCAGCGGATTATAGGCGTGGTTCCGCGCAAAAGAAACGACAAGAAAACGCTTTACACCCAAGATAGTTATTGCTACGCTTTAATGTAAACTGTGGGATTGTCGGCTCATTGACCTATGGCCAAAGGAAAATTCGGTTTTAGCCTCGGTGCGATCGAGGGTCTATTCAGGAGTAAGACCCCGCCGCTGATTGGCACCGACATCAGCTCCTCCGCGGTAAAAATGGTGGAGATTTCGGAGTCGGGACGCGGCATGTACCGCGTTGAGCGCTACGCCATCGAGCCGCTGCCAAGAGATTCGGTTGTCGACGGCAACATCAACAACCTTGACGCGGTGAGCGAGGCGCTCAGGCGGTGCCACAAGCGCCTGGGAAGCGGCATCAAGAACCTTGCGCTTGCCCTGCCGAGCGCGGCGGTTATCAGCAAGAAAATCCTGGTGCCCGCAGGGCAGACGGAGGACGACCTCGGCCTTCAGGTGGAGACCGAGGCAAACCAGTACATTCCATTTTCTCTCGACGAAGTGAACCTCGACTGGCAGGTTCTGGGCCCGGCGCCGAATAGCGCGGAGGATGTGGAGGTGCTGATCGCGGCCTCACGCAAGGAGAAGATCGAGGATCGCGTCGCCGCGGCCGAGGTGGCTGGATTGAAGGCTGTGGTCATGGACGTAGACCTCTTCGCATCGCAGACCGCCTTTGGCTTGATCGAAGATCAGTTTCCCGACAAGGGCAAAGACCAGAACATCGCGATCGTAGATGTAGGCGCATCCGTCATGGCGATTAATGTCTTGCGCAACGATCAATCCGTATACACCCGCGAGCAGGCGTTCGGCGGCAATCAGCTCACACAGGAAATCCAGAATCGGTTCGGCTTGTCCGCGGAAGAGGCGGAAGCAGCCAAGCGCGCAGGAGGCCTCCCGGAAAACTACGAGACGGAAGTGCTCCAACCGTATCTCGAGATGATGGGTCTCGAGATCGCCCGCGCGTTACAGTTCTTCTTTACGTCTACCCAGCACAACCAGGTGCACCACGTCGTTCTCTCCGGTGGCAGTGCCGCGATACCGGGAGCCGATGAGGCGGTGTCCAAGCGGGTACAGGTGAACACCATCATCGGGAATCCTTTCGCAAACATGGCCCTTTCGTCGAGAATCCGGCCTCGCAACCTTACGCAGGATGCCCCGTCGCTGATGGTTGCCTGCGGGCTCGCCATGCGGAGGTTCGACTCATGATCCGCATCAACCTGCTGCCGCACCGTGAAGAGCGCCGCAAGCAGCAGCAGCAGCAATTCATCATCATGCTGCTGTTCGTGGCCGTCCTCGGGGCCGCCTCGTGGTTTTCCGTGCACACCTACCTGAACGATCGCCTGCAGGAACAACAGAGCAGAAACAAGTATCTCGAGGATGAAATCGTCAAGCTCGACAAGCAGATCGCGGAGATCAAGAAGCTCCAGGAGCAGACCGCCGCGCTTCTGGCGAGAAAGAAGGTCGTTGAAACGCTGCAGAGCAACAGGGCGGAGGTGGTGCACCTGCTCGATCAGCTGGTACGGCAGTTGCCCGACGGGATCTACCTTAAGAGCATCAAGCAGAAAGGTTCTGTCGTGACCATTACGGGCTACACCCAATCGCAGGCTCGGGTATCAACCTTGATGCGGAATCTGGAATCGTCGTATCACCTCGAGAATCCGGGGCTTGTGGAAATCAAGGCGGTCACGCTCGGTGGGCAGCGCATCAACGAGTTCACGATGAACATACACATCACGCGCCAGCAAACCGAAGAGGACGCTCCCAAGCGGCCACGGGCGCGTCCGGCAAAAAGCTAACCGGCGACCGCCATGACACTAGACGATCTCAGGCGACTTGATCCGAAGAAGATTGGCAGCTGGCCGGCTGGGCCGAAGCTCGGCGCCCTGCTGTTGCTGCTGGTGCTGCTGATATTCCTGAGCTACTGGTTCGACTGGCAGCACCAGATCGATCAGATCAACTCCGAAAAGCTGAAGGAAGATCAGCTGCGCACGACCTTTCTCGATAAGAAGAAGCGTGCAATCAATCTGCCCGCCTATCGCAAGCAGCTGGAGGACATCGAGAAGCAGTTCGGGGCGCTCCTCAAGCAGCTGCCGGGCAAGTCGGAAATGGACGCACTGCTGACGGACATCAATCAGGCGGGACTGGGCCGCGGCCTGCAGTTCGAACTGTTCAAGCCTGCGGCGGCGGAGACGCAGCGTGACTTCTACGCCGAGCTCCCGATCACGATAAAGCTGACTGGCAGCTATCATGACATCGGTGCATTCGCGAGCGACATTGGAAAGCTGCCGCGCATCGTCACGCTGAACGATATCGACCTGGTGGCCGGCAAGAGCGCCGCCGGGAAAGCGGGCAAGGATTTCCCCGATTCCCTGGTGCTCAATGCAACAGCGAAGACGTTCCGCTATCTTGACGAAGAGGAACTCGCGACACAGAGACGTGCAGCGGCCAAGAAGGGTGGGCAGAGACGATGAAGTCGAGCCTCGTCCTGATCGCACTTTCAGCTCTTGCGCTTGCAGGCTGCGGCGGCGAGCAGCACACGGACCTGAGACAGTTCGTGAAAGAGTCGGAGAATCTGCCGCGCGGACGCATTCCGCCGCTGCCGGAGGTGAAGCCCTACGAGGCCTTCACCTACAACGCGTTCGATCTTACGGATCCGTTCGTGCCCAGGAAGATCGAGCCGCCGAAGGGGGTCAAGGTCGCCGGCGGCATACAGCCGCCCGATCCAAACCGGCGCAAGGAGCCGCTTGAAGCCTATCCGCTCGAGAACCTGAAGATGGTCGGGACGCTGAACCAGAAGAACCAGTACCACGCCCTCGTCAAGGCACCGGACAACAGTCTCTTCCGGGTGTCGTCGGGCAACTTCATGGGCCAGAACTTCGGCCGCATCATCGACATTTCCGAATCCGCGATCAAGTTGAAGGAGATCATCCAGGACAGCAGCGGTGAATGGAAAGAAGAAGAACGCACCATGCTGTTGCAGGAATAATCGGAGGCAAGAAAAATGAGGGTCACTACACGTTTCGTTTCCGCGCTCCTGCACGCTGTGCTGGCGGCGACAATGATTATGGGAAGTATGGCTGCGCATGCGCAGTCAAACACCATACAAGCGGTCAGCGTTTCGCCCCAGCCAGGGGGCAAGGTCGTGGTCAAGGTGACGCTCAAGGAGAAGCCCACCAGCCCTCCGGCGGGATTTACCATCAACAATCCGCCCCGCATTGCGTTTGACTTCCCTGATACCAACAGCGCCGTCAGCCGCACCACCCAGGAGGTGGGCGAAGGCAGTTTGCGCAGCATCAATGTGGTTCAGGCCGGCAACCGCACACGGCTCGTGCTGAATCTCTCCGGTCCGCAGACCTACGATACGCAGATTGACGGGCAGTCGCTGCTGATCACGTTGCAGGGAACGGCTTCCGCCAGCACTTCGACCGGCATTACCACGCATTTCGCCGAACCCAGGGTCGGCGACACCCGGCACGCGCTGCGCGACGTCGACTTCAGGCGTGGCCGCTCCGGCGAGGGACGCATCGTGGTCGATCTTTCAGACAGCGCGGTCGGCATAGACTTGAAGCAGCAGGGACGCACCATCGTTATCGATTTTCTCAACACGACGCTGCCCAGGAATCTGGAGCGCCGCATGGATGTCACAGACTTTGGCACCCCGGTTCAGCGCGTGGACACATTCGCGCAGGGCAACAACGCCCGCATAGTGATCGAACCCACCGGGAACTGGGAGCATACGGCCTACCAGACCGACAACCGATTCATCGTCGAGGTGAAGCAGGTGGTCGAGGATCCAAATCGCCTGGTGCGGCCCGGATTCACCGGCGAGAAGCTCTCGCTCAACTTCCAGAACGTGGAAGTGCGTGCGGTGCTGCAGGTGATCGCGGACTTTACAGGTCTAAACATCATTACCAGCGATACCGTTACCGGGAACCTTACGCTGAGGCTCAAGGATGTCCCCTGGGATCAGGCCCTGGACATCATTCTCCAGAGCAAGGGGCTCGACATGCGCAAGACCGGCAACGTGGTCTGGATCGCGCCCCGCGACGAACTCGCCACCCGTGAGAAACTCGCGCTCGAGGCCAAGCAGCAGATCGCGGATCTCGAGCCGACCCGCACCGAGATCTTTCAGTTGAACTACCAGAAAGCCGAAGCATTTCGCACGCTGTTGACCGACGATAAGCAGCGCCTTCTCTCCAAGCGCGGCAGCGCGGTAATCGATCCGCGGACCAACACGGTCTTTGTGCAGGATACGCCCACCAAGCTCGAGGAGGTGCGGAATCTGATCAGGCGCGTCGACATACCCGTGCGCCAGGTCATGATCGAGTCGCGAATCGTCGAGGCCACGGACAACTTCGCGCGCAACCTCGGCGTGCGACTCGGCTACCACGACCTGACCGGCCAGGGCTTCGGCGTTACGAGTAGCGGCTCGAGTACCCGCGGGCTGATAGGCGGCAATTTGAATGACACCGGTTTCCACACCGGACAATCGGTAACCGACCCCGTCTGGCCTACGGATTCGCTTTCGGTGAACCTGCCGGCCCCAACGATTGGCGGTAACGCGCCGGGGGTACTCTCGATGCTGCTGTTCAATGACGCGGGGACGAAATTCCTGAACCTGGAATTGTCAGCCCTGCAGCAAGACGGCAAAGGAAAGATCATCTCGAGCCCGCGTGTGGTGACCGCGGATCAGGTGGAAGCTGTCATCGAACAGGGCACGGAGATTCCGTATCAACAGGCCACATCGAGCGGCGCGACCAGTGTCTCGTTCAAGAAAGCCACGCTTTCGCTCAAGGTGAAGCCGCAGGTGACGCCCGATGATAATGTCATCATGACCGTGAATGTGCACAAGGACAGCGTCGGCCAGCAGACGCTTGCCGGCCCCTCGATCGACACCAAGCAGATCACGACCGAAGTGCTCGTGTCGAATGGCGGTACTGTCGTCATCGGCGGCATTTACACGCAGGAAGAACGCAATACGACGAACAAGGTGCCGGTGCTGGGTGATATTCCCTTTGTCGGCTTTCTGTTCAAGCAGAACCTCAAGCAGGACGATCGCTCGGAGCTCCTCATATTCATAACCCCCAAGGTGCTCAAGGACACCTTGACCCTGCGGCCATAACGCGAAACGAACCCACGTTAACAGGAAGGGCGGCCGACCGGCCGCCCTTTTCGTTTTCGGCTCGTCCGCACCTCGCGGCGCTATCGTTCCGCTAGAATGCGTGCATGACTGATGGCGGCGGCGAATTCCGGGCAGAGGATCCGTTCCCGGAGAATATTTTCCTGGTGGGCCTGATGGGCGCGGGCAAGACATCGGTCGGTAAACTGCTCGCGCAACGGCTGCAGATGGAATTTCTTGACTGCGATCAGGAGGTCGAGCGGGCGACCGGCGTAAAAGTTGCGGTCATCTTCGAGATTGAGGGCGAAGACGGCTTTCGGGCGCGGGAAGCGAAGATGCTCGCGCAGCTCGCAAGCCGGAAAAACGCGCTGGTTGCAACCGGCGGGGGCGCGGTCCTCTCGGCCGCAAACCGCCGGCTCCTGGCTGACAACGGAGTGGTGGTTTACCTTCGCGCGGCGCCCGCGGATCTGTGGCGCCGCACACGCCACGACAAGCAACGCCCGCTCCTTAACACCGCTGATCGGATGGCCCGGCTCGAGCAGCTGTATGTAGAACGCGATCCGCTCTATCGAGAGATCGCTGATATCATCATCGACACGGGCAGCCAGAGCCTCGGGGCTCTCGTGAACAAGCTCGAACGGAGACTCCTGGAGTTCAAGGCACGGGCCGGCGGACGCGAGGACAATCCGGCGCGTGCCGGTTGAAATTTGCCGGCCACCGCCATCATGGAAACACTGACCGTTGCCCTCGGCGAGCGAAGCTACCCCATTCATATCGGCGCCGGGCTCCTCGGGCGCGTTGAGCTGATCACGTCCAGATTGCGCCAGAAGAAAGTCGCAGTCGTGACCAACCGGACGGTCGCCCCCCTATACCTCTCCCCTCTTCAGCGGGCCCTTGGGGAGGCCGGAGTCGAAGTTGTCACGATCACGCTCCCGGACGGTGAACGCTTCAAGAACTGGGAAACGCTGAACCAGATATTCGATGCGCTGCTGCAAGAGCGCTGCGAGCGAAGCACAACTCTCCTCGCACTGGGCGGCGGGGTAATCGGCGATCTGGCAGGTTTTGCGTCTGCCGTGTACCAGCGCGGCGTTCCGTTCATCCAGCTCCCGACAACGCTTCTCGCCCAGGTAGACTCGGCCGTGGGTGGCAAGACGGCGATCAATCATCCGCTCGGCAAGAACATGATTGGTGCGTTCCACCAGCCCGCTGCAGTGATTACCGATACGGACACGCTTTCCACCCTACCTCCGCGCGAGTTGGCCGCGGGATTGGCAGAGGTCATCAAGTACGGGCTCATCCGCGACCGGGCATTTTTCGACTGGCTGGAGGCGAATGTTGAACGTCTCGTCGCGCGGGAGGCCGAGGCATTGACTTACGCCATCGAGCGCTCCTGTGTCGTCAAGGCGGAGATTGTGGCCCTCGACGAACGTGAGGAAGGCGAACGGGCGCTCTTGAACTACGGCCACACATTCGGGCACGCGATCGAAACAGGGCTCGGATTCGGCTCGTGGTTGCACGGAGAGGCTGTCGCGGCGGGGATGGTGCTCGCGGCCAGAGTCGCGCAAAGGATCGGTCTGTTGAGCATTGAGGACGTGACGCGGACGAGCCGGCTGCTGTCTGCCGCTGGCCTTCCGATCAGTGCGCCCGAGTTCGGGTTGGAGCGCTATCTGGAGCTCATGGGCCACGACAAGAAAGTTAAATACGGGCGGAACCGCTTCATCCTGCTGCGGCAGATTGGCGAGGCCTTTGTTTCGGACGACGTTAGCGGAGCCGCCCTCGCGGACGTGCTGAAGCACCCGCAAGCGCATGCCTGACCCGGCCCTTGCGCCCTACGCGGCGCGCCCTGAGCGATCCCGCGGGCGCCGGTTCCGCGAAAAGCCGCCGCGTGGCCGCAGCGAATACCAGCGCGACCGCGACCGCATCATTCATTCGACTGCGTTCCGGCGGCTCGAGTACAAGACCCAGGTATTCGTCAATCACGAGGGCGATCTCTTCAGAACTCGACTGACTCATAGCCTGGAAGTTGCCCAGATCGCCCGATCCGTCGCGCGCAGCCTGCGCCTCAA
>DASPGR010000050.1:0-10229 GCA_035620515.1 Burkholderiales bacterium | reverse complement strand
GCAACCTCGATCTCCTCGGCGGGTTCCTGCTCTCGGAGCGCGTCATGTTTGCGCTCTCGGAGAAAGTGGGAAAACAAACAGCGCATGAGCTGGTGTATGAAATATCGATGCACGGCATCGAGCACGGCAAAAGCTTCGAGGAAGCGCTGAGAGAGGACAAGCGCGTCGGGTCCGCACTGAGCCGCGAGGAGCTGCGAAGCGTGCTCGATCCCACCACCTACGTCGGGCTTGCGCCGCAGATCGTGGATGACGTGCTCGCGCAAACCCGCGCTTCCGGCTGGATAAATTGATTCCCCCAAGAATATGAAAATCGCGATACTCGACGACACGCTCGATGCCATCCGCCATCTCACCTGCTATGACAAGCTGAAGGGCCACGATGTCAAGATCTGGACCGACCACACCAAGGATCTCGACGTTCTCGCCGGAAGGCTCAAGGACACCGAAGCGCTGGTGCTGATCCGCGAGCGCACACCGGTTCGCGGCCCGCTCATCGAACGCCTGCCGAAGCTCAAGCTCATCTCGCAGCGCAGCGTCTATCCGCATATCGATGTCGAGGCCTGTACGCGGCAGGGCATCGTCGTGTCGTCGGACATGCACCCCGGGCGGCCGTCCTATGGGACTGCGGAGTTGACCTGGGGCCTCGTGCTGGCCGCGATGCGCGGGATCCCGCAGCAGATGGCCGCGCTGAGGGAAGGGCGCTGGCAGACGATGCTCGGCACCGGCGTGCGCGGGCGCACGCTTGGCATCCTCGGCTACGGACGCATCGGTTCCACTGTCGCGGGCTACGGCAAGGCGTTCGGAATGAAGGTCATCGCCTGGGGCCGCGAACGCTCGATCGAGCGCGCGCGCACCGACGGTGTCGAGACGGTAGCCGCGAAGGAGGGGCTGTTTGAGCAATCGGATGTCCTCAGCCTGCACTTGCGGGCAAACAAGGAGACGCAGGGCTTCGTCACGGCCGCCGATCTTGCGCGCATGAAGCCGACCGCGGTTTTCGTAAACACGAGCCGCGCCTCGATCGTGGAGCGAGGCGCACTCGAAGCGGCGCTTCGCAACGGCCGGCCCGGATCTGCAGCCGTCGATGTGTACGAAGATGAGCCGGTGGTTGGCGGCAACCATCCGCTCTTGAAGATGGACAACGTCATCTGCACACCGCACATCGGATACGTCGAACGCGACGGGTACGAATCAGCTTTCAGCATGATCTTTGATCAGGTGCTGGCCTACGCCGCTGGTAAACCGATCAATGTGGTGAATCCCGAGGCACTGAGCCATACGCGCTAGAGCCGGGGTCCGGCGGCGCGTGGAGCGGGTCGATCCCATGACGATCTGTCGACAGGCCTTGCCCAGGATTCGTCGATCGTTCGACCGTCTCCCGTCCCGCGGGATGCGTAGGCACAGTAAAAACAGATAACAAATCATAGGTATAATTCCAACGCGCTGCCACTGGGGGCGTGGCATGAATTTTGTGTCAGATGTCCTCTCACCCTCGGTGTTCCAGCTGGAGGCATCTGATGA
Organism: Burkholderiales bacterium; assembly: GCA_035620515.1. Classification (GTDB taxonomy): domain Bacteria; phylum Pseudomonadota; class Gammaproteobacteria; order Burkholderiales; family SG8-41; genus SG8-41. The sequence continues at coordinate 8,711 of DASPGR010000050.1, read as the reverse complement.
ATAAAGGGAAATGCGGCAATTGGACGGCCCTATTTGCATTGGTTGCGGCTGTTACTGCGACCGCTTCGACGTCCGCGCTGGCCGAAAAGGGAGGCCGTCCTCTCGCGGCACCCGACGTTAATCTGGGCCTGTCCAAGATTCATGGTGCCGGTGCGGGAGCAGGGCCGTTTGTTCCGTCGCCTCAACTGCACGTCGCGCCTGGCCTTATGCGCGGGCCCCTCGGTAACGGCAACGTTCCGGGCGCTGCAGCTCCGGGCGCATCGGGCCTCACACCTTCCCATGGTCTGACGCCGCCTGGACACCTTGCTACACCCGGACTGCGCCTTGGCCATGGGAATGTCCAGGGAACGATGTCAGCCACTGCGGGTCCGGCTCAACCCGGCAAGGGCGATGGCCTTGCGCTCGGCCAGCTCAATGAAAACGGCAACGGAAACGCAAATGGCGCGGCGCCGGGTCGGGCCGATGCAATGAATCGCGTCGCAGCAACTGCCCAAGCCGCCGATCGCAACGCGCCGGAGGGCATCGGGGCCATGCCACGGCAGCTCCCGACTTGCCGCTGATCGGCTGGCGGGCACGATCCTCGACTCCCGCCGCGTAGCGTTTTCCTGAGGATTCCTGCCGAGCCCGCCTTAGCACCGGCACAGCGCTGTTCAGCGGCCGACGCAAGTGGGTCTCCTCTTCAGCGCGTCCGGTTGCCGCCATCCTTTGCGCCCCAATTTGGTGTTGCTGCGATGCAACAGAGATCTGCAGCACCTCTGCAGCCCGGCAGCAACGCGTGCCGCAGGAGATTCGTGCATAATGCGCGCTGTCGCGCGCATGCTCGTCCGTTTCGATACGATGGCGAACGTAGCATAGGCGGCCGCAACGGACTCACGACGCGGGGAGACATTCTGAATTCGGGGACTACTAGGGCACGGAGCGATCGTTGAGCGTCGTTCCTGCCGGTGGAAGCCCGCGGAACCGTCAAGTGTTCACGACTACAGGCGGGGGCGTTTCTTGCGCCGGCTCGCCCGGCAAAAGACGCGCGCCGGCGACATAAGGTCGGCAGGCGGATCAGAAACAGGAGGAAGCAGTGCAACTCAAGATCAAGAGCCAGGAAGATTTCTGGGCCGGATTGATGTTCATCGGGTTCGGCCTGCTCGCCGTCATTGTCGCGCGAGACTACCCGATGGGCGGCGCGATGCGCATGGGCCCCGGCTACTTTCCCACCTACCTCGGCGTCATCATGATCGTCATGGGCGCGATCATCTCGTTTCGCTCGACGATCGTGCAAGGCGAGAAGATCCGCGCGTTCGGCTGGCGCGGGCTGTTCTTCCTGAGCCTCGCGTTCGCGACCTACGGCTTCCTGATCGACACGCTGGATGTCGGATTCATACTGTCAATCGGCGCGGTGGTGCTGCTGAGCACCCTCGCGAGCCGTGAATTCCATTGGGTCGAGTCTTTGTGGCTGACCGCCGTGCTGATATTGGGGACAACCGCCGTTTTCATCTGGGGGCTCGAGATGCCATACCCCCTGTTCTGGTGGAGATAACATGGAAACGTTAGCAGAGTGGTTCCCCAATCTCTCCCTGGGTTTCGCCACAGCGGTCACGCCGATCAACCTGCTTTACTGTTTCCTCGGCGTGTTCGTGGGCACGCTGATCGGCGTCCTTCCGGGCATCGGCCCGCTGGCCGCGATCGCGATGCTCTTGCCCATCACGTTCAACCTCCCGCCGGTCGGCGCGCTCATCATGCTGGCGGGCATCTACTACGGCGCGCAATACGGGGGTTCCACTACGGCGATCCTGGTGAAGCTGCCTGGCGAGTCGGCCTCGGTGGTGACGTGCATCGACGGCTACGAGATGGCGAAGCAGGGCCGTGCGGGACCGGCGCTCGCGGTTGCTGCCCTGGGTTCCTTCTTCGCGGGCACGGTGGGCACGATTCTGATCGCAACGGCAGGCCCCCCCATCGCTGAAATGGCGCTCAAGTTCGGCGCGCCCGAGTACTTCTCGCTGATGGTGATGGGGCTCATCGCCTCCGCGGTGCTGGCACACGGATCGCTTCTCAAGGCCCTCGCCATGATCGTTCTCGGGCTGCTCTTCGGGATCGTCGGCACCGACGTCAACTCCGGGATGTCGCGGTTCGCCTTCGGCGTATCGGGGCTGACCGACGGGATCAGCTTCGTCGTCATCGCAATGGGGCTCTTCGGCTTCGCCGAGATTGTCAACAATCTCGAGGCGGGCGGCACCAAGCGCGATCTCCTTTTCCAGAAGATCAAGAACATCTGGCCGACCAAGGAGGACTTCAAACGCTCCTGGGCGCCGGCGATGCGCGGCACCGCGATCGGCGCGTTCTTCGGCACGCTGCCCGGCGCCGGGCCGACCATTGCGGCATTTTCGACCTACGCGCTTGAGAAGAAGGTGGCGAAAGACCCCTCGCGCTTCGGCAAGGGCGCGATCGAGGGCGTGGCGGGGCCCGAGTCAGCCAACAATGCGGCTGCGCAGTGCGCCTTCATCCCCACTCTGACGCTCGGGATTCCCGGCAGCGGCACCATGGCGCTCATGCTCGGGGCGCTGACGATCCAGGGCATCGCCCCGGGGCCGCAGGTGATGACCCAGCGCCCGGAGCTCTTCTGGGGCCTCATCGCCAGCATGTGGATCGGAAACGGCATGCTGGTGCTCCTGAACCTCCCGCTGATCGGCCTGTGGGTGAAGCTGCTCACCGTGCCGTACCGGATGCTCTTCCCGGCGATCATGTGCTTCATGGCGATCGGCGTCTTCAGCGTGAACAACCAGGCGCTCGACATCTACATGACGCTGATGTTCGGATTCCTCGGCTACATCTTCGTGAAGCTCAAGTGCGAGCCGGCGCCGCTTATCCTCGCGTTCGTTCTCGGCCCCTTGATGGAGGAGAACCTGAGGCGCGCGCTGCTCATTTCGCGCGGTGACCCGACAGTCTTCATCACCCGGCCGATCAGCGCCGGCTTCCTGATTGCGACGGCGCTGTTCCTGGTCGTCATGCTGGCTCCGGCAATTCGGAAAAAGCGCGATCAGATGACCGAGGATCCGGTCGGCGCATAGCAGGGCGAATTCCAGGAGCCACGATAAACAATGCCGCGCCTGCGGGCGCGGCATTTTCTTGTACGCCCGTCACCCACCACGGCTTCGTCAGTAGCCACGTCGTGGATCGACGCGGTTCCTGAGCGGTCTGCCTGCGACGAACCGCGCGAGATTGTCGAACCAGAGGTTGAGCGTGATATCCATGTAATGCTCGGCGTCATCGCACGAGATGTGGGGCGTGATGATGAGATTGGGCGTCTCCCAGAGCGGAGATTCGCGCGGGAGGGGCTCGGGCTCCACCACGTCGAGCACCGCGCCGGCGAGCTCACCACGCATGAGCCGCTCCCTAAGCGCGTCGTAGTCCACCACCTGCGCGCGGGCGATATTGATGAGACCTGCGCCCGGTTTCATGCGCTCGAGCCGCGCGCGGTTGAGAAGTCCGTTCGTCTCTGGCGTGAGCGGGACGGCCATGACCACGAAATCGGCTACGGGCAGGAGCCGGTCCAGGGCCGCGATGCGGTAGACCTTGCTCGCATACGGGACCTTTTTCCCGGCGCGGCTGACTCCGATCACCTTCAGGCCCAGCTGGCGCGCAGCCCGCACCGCCGCCTGGCCGAGATCGCCCAGGCCGACAACCAGGGCGGTCCTGCCGGCGAGGCTTCCCGTGAAGAGCTGGCGCCAGCGGCGATCGCGCTGCTGCGCAATGATCTCCGGCATGCGCGTGTGCAGCAGGGTGTAGGCCATCCGCATGAACTCTTCGGCCTTTGCCCCGTGCGCCCCGTGATTGTTGGTGAACGCCGCCCGCGCCGGCAGCCAGTCGAGCGGCAGGTAGTCGTCGACACCGGCCGAAGTCGCGTGAACCCACCTCAGGCGAGGCGCATTCCGCGCGAGATCATGCCGGCGCGCTGGCACTCCAATCAGGACCTGGGCCGTATTGAGTGCGTTTCCGAGGATGTCGCCATCCCAGCCGATGGTGACCTCCAGCCGCCGGGCAAGGCGGCGGTGCCGCGCACAGGCGGCATCCCATTGAGCGGGAGTGATCTGAAAAAGCGGCGGCTCGTTGCGCGCGTTCTCGATATGAACGCGAACTTTTCGCATCGGCATGCGAAAAACTATTCGGCCTTTTCGGGTGGCCTGGCCGCGAAGGCGGATCCGCGCACGCAGCTCCGTCCGCGTGAATCCTGCCAGAGCTTGCCCTCAGCGTGGAGCTGGCCCATCGCACGGGCCACGGCCTGAAACTCGTGCGCGCCGAAGTGTTCTGCAATTTCCTGGTAGTAGCGGGGTTCTGTCTCAATCAGCTTCAGGATCCTGTCCGCGAGGCTCGCAATCAGTTTCTCGTCGTGCCCCGCCGTTTGCGGCGGGGCATCGGCTTTGCCCTTGACGTAGTCATCGATCTTCGCCCGATCGGCATAGGCATAGGCGATGCGCTCAAAGCGCTCGCACGGAATGCCTTCGCCGATCGTGGCGTCGATGCCGACCTTCGCCCCGGTCGGGACCACGCCGGGCGGGGTGACGGGAAGGCTTGGATCGAGCGGCTTGGCGCGGGCGCCCGGCACGATGATGACGTCGCGGTCACCCTGCACGCGGGTTGCGATTGCCCATTCCACATCCATCGGATCGAAGACATCGATGTCGTCGTCCACGACCACAACGTGCTTGATGTCCTGCGCCGTGAGCGCGGCGAGGAGGGCGTTCTTGCCTTCACCGGCTTGCTTCCTGATCGAGACGATCGCATGCCAGAAGCCGCAGCCGCCGAGCGTCACGTTGATGTCCTTTACCTGGACGCCCGCGCTTCTTAGCGCGCGCCTGATCGCCGTGTAGCGGGTGGGCGCAGCAAGCCACGTGTTCTCCCACGGCATGTGCAGGGCGTAGTAGATCGGGTCGCGCCGCATCGTGATGGCCTTCACCTTCACCACCGGGTTCCAGTGCAGCCCGCCCATCAACCGGGTGAACTCCCCGAAGCGGCCTTCCGGATGCGTCCAGCCGGTCGGCAGGATCTCGGCCTCGAGCACGATCTCGGCATCGGCGAGGCAGGGAAGATCCATCGTCTCGCACATCGCAAGCTCGACCGGGGCGCCGCGGATGCCGCCGGCGATCGCCATCTCGTCGACGCCGAGCGGCGCGCGGAAACCCGATCCCATGATCTCGAAAGGGTGGGTTCCGATCGAGATCGAGATCGGGCAGGGGCGGCCGGCCTCGTAGGCACGATGCGCGAAAAGACGCATGTTGTTAGGCGTCACGATGTCGATCCCGGTGAGGTTCTTCTCCTTCACCATGAAGCGGTACATGCCGGAGTTGAGCCCGTACTCCGTGTCCCGGGCGATCACGATGCCGGCCGTGATCATCGGCCCCCCGTCGTAGATCGAGGACATCGGGATGGGGAGGCGATAGAGGTCGACATCCCCGTCGAGCGCAATAACCTGCTTGTTCTTCGCCGTCTCGACGTATTTGGGGGGAAGGGGATGGTCGATGCCCTGCTGCAGCCGGTGCTCGATGTCCGGATAGGTATCGCAGCCCATCGACATGATCGCGCGCTCGCGCGAACGGATGATCCCCGAGACGACGGGCATGTCGTAGCCGATTACGTCGTGGAATACGAGGGCGGTTTTCGACTGATCGACCAGGGTGGCGATGTGCCGGATGTCGACAGATTGCTTGATGTCCACGAGCTCCTTCTCGCCGCGCAGCCGGTCGAGAAAGCCGCGGAAGTTCTCGTCCGAGAAACGCGCGCTCATGACTTCTTGCGGCCCGACGATCTGCCCACGCCCTGCCAGCGGGCAATGGTCTCGTGCTGGATGCCGAAGAGATCCAGCACCCGCCCCACGGTGTGGTTGACCATCCCGTCGATGGTCCTGGCATGGCTGTAGAACGCCGGCACCGGCGGGAATATCACGCCGCCCATTTCGGTTACCTGCACCATGTTACGCAGGTGGGCGAGGTTGAGTGGCGCCTCCCGCGTTACCAGCACCAGGCGCCGGCGCTCCTTCAAAACGACATCGGAGGCGCGGGTGATCAGATTGTCTGCGAAGCCGTGCGCGACTGCCGCCAGGGTTTTCATCGAGCACGGCGCAATCACCATGCCCTCGGTCAGGAACGAACCGCTCGCGATCGTCGCGCCCACGTCCCGCACCGGGTGGACGACATCAGCGAGCTTCTCGATATCGCGGCGCTTGAGCTGGTGGTCTTCCCACGCATTGAGCAGCCCCGCGTCGGAAACGATGAGGTGCGTCTCCCATCCACCCATCGCGCGCAGCCGCTCGAGTATGCGGATGCCGTAGATCGCGCCCGTCGCGCCGGTCATGGCAACGATCAGTCGCTTCTTCTGCGCTGCCGACTTTTTTGCCGTTCTTGCCATAGGGAGGCCCTATCCTACACTGCCCACAAAAAAGCGTGATCAGTGATGGGTGATGAGTGATGGGTGTCTAGCGGAAAATCCCTGGACAGCCCTGGTGCCTGCTGATCACCCATCACTCATCACTCGTCACGCCTTACTCACTTGGGCGAAGCCGTAAAGTAAGTACCGCGTCCGCTCGCCACGAGCTCGCCTTCCTTATCATAGAGCGAGGCTTCGGCAGTCGAGTACTGGCTGCCCATGCGCACCACTCGCGCTTTGGCGGTGACATCGCCAGGCTTTGCGGCCTTGTGATAATCGACGCGGAGATCGATCGTCGGCACTGGACGTCCAAGGCGCGCTGCGATCGCGTAGTCTGCGGCGACGTCGATGATTGCGGCGAGGATACCGCCATGGGTGTAGCGGCGCTCCGGGTTGACGACCCACTCCTCGCGCCAACCGGCCTTGATCTCGACGCCATCGTCGCCTGCCTTCAGCACGGTGAAGCTGAGCCACTTGTTGAACGGCCCGCGGGTGATCAGCTCCTGCAGTTTTTCAATGCTTATCGCGTGTTCACTCATGCGCGCTCCAGGCAGGAATAGTCTTCAGTTTACAGCGGGCGGCGGCTGGCACGTCAGTTCAGAGTCGTTGATCCGGCGCCTTCGGCGACCCAGCGCCGGAGTTGCCCACTGTCGATCTTGTTGGTGCCTGCGAGCGGCAGTTCCTTCAGGAAGAACACGCGCCGCGGATGCTGGTAGGCCGGGCCGTTGGCGAGTGCGAACTGCTTGACTTCGTCCTCGGTGAGCTGCGCGCCGGCGCGCGGGACGACGAAGGCGTAGGGCACCTGTCCCTTCATCTCGTGATCGAATGGCATGACGAACGCCTGGTGCACTGCCGGATGTCGCGCGAGCAGCGCTTCCACCTCTCCGGGGTAGATGTTCTCGCCGCCGGAGACGAACATGTCGTCGGTGCGCCCCACGTAGTAATAGAAGCCGTCGGCGTCGCGGCGGCAGATGTCTCCCGTGTAGTACCAGCCATCGCGAAGGCACCTCGCCGTTTCCTGCGGCAGATTATGGTAGGCAAGCAGGATGCCGGGGTTCTTGACCATTAGCTCGCCTTCGTCTGGACTCGTGCCGCCGACAAGCTTTGCTTCAGTGCCGGCGTAGGGCGCGCCAATCGAGCCGGGCGGACCGGGCTTGCCTTCCGGGTGCGGTCCGAGCGGCACCGGGCCGCCCTCGGTGACGCCGTAGACGACGAGCGGCTCGGCGCGAGGGAAGGCGCGGCGGACATCGGCGAGGAGCTGCGGCGAGGCGGGCGCCGAACCCATCATGACAGTGCGCACACTGGTTGTATCGATTTTCTCGAGGAGATCCTTGCGCGCCAGCACCATGGAAATCATGGTTGGCACTGACGAGATCACCGTGCAGCGATATCGGCCGATCGCGTCGATATAGCGCTCGACGCTGAACTGCGGCAGCAGGGGAAGAGTCGCCCCTGCAGTGAGGCCCTGCTTTATCGCGTTCAGCGCGTTCTTGTGATAAAGGGGCGCGGCCACCAGGACTACGTCGTGTTCGGTGGTGCCCCGAGTGTGCGCGAGAATGAGCCGGCTCCAGTTCTGGCCGTAATGTGTCAGCAGCACACCCTTGGGCCGCCCGGTCGAGCCCGATGTATAGGGCTGAATCGCCACGCTGTCAGGAGCGGGCTCAAAAGCGTCGAATGGTCCGGGATCGAGAAACGCGTCGAAGCCGGCCTTTCCCGGAACGCCGAATTCAACGACGGAAAATCCGGCCGGAACGAGCCGCTTGAGCGCGGGCTCCGTGAACACCAGGCGTGCCGATGCATCGCAGAGGACGAAGGCGACAGTTTCCGCGGCGAGCTTGATGTTGATGGGGACCGGAACGAGCCCGGCGCGCATGGTCCCAAAAAGCGCGATGACGAACTCAATCCTGTTGAGCGAGAGAATGCCGACGCGGTCGCCCGGCTTCAGCCCTGCCTTGACGAGGCCGCGCGCACATGCGTCGCAGGCGGCATCGAGCTCGCGAAAGCCCCACGCGCGGGGCTGCGCAGCATCGTAAAGGTCGACGATCGCCGGCCGCTCGACGTCGTCATGCGCATCGAACAGCTTTCCGAGATTGCCGGAATAGCCGCGCGGCTCCGGGCAGGGAATCATCGAATGCGTGGCCGGTTCAAGGCGTGACCACGACTTTGCCGAAGACCTCGCGCGTCTCGATCAGACGCAAACCATCGACCGCGCGCTCGAGCGGCAGCACCTTGTCGATCACGGGCTTCATTTTGCCTCCGGCGATGAGACCCATCAGCGCCTGCAGGTTGTCGTCGTAGAA
>DASPGR010000049.1:0-7023 GCA_035620515.1 Burkholderiales bacterium | reverse complement strand
CACGCGGCATGGCTGGATCAGGCTTGCGCCCATTGTCCAAAATTCCCCACTGCTGCCTCCCGTAGGAGTCTGGACCGTGTCTCAGTTCCAGTGTGGCTGATCATCCTCTCAGACCAGCTACGGATCGTCGCCTTGGTGGGCTTTTACCCCGCCAACTAGCTAATCCGACATCGGCCGCTCCAATAGTGCGAGGCCTTGCGGTCCCCCGCTTTCATCCGTGGATCGTATGCGGTATTAGCCAATCTTTCGACTGGTTATCCCCCGCTACTGGGCACGTTCCGATGTATTACTCACCCGTTCGCCGCTCGCCGCCAGGAAGAGTTGCCCCTCCCCGCGCTGCCGCTCGACTTGCATGTGTAAGGCATGCCGCCAGCGTTCAATCTGAGCCAGGATCAAACTCTTCAGTTTAATCACTGCAAAGTATTAACTCGCTTGACGTATGTTTCGTCGTGCGAGCACTTCTGTTGCTTGAGATACCGCGTACGCAGAAGCGCCGCGGGCCCTCGTGAACCAAGTGCCCACACCTATCGGCTGTAAATTTTTAAAGAGCGTTTCCCGAGCCGGGCCGTCGATCCTGCGCAACGGCCCTGACCCAGAGGAGCCGGGGGAACCTGTCCACCGTCTCCCTCTAAATTGGTAGCGGGGATAGGATTTGAACCTATGACCTTCGGGTTATGAGCCCGACGAGCTGCCAGACTGCTCCACCCCGCGCCTGTTAGACCGTCGATTATAGCGGCTGCGCGTGAGGCCCGTCAAACGCGTGCGACTGCGGCGCGAGACGGGGCCGCAATCGATCCGCATACGTTGAACCCTCGGGCAACCGGCTCATCACAGTGCGGTTACGGGGCGCGTTTTGACCGCCCTCCGGCTCCTCAAGAAGCCTGTGAGCCTTTCCATGCTGACGTAGAACGTAGGGGTCACGTAAAGCGTCAGGAACTGGGAAAAGAAAAGGCCCCCGACCACGGCGACGCCAAGCGGCCGCCTTGCCTCGGCACCCGCCCCGTATCCAAGCGCGATCGGCAGGGTCGCGAAAATGGCCGCCATCGTGGTCATCATGATCGGCCTGAACCGGATGAGCGACGCCTCGACGATCGCCTCGTGTGGCGGGAGACCCTTCTCCCGCTGCAGCTGCAGCGCGAAGTCCACCATCATGATCCCATTCTTCTTCACCAGGCCCACGAGGAGGATGATCCCCACGAAGCTGAATATGTTGAGTTCCATTCCAAACGCCATGAGCGTCAGGAGCGCACCAAATCCGGCCAGCGGCAGCGCCGTCAGGATCGTAATCGGGTGCCCGTAGTGCTCGTAGAGAATCGCCAGGATCATGAATACGACCAGTATCGTGATAGCGAGCAGCAGCGGAAGGGTCCGGAACGCATCCTGGAACTCGCGCGCGCTCCCGGCAAAAGTGGTCGCTATACCGACAGGCAGCGCCTCCCGCGCGATGGCCTGCACCGACTCGATCGCCTCGCCCACTGACGCGCCCGGCGTGAGATTGAAGGAAATCGTTGCCGCCGGCAGCTGGCCCCAATGCTGAACGGAAACGGGTCCGACCCCGCTCTTGATCTCCGCGACGTTGTGGATCGGTACCATCGAGCCGCTTGCGCTCTGAACGTGCAATGATCTCAATACGTTGATGTCGGCCTGAAAGCGCCGGTCAAATTCCAGGCGGACGTCGTACTGGTCGGCCGCCCCGTAGATGCTCGATATCTGCCTGCCTCCGTAAGCGTTATAGAGCGTCGCCTCGATCTGCTGGGGCGTGATGCCGAGCGCGGCCGCCCGATCCCGGAGCACGGTGACCTGTATCTCGGGATTGCGCAGCTCGAGATTCGAGTTGACATCCTGAATGAGCGGAAACTCCCGCAGCCGAGCCTCCAGGTCCTCTGTCGCCTTATAGAGCGGCGCCAGGTCGGTGCCGGTCAGGACGAGCTGGTAATCCCCCGCGGTCGTAAGAGATCCCAGGCGAATTGACGGCGGGTTCTGGAAAAAGGCGCGCAGCCCCTGAACGCGCCGGGTCTCGCGGCGCAGTTCCTGGATGATGGCGTCGGCATCCAGATCGCGTTCATTGCGCGGCTTCAGCCTGATGATGAGGCGTCCAATGTTGTCCCCGAAGATTCCTCCGAAGCCCTGTCCCGCCGTCGACATGACGGCCTCGACATGTGGATTCGCCTGTATGATCGCCGCGACCGCCTGCTGTCGCTTGACGAGCTCGTCGAACGTGACGCCCTCCGGCGCGCGCGTATTGGCAAAGATCACGCCCATGTCCTGGCGCGGGATGAATCCTTTCGGGACCCACGCGTAAAGCAGGAACGTCGCGGCAAGAATGGTTGCGGAGCCGGCAAGCATCAGACCGCGGTGGCGCATGGTCCAGCGGAGGCTGCTCCCATAGGCGTCCCGCGCCCCGTTGAAAAAGCGCTCGAGGGCTTGGTAGACCCGTCCGTGCTCGTGCGTCTGCTCGATGAACAGGCTGCATAGCATGGGCGTCAGCGACAGCGAAATCACGCCTGACGTCAGCACTGCGACGCCTACCGTGACCGCGAATTCCTTGAAGAGGCGCCCAAGCATGCCTTCCATGAAGAGAATCGGGAGGAACACGACGGCAAGCGAGATCGTCATCGACAGCACGGTAAATCCGATCTCCTGCGCGCCTTCGAGCGCCGCACGCATGCGGTCCTTGCCCATCTCCAGGTGCCGGCTGATGTTCTCGAGCACCACAATCGCGTCGTCGACCACGAAGCCCACGGCGAGGATGATGGCCATCAGCGAAAGATTGTTGAGGCTGTAGCCCAGCAGATACATCACCCCGAATGTGCCCAGCACGGACGTTGGCAGGACCAGCGCCGTGATCAGGGTCGATCTCAGGTTGCGCAGGAACAGCAGGATCACCAGCACGACGAGGATGATCGCGAGCACCAGCGTGAAGTTCACCTCGTGGATCGAGTCCCTGATGAACTCGGACCGATCATTCAGGACCGCGACCGTTACGCCCGGAGGCGCCTGACGCTCGATTTCAGGCAGGAGCACACGAATGCGCCGCACGGTCTCCACGGTGTTCGACCCCGGCTGGCGATAGATTCCAAGCAGGATGGCGCGATTGCCATCGAGCCAGCTCCGGACCCTCTCGTTCTCGACACTGTCCACTGCACGGCCAATGTCGGAGAAGCGGACAGGCTGGCCGTCGTGGTAGGCAATGATGAGCGAGTTGAAATCCGCCGCGCGCGCGAGCTTGTTAGTGGATTTGACCGTGTAGGTGCGCGCCTTGCCCTGCAGCGCGCCGGCCGGCAGGTTGCTGTTGGCCGCCTGAATCGCGGCGACCACGCGCTCGACGCCGATGCCGCGCTTCGCAAGCTTGTCGGGATCGACAAACAATCGGACCGCGTACTTCTGCGATCCGAAGATGAGAACCTGTCCCACTCCTGCAACCGTCGAGAGCCGCTGCGCAATGTGGATATCGGCGTACTCGTCGAGCTGGGACAAAGGCAGCGTCTTGGCGCTGACGCCCAGGATCAGGATGGTGAATTCGGCCGGATTGACCTTTCGCAGGGCCGGGGGCTCGATATCGCCGGGAAGGCGCCGCATCGCCTGCGCGATGGCGGTCTGCACGTCCTGGGCCGCGGCGTCGATGTCCCGATCCAGGTCGAACTGAATCACGATGCGCGACTCGCCGGCGGCATTGGTCGAGGTCATGGAATCGATGCCGGCGATGGTGCTGAACTGGCGCTCGAGCGGTGTCGCCACCGTGGTCGCCATCGTTTCCGGGTTCGCGCCGGGCAGGCGCGCGGTCACGCGGATGGTCGGAAAATCCACGTTGGGAAGGTCGTTGATCGGCAGCCGGTTGAACGCAAGCCACCCGAAAAGCGCTCCGGCAACCACGAGTACCGTGGTCGCAACCGGGCGCTCGATGAATATTCGAGAGAGATTCATTGTGTCCCTCCAGGCCTTGAGGTATCCGCGCCATCGGCGCCCTTGCCATCACCCTTTTCCTGCTCTGCGCGTTTTCCTTTTCCCTTCCCGCGCTTTCCCGTCTTGCCGCTCTCGCCCGCGCCGCGAACCTGCACCTGCGCACCTTCCGTCAGCGCCTGCGGCACCTCCATGATTACGCGTTCGCCGCCTCGCAATCCTTTGGCAATTACCACCAGATCACCGAGCTGACGCGCGATCGTGACGGGCCGCACCCGGACGCGATCCTCCTTGCCGATCACGTACACGAAACTGCCCTGCTGGCCCGGTTGAACGGCCGCCTCGGAAACAACCACCGCCTCCGGTTCGATACGCAATACGAGCCGGACCTTGACGAGTTCGCCCGGCCAGAGTTGCTCGCTCTGGTTGGGCACCTGTGCCTTCATCACTACGCCGCCGGTCTGGGGGTTGATCGCGTTGTCGACAAATACGAGCTTGCCCTCGGCGACAGGCTTGTTGTCGCCATCCCGCGATACCTCCACGTGCAGCTCCTGGTTGTCCCGGTGGCGCCGGAACTCATCGAGATCATTACGCGACACGCTGAAGGCGACCAGTATCGGATGCATGCGGTTGATCACCACCAATGGCTGGCTGCCGCTCGTGCCCGCGTTCACGAGGTTCCCCGGCTTGACCGAAACGCTGCCCGTGCGCCCGCTGATGGGGGCCTGAATCTCGGTATACGACAGTTGCAGGCTCGCCTGCTCGAGCGCCGCGCGGTTCGCCTCCACGGTTGCTTCGAGCGACTTGGTCGAGGTCACCGCCACGTCGTACTCCTGCTTGGTGATGTATTCCTGCTTGACGAGCGGCTCGAGGCGTGACTGCTGCGCGCGGGCTTGCGCGAGCTGCGCCTCGTCGCGCGCGAGGGCGGCGCGAGATTGATTGACGCTCGCCCGGAAGGGTCGCTGGTCGATGCGGAACAGGAGCTGGCCCGCCTTGACGCCGTCGCCTTCTCGGAAATTCACCGACTCGAGGACGCCGCTCACCTGGGCCCGCACCGCGACGCTCTGTTCCGCCTCGACTGTACCGATCGCGTCGATCACGACCGGCATGGGCTGAACGCGCGCCTGCTCCGCACGAACGACCAACGGGCCGCCAAGGCCTTTGCCCCGGCCCTTTTTCGCGCTCTTGCCAGCGCCCGGTGTTTCCGCCGTGGTGGAGGCGCCGCTCTTCTTTGTGTAGTACCACCATCCGCCTCCGCCCGCGGCAACCGCGAGCACCAGCCCGACTATCAGCCAGCCCTTCTTCATCTGATCTTCCCTGTGTTGAGCAGCGGATCCGACGCTCCGAGCGCGAAATTGAGCCGGGCAAGCGCGGTGTACCAATCGAGATGCGACTGAATCAGCAGGACGCGCGACTGCGTTTCGTCGCTTTGCGCGGTGATCATGTCGAGCAGCGATCCGACGCCACCCTGGTAGCGCGCGACCGCGGACTTTGCCGACTGCGTGGCGCTCTTCACCAGACTGGCACTGCTGTTGACGTTGGTCGCTGCCGTTTGAAGATCAAAATAAGCCTGCCACACGTCGAGCTCCGCCTGCCGGTAGAGCAGATCCCGGCTGCTCTCCGCCTGCTCCGCGACGGCCTCTGCCCGACGCAGGCTGTACGTGTCGCGATATCCGGTGAATATCGGGATGCGCAGGAGCACGCCGACATTGAATGTATCCACGCCGGGGCGCGAATCGGTGAATTCCACCCGACCCGCCGTCCCGGCGATCTCGACCGAAGGCTTGCCCGCGGCAGCGGCGGCCTTTGCCGCTGCGCGTGCCGCCAGCGCGCGCGCCTCTGCGGCCACGAGATCGGGGCGCTCCTTCTTGATCCGCTCCAGGAGGCTGTCCACCGACTGCGAGATCTCACGCACCGGCGGGCGGTCATCCCAGGGCCGAAGCTGAAGCGGAGAGTTGACGGGAATTCCCACTGCATTGTTAAGTGCGCCGCGCGATTTGCTCAGCTCGCCCTCCGTACGCTGCACCAGCAACCGCGCCTGGCCAGCCGCGGTCTCGGCGCGATAGACGTCGCCGATGGTTGCGAGCCCCGAGTCGCGCCGCCGGCGCGTGGCATCGAGACCCGTCTCGAAACTGTTCAGCTGCTCGCGGGTCGCCCTGACGAGCGCTTCGAATCCGAGTACACGGTAATACGCCTGCTCGACCTGAAAGGCCACGTCCTGCAGCGTTCGGTTCTGTGCAAGGTTGGCCGCGAGCAGCCGGTAGCGTTGCGCCTCCACCTCCGATGCGCGTTGGCCAAAGTCGAAGAGCACCCACCCGAGGGTCAGGTTGGGGCCATATCGATTCTGGGCGGCCACCTCGTTGCCCGTCGTCTGGGAAGCGGACTGCTGCCGGTTGAAATTGAGGAGCAGCCCGAGTTGAGGAAGCTGATCGGCCGCTGCGACACCCACACCCATGGCTTCCGCGCGCGCGGCGGACCAGGCTTCGCGGGTTCGCGGGTTGAGCTGCAGTGCGAGATCCGTCAGTTGAACGAGGGACACGGGTTGCTGAAGCGCGCCCGAGAACTGTGGCGGCACATCCGGTACGGGCACGTCCGGCAGCGGCTCGCCCGGAACCCACCTGCTCGAAGGGGACGGCGCAATCAAGGCGCCGTAGTCCCGCGGATCGAAAGTTGCCTCGGAGGCAGCGGCGGTCGCCGTGCCAAGCGAAAACGCAGATAGCGCAAGCAACGCCATGCGCGCGCTCGCGGCCAGGTGTTTCAAGGCGTGCCGCAACGATGCCCTATCGTGTGACATCAAAAAACCGCCCATCTTACACTGGGCGTTCCCATGTCTGCGGCAGAGCCCCACCGATACCGCGACCCCGTTTCGCGGTCCTCCAGCCCACGGAACGGCCGACGGCGCAGCTTAAACCAAATTCCTTATCAGTCAATAAGAAACGCGCATGCTGTCAGGCAGGCGCCTGTGCTACTCTCTTACCTGCTGGGAAATCGCCCTAACCCACTCATTCTGGAGGAGTTTGGTGTCACGGCTCGTCAGCCCTCACGGGGCTGAAACGCTCAGGCCGATGCTCCTGGAGGGCCCCGCGCTCGCCGAGGAGCGCAAGCGCGCTCAATCGCTCCCCA
>DASPGR010000048.1:0-4791 GCA_035620515.1 Burkholderiales bacterium | reverse complement strand
GGGTTCTCATTGGAAGCGAGCTTGATGATGCACGCTTCCTCGATCCCCATCTCGCGCGCGAGCTCCGAGATCGGCTTGCCGGGCTGGTACGGCGCGATTGCCCGGATGTAGCCGGGCGCGAGATCGCAGATGTCCATAGGAGTGACTCGTTGTTCGTTTCCCGTTCCCCGTCGTCCGTTATTCGTCAGCCTTGCTGATGTCACGAGAAACGAAGAACAAGAACCCGTCTCAAATACGCGGCCGTTCGCCTCCGACTGCTCATCCTGTGCGTAGCGCGCAGGCCGCGGGGCGGGTCCTGTCAGAGCGGTCGCGATCTTCTCCGGATTTCCCAGCCCATTTGGTCAATTGATCAGGACAACTCCCGTGGACAGCCAGTACCAGTACCGGAAATCCGGAACCAGATCCCAACCGCTCTGCCACCCGGCCCGCGGGTGTGCTGAGTTACGCGGGTGGCAGAAGGGTCGGGGTTTGATCCGAGGCTTCCGGTACTGGTAAGGACTCCAGAGAACGCGATGGCCAAGTCAATTGCCCGGATGCGCGGGAAGCCTCGGAGCGGGCCCCGACCGTTCTGACAGGACCCGCGCTGTGCCGTATATCCCGGATGCATGCTCATGCTGCTCGGAGGAAATTCTTGAGACGGAATCAAGTCACCCGTCACGGCATTCCGCAATCAGCGGAAGGTGTATTCCGCCGTCATCGTGAAATTGCGCTCGGGCAGGGGATAGGCGTTGTAGCGGTCGGCGACGAACTGGCTGCGCACGGCGTAGTTGTAGTAGCGCTCGCCGAAGAGGTTGTTCACCGCCGCGGAAAGCCGCCACCCGCGGTCCGCCCACGCGAGCTTGAGATCGACCACCGTGTAGGCGGGGATCTTCACGCCCGTGTTGCCCTCGTCGTTGTCCATGTACTGGCTGCCGACGTAGGTGACGAGCGCGCTCAGCAGCGACCGGGGGGCGAATGTCCAGTACGCCCCCGCGTTCGCCTTGTGGCGCGGCACCAGCGGCACGGTCTTGCCGGCGATCACCACGTTCTGCTGCGTGAACGCGCTGCCCGGCAGCATGCCCTCCAGGAACTCGGCATCGGTGTAGGTATAGGCTCCGGCGAGTCGCAGCGCGCTTCCCAGCGTCTGCTGCGCGTCGAGCTCGAGCCCGCGCCGCCGCGAGGGGGGCAGGTTGGTGTTGCCGATCCCGGTGCTGAAGACGTCGAGATGGATCTCGTCGGTGACATCGATGACGTAGAGAGTCGCGCGCGCCGCGCCGCTCGCCGTGCGCCGCTCGAGCCCCGCGTCGTAGGACACCACGGTTTGCGGCCGCAGGAACTGGAACTCGCGGGAGAAGGCCGGCGCGCCGCCGAACTCGTAGATCTCGTCCACGTTGGCGAAGCGGTAGCTGCGCCCGGCCCTGCCGGTCGCCGCCCACTGCGCCGCGAACTGGTAGCGCAGCGCCAGCTCGTACGCGTACTCGGTTTCCTCCTGGCTGCCGGCCGGCGCGCCCGAGCCAAAGGCCCCGCCCGGCGCCGTTGGATCGAAGCTGTCGGTCGCATCGATCCTGTAGCGCTCCCCGCGCGCGCCGGCCATAAGCGTCACGCGCGGCGAGAGCCGCATCGTGTTGTGCAGGTAGAGCGCCGTGTTCTCCTGTCGCGCGTCGACGGTATTGAGCGGCTGCGTGATGTTGGACGGAGAGTTCGACACCCGCAGGCGGTAGTCCCAGCGATAGAAGTCGAGCCCCGCGACGAGCGTATTGGGCAGGCCGGCGAGCGGCTGGGGAAACCTCATGCGCGGCGAGAGCGACCACACGTCGAGATCGGCGATCCGATAGTCGGGGAAGCCGCCCTGGTCGAAGTAGGACTTCTGCTCCTTCTCGCGATAGCCGAGGCCGAAAATGAGCTGACCGATCCCGGTCTCGTGGCTCCAGTCGAGCGTCGCGCGGCTGCCGGCCCGATCGGCATAGTCGAGGGGCGTGGAGGTGCCGCGCCGGTCGGTTTCGAGCTGGTTGACGTCAGCGCTCGGCTGCACGGTGCGCGCGCCCGGCAGCCGCAGCTTCTGGCTGTCGCCGCCGACCTTGAAGGACACGTCGCTGCCCCCGGTGAGCCACCTCACCTCCGCCTGCGCGTTACCCTGGCGGTTCTCGTTGTTGTCGCGATAGCCGTCGGAGCGATACCCCGACGCAATCAGGTTGAAGCCCACGGTGCCGGCGAAATAATTCGCATAGAGCTGCCCCTCCACGGTGTCGTAGGAGCCCGCGCGCCCCTGGAGCACCACCAGGTTCCCGATCTTCGCCGGCGAGCGGGTGATGATGTTGATGACGCCCGTCGTCGCCCCGTCGCCGAATTGAACGGCCCCGCTGCCGCGCACGATCTCGATGCGCTCGATCGCCGCGAAGGGAATCGCTCCCCACTGGATGCCCGACAGATCGTTGTCCGCGATGCGCCGCCCGTCGAGCAGGATCAGGGTGTTCTGGGTGCCGGTGATCCCGAAGCCCCGGAGATCCACCGTCGTCGTCGCGGCGTTGTTGCCGAAGAAGTCGTGGATGACGATGCCGGCCTGCTCCGACAGCAGCTCCGGAACGGTCTTCGCGGTGCTTCTCCGGATGTCCTCCTCGGTGATGACGGTCACGTTCACCGGCTTGTCGAGATACCGGTCCTCGAAGCGCGTCGCCGTGACGATCACCGGCTCGCCCACCGTTACTGGAAGCTCCGCCGCCGCCGCGCACCAGGCCGCTGCCGCCAGCCCGCACGCCACCGTCCTTCTGAACAGCATGGTCTCCCCCCGCGCATGCCCGCCGCATGCATGAAAGCGCAAGGAAATGGCGCGGGAAGGCCGGACCGTCGAAGGTCACGCCGCTTCCCCGCGGCATTTCCACCATCGGACCGGGCCGGTCTACGGGCTTGCGAGAACCTGGCGCGCCGCCTTCCCATGCGCGCATCGCGCACAGTGGCTGGAAGTCCCCGGGGCGGGGATTTCCCGGCGCGCCCACGCTCGCTTACCGTTGCGGGGGCAGCACAGGATTTGCACCTGTTTCCCGTTTGTCCCGCTGCGAAAGATCGCGCGCGGGCACCCGGTGCCGAGTGCGGGAGGGCGCAACGCACGGGAGCGTGCCCCACACGCACGAGTCCCATTGTAGTCGCCCGCTTCGGCCCGCTCCAGCCGGTTTCGCGGCGCGGCCGCGACGGGCGGGCGGCGGTTTATCGCGCCATGTCAGCCGGTTAAGCGCCGCACCCGAGGCCGGGTGGGAGGAATGCACTATCGGCTCCCCGCGGGCTCTGGGACGGGCTGCGCAAGGCACCATGACCTGGATGCCAAACAACATTCAAAAATGGCTGTTAGCAGTTGACTTATCAGAATTTTTGAAACTATAGTGTGGCGATGGATGCGGAATTCAAGTCGCTCGAACGCAAGCTCCATCAGTTTGTCGAGCTCTGCCAGCGGCTGCGCGACGACAACCAACAACTGCGGCAACAGCTGGCGAGCGCCATCAGCGACAACAAGCAGCTCGCCGACAAAATCGGCACTGCGACCAACCGCTTGGAGAACCTGCTTAATCAGCTTCCTGAAGAGGAAGCATGAGCGCGGACCCGAAGGCCTTGCAGGTGATGGTCATGGGGCGCGAGTTTCGCGTCGCGTGCCCCGAAAACGAGCAGAAAGAGCTGCTCGAAGCGGTCGATTACCTCAACAAGAAAATGGACGAGATCCGCGACAACGGGAAAGTGATCGGGATCGAGCGCATCGCGATCATGGCGGCGCTTAACATCGCCCACGAGCTGCTCACCACCAAGGTCGGCGGTTTTGACATGGCGGCGCTGAAGCGTAGAATGCAGAGCATGGAGACGACGCTCGATCAGGCGCTGCGCGATCAGAGCAAGCTATTCTGAATATCCCCTGCGGTGTTCGTTGTTAGGGCCTTAGACTCTTTGAACCAACATCGTTGAATCTGGACGCCGACTCAAGCAGCTCCGGTGTGCGCATCCGACACGGACGCGCCTAATGGACTCGGAAGGCGACCACCCTTGAACCGTTGGTTCAAGATCCAGGCCAGACGGCACAGGCGGGGGTCCAAACAGAAAATGCGGCGGTTCGCCGCATTTTTTTTGCATGAGCTATTGGCTGTTCAAGTCCGAGCCCTCGGCCTACGGCATCGACGACCTTGCGCGCGACAAAGTCACCGCCTGGACCGGCGTGCGCAACTACCAGGCGCGCAATTTCATGCGCGACGCGATGCGGCCCGGCGACAGCGGCTTCTTCTACCACTCGAGCTGCGCGGAGCCCGGCATCGTCGGCATCGTGGAGGTCGCGGGGCCCGCCTACCCGGACCCGACGCAGTTCGACCGGAAGAGCCGGTATTACGATCCGGGCGCAACGCGCAGCGAGCCACGCTGGCTCAACGTGGACGTGAAGTTCGTGAGCGGGACGCGGGTGGTGGGACTCGCCGAGCTGCGCGGCCAGAAATCGCTCAGGAAGATGCAGGTGCTCCAGCGCGGCAACCGGCTTTCCATCACGCCGGTCACGCCCGCCGAATGGAATTGCATCCTCGGCCTCCTCGGCCGCAAGTAGTGACTCGAACCCATCTTAAGAACGCGGCCGTTCACCTCCGACAATTCATCCTGAGCGTATCGCGTATGCTGCGGGCCGGGTCCCGGCCCGCGGGTGTGCCGAGCTGCGCGGGTGGCAGAAGGGTCGGGGTTTGATCCGAGGCTTCCGGTACGGGTAAGGACTCCAGAGAACGCGATGGCCAAGTCAATTGCCCGGATGCGCGGGAAGCCTCGGAGCGGGCCCCGACCGTTCTGACAGGACCCGCG
>DASPGR010000047.1:0-3976 GCA_035620515.1 Burkholderiales bacterium | reverse complement strand
TGCCCCACCTGCCCCAGTTCTTGAGGCGCCTTGCCGCCGCGTGGACGTCCTTGCGGGTCAACTTTCGGTGCTTCTTGTCGCGGGTGTCCCTGAACTTCAGCCTGGTAGCCATGCGCGAGGTCCTTCTTGGAATTGACGCGGGGGAGGCAGGCAGTCTAGCCAGCCCCCCACTCCGGGTCAACGAGCGCGCATGACGCGCGACCGCGCCGCGTCTTACATTGTGGAACCAGCAAAGATGGGAAGAGGTTACGCAGGACGCGGTGACCCGCCGCGGGTCCCCGCCATGCAGGTCACTGGATCTCGAGGCCGGCGGCCTCGACGACGCCGTGCCACTTTGCCAGTTCGGATTTCACGTAGGCCGAAAATTCCTCGGGCGTGGTCGGCCGGGCATCGAGACCCCGCGCGGCAAAGCGCTGCCTCACCTCCGGTGAGCTCAAGAGTTTCGTGACGTCGCCATGCACCTTCGAGATGATCGTCCGAGGGGTGCTCGCGGGCGCGAGCAGACCGTACCAGGTGACGTATTCGTAGCCGGGAATCCCTGCCTCCGCCGCAGTCGGGATGTCGGCCACGGAAGGCGCGCGACGCGAGCTCGTCACCGCCAGGCCTCGCAGCTTCCCCCCACGGACGAGCGGCACGGCGGTTGCCATATTGGTCACCATGAACTGAATCTCGCCGCCGAGCAGCGCGGTTGAAGCCAGCCCCGCGCTCTTGTAGGGAACGTGTGTTGCCTTGACGCCGGCGGACATGAGGAAGAGCTCGTTCGCGAGGTGGCTCGCGGTGCCCCGTCCCGCTGAGCCGAAGCCGAGCTTGCCGGGCTCGGCCTGCATCAGGGCCACGAGCTGCTTCAACGATTTGGCGTCCACGCCCTGGTTCACCGCAATGATGCTCGGCTGGCTCGCGAGCAGTGAGATCGCGTGGAAGTCCTTGACCACGTCGTAGGACAGCTTGCGGTAGAGGGCGGCACCGATCACGAACGACGAGCTCGTTTCGAGCAGCGTGTAGCCGTCCGGGGTGGCGCGTGCCGCGATCGTGGTGCCGATCGTGCTGCCGGCGCCGGGTCGATTGTCGACCACAACGGACTGGTTCCACTGCGCTGCCAACGCCTGCGCCACGATACGCGCGACGATATCGCTGCCGCCGCCGGGCGCGAGCGGCACGATCATGCGGACCGGCTTGGAGGGGTAGCCGTCCACCCCCGCGGCCCGAACAGGCGAAGATGCAACTATCGCGGCCGCCAGCAGTGACGCGGTCAAGACGCTCATCGGAAATCGGCGGCCCATAGGCATTCTCCTCGTCGTTTCCATGACGCAACGCGCTGCGTCGCGGCGGATCTGACGGGGAGCCTACGTGCCCAATGTTTCAGGAATGTGACTGGCAGCGCCCTGCCGCACCTTCGGCAGGACGGGAAGGAGACGGATTCCTCAGGCCCGCGCGTCTGGCGCGCTCAGCCAGGCGCGCTCGACGAGGGGCAGCGCAGACTCCGCGCGCCTTACGATTTCCTCTTCGGTCAGGGACGACAGGGGGTGCGCGATGACCACCGGCTCCAGCGCGGTCATCCCCAGCGCATCACGCTGCGTGCGCGCTTCGAGAAGAAATTCGCTCGTCACGATGACTGCCGTGGGGAGGCCCTTGCCTTCCAGCTCTACCGAGTCGTGCATACAGCACGACGTGCAGGAGCCTCAGTCGCCTATGGCGGTGAGGACGATGTCGTTCCCGCGCGCGATCTCCGCGATCAGCTCGGGCGCGGCGTTCTTCGAGAAGCTCTCCTTGCGGTAGTAGTTGACCCCGCTGAGGCGCTGTCCCGCAACGAGCGTGTCGCGCAATGCGCGCAGCAGCTTGTTGGCGTTCCACTTGGTGTTGTCGAGGATCGCGAGCCGCAGGCCCTCGAGCCGCTTGACGCGCGGCGCCAGGGGCATTGGTTTGGCTTCCACCGCTCCTCTCGGGTCATATACACGCACCGTCTTCCCCATGTTGCCCTCCAAATTCGCGCCAATACTCCAGACCCACCCCCTCCCTACCCTCCCCCTGAGGGGGGAGGGAGGAATTCTAAAGGTAACAGGTGCCGTCAACGCAGCGCGGTCCCGCTGCCGCCGGCCCGTTGTCGCCGATGGCGCGGAGCACGGGCGAGGACATGTGACCCCAGCCCGGGATGAACGCCGAGAAGCGCCCGGCCTCGCCGCCTGCCACGAAGAGATGAATGTTGTCGGGTCCCGGGACGATCGGGGTGCGCGCCTCGGGCTCGCGCTTGTACCACACCGGCAGGTTGCGGTTGTAGACCTTGCCGTAGCGGCCGCTGCCGTAGAGGTCCTTCCACTTGTTGCCCGAGTGCGCCCACAGGTAGTAGCGGATATCCTGCCGCTTCCATCCGTGCCGCCCGATCGTGCGCGCGTGCTCGGGGCCGAGCACGACCGCGCAATGGCCGGCGGACACTGCATTGTTGTTGCAGATCGTGCTCATGGCGGAGCACACGCTGTCCAGTATTCCCTCGGGATCGTCCGCGAAGTGGTTGGTGACGCTGTGCGGCGGCTCCGCGGCGATCACGAAAACGGTCGAGTCCTCCGGCCTGAATCCCTTTTCCACGTGATAAGGCGCGAGCGGGCTCTCTTCCTCGTTCTCAGCGATGCAGTACGTGTACTTTCCCGGGTGGCCGAGCGTGCTTTTGTCGAGGAGCCCCGGCCAGCCCCCTCCGACATTGAGCAGGACAAGGCGCAACGCGCGCCCGATCGTGGCGTTGGCGCGATTGCCGGAGCCGAAGACATTGCAGCCCGCGTTCATGCCGATTTCCCGGCGCACGGGTCCGTTGACGACGAGGAGAGGACTTGCCATGTGGGTCGTCGCCTGCACGCCGTTGAGATTGAACGGCGCGTGGGTGAGCGCAAGCATCGCGGCCTCGACGACGGGCGCGTACTCGGGCCGGCAACCCGCCATCACCATATTGATGGCGAGCACCTCGCGGGTGAGCCCGCCCCAGCGCGGCGGCACCTTTGCGAGCAACCGCCCACGATCGCCTCCCAGCGCGGCAAGCACTGCCTCGATCTTTTCCGGCGTGGGGGGCACGAGCGGGAAGCCGTCCGAGTAGCCCCGCTCGTAATACCACTCGATGAGATCCGTCCCTTCCGGCACCTCAATGGCCTCCGCAACCCGCGGCGCCTGGTCGATAGCGGTATGTTCCATGTCGGCGCTCCCGACGGGTTATCGGCAAAACATGATTGGAAAATAGTTCTTCTTGGCGTTCTTGGCGTCTTGGCGGTTCATGAGGTCCTCAACGAGCAAGCGGCAGCGTCACCGGACGGCCCGCCGCCATCGAATGCTCGATCGCGAGCGTTGCTTCGAGCGTTGCGCGTGCCTCGCGCGGCGTCGCGAGGAAACAGGGCCGGCCCATCGAAAGGTGGTCGAGCCAGGCGCGCGTCTCGTTCGCGATCGGGCCCCAGAAATCCCCCAGCGCCCAGTCTCCCGGCGTCCCGCTCTGCAGGAACACCATGTTGACCGGCTGGTCGGGGAGGTAGACGTGGGGGATGCCCTTCTCCGTGTACATCAGCTGATCGGTGTGGTCGTCGTCGAGGATCATCACGCCCCCCGTGCCCAGCACCTCGACCCGCGCCGCGTGACCGCGGGCCGGATATTTTTCCGGCAGCGCGTAGCTGATGCCAAGGTTGATGACCGTGCCGTCGGCGTAGGTCAGGACGGCCCAGGTCACGTCCTCGACGTCGAACCCCGCCTCCTTCAAGACCCCTTTCTGGCCCCGCGCGTAGACCTCGGTCAACGCCGTGCCGCCCTGCAGCCAGCCCATGAGATCGACGTAGTAGGTCAGCGCATCGACCACGGGCGTCGCCTCGCGGTGGCGCTTGAGAATCGCGAGCGCCTGCGCGCGGGAGTTGTAGACGCGCGCGGCGGCGCCGGTGATGCGGCCGATTCGCCCCTGCACGATCTGCTCCTTCGCGATCAGGTAGCGCTCCTTGTAGCGGCGGCTGTAGCC
>DASPGR010000046.1:0-18962 GCA_035620515.1 Burkholderiales bacterium | reverse complement strand
GCTTCGGGATCGAGCTCCCTGCGCAACGCGCGCTGCGCCTGCGGTACATCCACACCCGCGCGCAGCCAGATTGCCGCATCGTTGGCGAGACGGTCGCCGGTCGCATCGATGTAGAGTCCGCGGTCAACGACGACCGCTCCGTTCTGCCGCGCGTAGTCGCGCCAGATCCCGGCAACGGTAAAAGAAATGAGTTCGCCGCCAATCGGCAAGCGCAAGCGATCTCCCTGCCGCAGTCCGTGGAGATCGGCGGCCACTTCGGAAATCCAGGCGGGCGGCGGCGCGGCCGCGTCCGGCGCGAGCGGGGGAGCGACGAGTGGCAGCACCTTGCCAACATCGCCCGCTACTATCGGCCGGGCGTGGAGATTCAGCGGCGGGTGTTCCGACGACAGCAGCACCGTCTGGGCGCGAAGAAACTGCACCCGCTCGAACTCCGGTATCGAGGCGATGCGCTCCTGTTCGTCCGGGGTGAGAAAAGCGGTTTCACCGGAGCGCGCCGCACGCAGGTACAGATCGGCCGGCAGCATGCGCTCGAGCCATGCTTCCAGGGATACGCGGAACGAATTCACCATGATCAGCATCGACACCATGAAACTGAAGCTGATGACAATCGCGGCGATGCTGATGGCTGACCGCCGCGGCGTGGCTTTGAGCTGAGAGATGGCCACCGCTGCCGGCGCGCCAGCAGGCACGGGTAAGCGGCCGAATAATGCTGCCGCGAGCCATGGCATGAGAAGAACCGCGCCAAACAGAATAAGGGCGATAGCGGCATAACCGGCGATCGGCAGGCCGTCGACGGGGGGAGCGGTCGTCAGCAACAGACCCGCGGCAATCGCGGCGAGCCCCGACGCCGGGGAGCGCGCGCGTTCCAACTGCTCTTCCTCGTCTCCCGCGCGCAGGGCACGCGCGGGGGGGCGTTGGGCCGCTTCCCGTACCGGGCCGATGGTGCCGAGGGTTGCAAACAGCACGCCGAGGGCAAAGAACGCGGCCAGCACTTCGGGCTCGAAGGCCAGGTCCGCGACGATGCTGCGAAAGTAACCCGCGCCCAGGTCCGCGCCGACAAGAAAGAGAGCGCCCCGTGCAAGCGCATAGCCGGCCGCAAGTCCGATCACGGCGCCGGCGATGCCTACGGCTGCGCCTTCCGCGACGAGGTATCCGGCCAGCTCCGCCCTTGTCAACCCCATTGCACGCAGCAGCGCGAGCTGCGATCGGCGGCGCAGCAGCGCCAGCACTTGCGAGGAGAAGATCAGGAATGCGCCGGTGAAAAGGGCGATCAGGGCCAGCATGTCCAGGTTGAGCCGATAAGCGCGGGTAAGGGCTGCGCCACGTTCACTCTCGCTGTCCGGCGTTTCGACCTGAACGCCTGGGGGCAGGAGCATGCCAAGTTTTTCGCGCAGCGCCGCGACATCGGTTCCGGGCTTCACGCGGAGGGCGACCCGGTTCAGCCGTCCGAGCTGTCCAAGCCTCCATTGCGCCGAGGCGATGTCCATCACCGCAATACGCTGGCGATAGACGCCGGCAGGCAATGTCCCGATCACTTTCAGCGTGACGGGGCGGGTTCCGACGCGGAGACGAAGCTCGGCGCCGTCCTTCACCCCGAGCCATTGTGCTGCCGCGGCCGACAGGATGACGGCATCCGGCTCGAAGAGATCCCTCAGAAGTCCATAGTCTTCCGGGACCAGCGAAGGCTGCACGCGCACCGCGCGCAGGGCATCGAAACCGATAACGCGCAGGCTCCCGGCGTGATCGACCAGCGGGACTTCCAGATCCAGCGCAGGGCTCGCCGCCTCGACCTGGGGCAGACGCGCGAGCTTTGGGTACAGGGCTTCGTCAAAACCGCCGCGGGGGCCGCGTATCACGAGATCGGCCTCGCCGGCCAGATGCCGGGCCGCAACCTCGAACTCGCTGATGGCACTGGCGTTGACGAGATGAACGGCGACCCCGAGCGCAACGCCGAGGGCAATCGCAACGATAGCAAGCGCCGTGCGCGCGGGATTCTCGCGCAAAGGCCCGAGGACGAGCGTGCGCAACAGCGCAAGCCTCTTGTTGACGAACGCCATCGCGATCGTGGTCATGGCGACACGGGCTGCAGCCCGTCCGGCGTCAGCGCCAGCACGCGATCGGCGGTCGCTGCTGCGCGTTCGGAATGGGTCACGAGTATGCCGGACCCGCCTTCGCTTTTCACGCATTGGCGCAACAGGCTCAGCACCTGAAGCGCGCTGTCCGGGTCCAGATTTCCGGTCGGCTCGTCCGCGAGCAACAGCAACGGCTTGTGAACCAGTGCGCGGGCGATCGCCGCGCGCTGCATTTCTCCGCCGGAAAGCTCGCGCGGATACGTGTCCGCGACGCCGTCAAGGTTTACGGCCCGGAGCATTTCTGCCACGCGCTGCGCAGCCGTTTCCCCCGTGGTGCCGTTGAGAGCCAGAGGCAGCGCCACGTTCTGCCCTACGGTGAGGTGCGGCAGCAGATGAAACGCCTGGAAGACGAAACCGACGCGGCGCCGGCGCAGCAGCGTGCGCGCAGAATCATCCAGCGCCGTCAGTTCCGTGCCATCGAGCACGATACTGCCGCTGTCCGGCTGATCGAGCCCGGCAACGAGATTGAGCAGCGTGGACTTGCCGACGCCGGACTCGCCGCGGATGGCGACGTACTCGCTGCGTCCGACCTCGAGGGAAAGGCGATGCAGCAACTCGCGCGGCCGCGCGCCGCCGTACGATTTGCAAAGTTCCCTGATAATCAGCATGGGGATTGGCTGCGCGCCCGCCGCCAGGCCTCGGCGCATAGTAGCACGGGCAAAGTTTCATCCTGCGAAATGCGGAACTCTCGCGGCCGGTATGGAGCCGCCGACCGTGTTGGGCTAAACTTCCGGCGTCACGATGTGACGACACATGCAAGGAGGAGAAAACATGAAGTTGCGTGTCTGCAGTTTGGTGGCGGTCTTTGCGCTTGGCATGCAGGTTGCGGCGGGCGCGATGGGCGCACAGGCGTATCCCAACAAGCCGATCCGCATGATTATTCCATTCGGCGCCGGAGGCTCGACCGATGTCCTGATACGGATTGTTGCAACGAAGCTGCCTGAACGTCTGGGGCAGCAGGTCGTGATCGACAACCGCACGGGCGCAGGCGGTTTGATCGGCACCGAAATCGCCGCCAAGGCGAATGCCGACGGATACACCCTGCTCGCGACGGGCACGCCTCACACGATCGTTCCGAACCTTTACAAGAAGGCTCCATTCCATCCTGTGCGCGACTTTGCGCCCATCATGCAGGTTGCCAGCCAGCCCTACGGGCTGGTGGTGCATCCTTCGCTCGGCGTGACGTCGGTGAAGGAGCTGATTGCGCTCGCCAAGAAGAATCCGGGCAAGCTCGACTACGCTTCCTCGGGACAGGGCGGCGCGATGCACCTCTTCCAGGCGCTGTTCGTCAACATGGCCGGCATCGACATGGTGCACGTCCCGTACAAGGGCAGCGGGCCGGTGCGCTCAGATCTTCTTGGCGGACAGATCAAGATCGGTTGCATCGGGCTCTCGAGCATTCTTCCCCACCACCGGGCGGGCCAGTTGAGAATCATCGCGGTGACGACCGCCAAGCGCTCGCCGGAGCTGCCGGACGTGCCCTCCATCGGCGAGACCCTTCCAGGCTACGACGCCTCGCTGTGGACGGGACTGCTTGCACCGCGGGGCACACCGCCGGCCGCCATCCAGCGGATCCAGCGTGACGTGACAGACCTGCTTCGCACGGCGGAGGTGCGAAAGGCTTACGAAACGCTGGGAACGGACATCGTGGCCACCGATCCGAAAGCGTTCGGCCAGTTCGTCGCAGCCGAGAACGCGAAGTGGGGCAAGATCGTGCGGGATCTCAAGCTGGCCGTGAAGTAACGCTAAACGCGGACGCCTGCGGCGCCGCTTTAACTCCGCGTGTTCGAACGGACGGTTTCGCCGCCGTTCAACTCGCGTTAACCTCGGACGCTATCGCGCCGGGCTAACTCCGCGTGTTCGAACCGACGGCTTCGCCGCCGTTCAACACGCGGTATCTCGTCACCCGTCACTCGTCACGGGCCCGATTTTGAATGCGGCCCGCTCCTCCTCGTCGAGCTGATCGATGAGGCCGGTTTCCCACGCGAGGTACTGCTTCATGGCCTCGCGATTACCGGCGTGACGGTCGTGCACGAAGAAGAGATAGTCGATGCACTCCGCGTCCGGTGGTACGGTGGGCGACTGCTCCGTTGCGTAGCCAGCCCGCGTCCAGGCTGACAAGCCTCCCTCGAGAACCTTCAGATCGGAGAACCCCGCCTCCAGGAGATCGATTGCGGCGAGCCGTGCAATGTCAGGCTCGTCGGCGACCAGAACGATTGTGCCCGTCGCGCCTCGCGTGGCCGCGACGAGGCGGGGACGAATTCCCCAGCGGCTTGCGGGTATATGGCCCTTGCGAAAATCCATGCTGGGCCGCAGCTCGAACACGGTACATTTCCCTGCCGCAGTCGCGCGCATCAGCTCAGACGGAGAGATCGGCTCGGGCTGGGGCAGAGCAGGGCGTGCGGGGGTGGCGCCCCTCACCGCGGCGCGAATTCCGCCTTCGAGCACGTAAGCGTCGCACCCGAGCTGCTTTAACCAGCTCGCGACGACGGGTGCGCGCACGCCTTCACTGTCGATCAGCACGATTCGGGCGTTGCGCACGCCGACCCACTGATCCGTTGCCTGGACGAGCTGCCCGCCCGGCGCGTGCACAGCACCGGGCACGGAATCATTCTTGAATTCCTCGGGAGACCGCACATCGCAGAGATACGTAGTGCGCCCGGGATCGGTCAACCATGCGCCCACTGTCTCCGCCGATACCAGTCGGACACCGAAACGTTCCATCAACTCTCGTGCCGCTGCCTGCTGCGCCGGGAGCAGTGCCGCATCCACGCGTTCGGGGTACCTGCGCTCCGACCCGCGCTCGAGTTGAAGATCGGACAGGTGCCAACCCTGCGTGCCGTTCTCCAGCGCGTAGACCGGGTTCGGGATGCCAAAATTGATCAGCGTCTGCGCGCCGATGATTGAGCGCGTGCGCCCGGCGCAGTTCACGATGATCTTGGTGCGGGGATCCGGCACCATCGTGGCGATACGGAGGGGAAGCTCCGCGTTCGGACAGCAGGTGCTGCCGGGAATGGTCATCCTCCGGTACTCGTTGAACGGACGGCCGTCAACGATCGCGAAGTTTTCCCCGGCCTCCTTCATCCGAACGAGTTCCCGCGCTGTGACGCGGGGCGTGTGATAGGCGAGCTCGATCAGCTCGCCGAAGAGCTTGCTCGGGACGTTTACGCCCTTGTAGAGCCCGTAACCGGCCGCGGCCCAGCCGGCGATGCCGCCTTCCAAATTGGAGAGGTTGGTGTAGCCCATTGCCTCGAGGCGGCGCGCCGCGAGCTCTGCAGCGTCGTGTCCACTGTCATCGCAAAGCACGATGCGCGTCGAACGCCTCGGCACGAGAGGTGCGACATCGATTTCGAGCCGGCTGTATGGCAGGGGTGTTGCGAAAAGCAGGTGCGACTCACCGAATTGCCCGGCCTCGCGCACGTCAAGGAGCGCGATCTCGGCGCCGTCGGCGAGAAAAGCCCTGAGCTGCCGGGCGGAAACCGCGCGTCTCACTCCTTGTCGCGTTTCGGACGACCGCCCAACAGGGCCGCCATCGGCCGCGTGGGCCCCCGTCGCGCGGGCGGCGCTGTCTCCTGCGGCCCCGTCCGGTCGGGTCCCTGCGGTTCGTAGGGCTTGGTGAAATCGAACGTTGGCCCCGCGGATTTTTCAACCGGCGAATGCTGGCGCGGCGGCTGCCTGGGGTGCGGCGCGCGCGGCGCGCCCCTGGAACGCGGACCACGACCGTGATCGGAAAAGTCCTGCGCCGGCGCGCGCGGGAGTTTTCGCTTCAGCATGCGCTCGATGTCCTCGAGCATCTTCGTCTCGTCGGGGCTGACGAGCGAGATCGCGTCTCCCGGCAGGCCGGCGCGCCCGGTGCGGCCGATTCGATGCACATAGTCCTCGGGCGTGTAGGGAAGCTCGTAGTTGATGACATAGGGCAGTTCCTCGATATCGAGTCCCCGCGCCGCGATGTCAGTGGCAACCAGCGTCGTCACCTTGCCCTGTTTGAAATCCTCCAGCGCCTGGGTGCGTTCCTGTTGCGAGCGATCGCTGTGGATCGCCGTGGCAAGGATGCCATCCTGCTGCAACTGCCGCGCCAGGCGGTTGGCGTCGCGTTTCATGCGGACGAATACCAGCACCTGCCGTATGTCCCGGCTGCGGATGAGATGCGCAAGCAACGCACGCTTGCGCAGCGCGGGCACGAGATGGATCTCGTGGGAGACGAGGTCGGCAGGGGCGTTGCGGCGCGCAACTTCAACCATGATGGGAGCGTGCAGGAGATCCTTCGCGAGCCTTCGCACTTCCTCCGGAAACGTGGCCGAGAAGAGCAGATTCTGGCGGCGCGGGGGAAGGGTCGCCAGAATCCGCTTGATGTCCGGAAGAAATCCCATGTCGAGCATGCGGTCCCCCTCATCGAGCACCAGGATCTCCACCCGCGACAGGTTCAGTGTCTTCTGATGCAGGTGATCGAGCAGCCGGCCCGGCGTCGCAACGAGGATCTCGACGCCTGCATGGAGCGCCTTGATCTGCGGACCGATGTCGATGCCCCCGTAGACCACGGCAGAGCGAAGCGCCAGGTGCTTGCCATAGGTGCGAACGCTTTCCTCCACCTGGGCGGCAAGTTCCCGCGTCGGTGTGAGGATCAGCGCACGCACCGGATGACGAGCCGGTGAGGGACTGGTATTGGCCTGCGGGGCAAGCAACTGGAGAATCGGGAGGGTAAAGCCTGCTGTTTTGCCGGTGCCGGTCTGGGCGCAGCCCATCAGATCGCGCCGTTGCAATACCGGGGGAATGGCCTGCAGCTGGATCGGCGTCGGCTCGACATAGCCCTGCTCGGCTACGGCCCGCAGCAGCTCGGGCATGAGGCCTAGCGCGGCGAACGAGGGCGTCTGGATGTCGGCGGCTGCCGGCGGGGCATCAAGGCCGTGAGCGGATGTGGTCACAGCCCCCAGCAACGCCAGATCGATGGCGCAAAACACGATATGTCACGGGGAGGCATTATACGCCGCTCGGACACCGCGCACTATCTGCAGTGGCTGCGCGACCCGGCGCGAGTGCGCCTCGTACTCCGCGGAAAACTGGCATAAATTCATAAATCTGGTAAATTGTGCCGTTCCCCGGCGGCACGCTTGCGGGCACGATCGCCGGGACCAGGTGATGGATATGATGCACGACGTTACTGAACAGAAACTGGCGCTGCATGGAAGCTACCCGCTGATCCTCACGCTCGACACGCACGGCGTGCCGCATCGCTGGATCAGCTGGCAGCACGCCTGCTATTACTACGCGAAGGATCAGGTCGCCTGGGCCATGGGAGAGCATGCGTTCACCGTGTACGGGGGCACGAATCGCCTCACGGGGCAGCGCTCGAGCATCACGGCATCCAGCATCATCGCGATCAAGGGCAAGGCGATGGCGCTCAAGACGTTCAGCCAGGTGCCGCCGCTCAATAATCGCGAGCTGTTTCATCGTGACAGGCAGATCTGCGCCTACTGTGCGGACATGTTTCCGAGCGCGCGGCTGACGCGCGACCATGTCATCCCGTTCTCGCGGGGCGGCAAGGACACCTGGATGAATTCGGTGACGGCTTGCCGCGCCTGCAACGAGCACAAAGGCAACTGCACGCCGGAGCAGGCGGGCATGGAGCTTGTCTACCTTCCTTACGTGCCGAATCGTGCGGAATACCTGATCCTGACCAATCGCAGGATTCTCGCCGATCAGATGGAGTTTCTGGCGCAGCACGTTCCGGCGCAGAGCCGTTTGCGTCGCAAAGGCGACTGACCCGGTCGCTCGAAGAGTCCCCCTCAGGCTCTCGAACGTCACTCGCCCGGCACATGCGGCGCGCCGACGCGGGCGCTCAGCGGCAGATCGGCGCGGCAAGCGCCTGCAGTGTTTTTCCCGACTGCTCGTTCTGGACGAAAGCTGCGAGGTGAAGGTCCCCGCGCTTCCAGCCTTTGTCAAGCGAGAATCGATGCTGGAATTTGAGGCTTCCATCGGGGCCTGCGGAACGGAGCGGCAATAATGCGCGGACGACGAAGTCGTGCGCCAGGCGTTCTCCCCGGTTTTCGCCGGCTGTAATCTGGTTGGAGAGCCGGTTTTCGTAGAGCGCCACGTAGGCGCGTGCATTGGCGAGTTGCGTTGCGTCGGTGACGGTAATCTCGCCTTGCACGAGGAGGGCACTGCCGGCCTCCAGGACTTGGCCGAGCCGGATAGTCGCAGCAGGCTTTTCGCGTCCGATGGCATTGACGCGATCGGCAATGTCATCGAGAAAGATCGCGCGACGATAATCCCGTCCATCGAGCAGCAGCTGCGGCGTGTAGACAAACCGCGCCTTGTTCCGGATGCTGGCGGAGCGCTGCCGGTCGCTGTACTCGGCTTTCGAGAAGGGATCACTCCAGCCGAGGTAGTTCCAGTAATCGACGTGAAATGCCAGGGCGACGACCTGCCGGGCGGTCAACCCTTTCTCCGGAAGGGCGCTGAACCAGCGGTCGGTGGGCGGGCAGCTGTTGCAGCCTTCGGATGTGTAGAGTTCCAGCAGCGGGACGCGGCGTTCCGCGCTCGTTGCCGAACACGACGCGGCGGCAGCGGCGCCGTTCGCCGTCAGCAAGACGACGGCCAGCGAGATCGGAATGAAGCGCTTTGTGATCACGATGGGCTCCGCACGGATTAAGGAGGCATCCCTATTCTCGTCCTCTACGCCATATCGCGGCTGGCGGATGCATGGGTCGAACTCGAGTTACTGTGATGCTTTAAGTGAGCTAAATATTATACTGTTTTAATGTAGTTATTATATTAGTTTGGACGGAAGCGCCCTGACCCAGCCGCGGAATTTCGCCTGCGACAGTACTCACCAATATCTCCGACTGATTCGTGCTACGCGCTCGGGTGCAGACATCCTGAGGGCTATCGGCGAGGCGCCGAAGCGACTGCGTCAATCCGCCGGAAAGATCATCGGACTGAGGCTGCCCGAACACAAAGTCGCGCGCGCGTTGCTCGCCGAACCGGGCGAGCCCGACCTGCTAGAATGGCCCCTTCCCACGGCGCGCCGCATGCGGTTTCAAGCACTTATAAACAATCAGCCGGCCCCCGATCTGCTTCGCCTCGCTCGCCTGCCTTCGGCGCGCGGGGAGCAGCGCGCCTAGCGCGCCTGCCGATGGCGCTCGGCCTGTACTCCAATCGCGTCCTCTCGGGCATGCGTCCGACGGGGGCGCTGCACCTCGGCCACTATCACGGCGTGCTCAAGAACTGGGAGCGACTGCAGCACGAGTACGAGTGTCTCTTCTTCGTCGCGGACTGGCATGCTCTCACGACCCATTATGACGAGCCGGCAACCATCGAACAGCATGCGTGGGACATGGTGGTCGACTGGCTGGCGGCGGGCGTCGATCCCGCCCAGGCGACGCTATTCATACAGTCGCGCGTGCCCGAGCACGCGGAACTTCACCTGCTGCTGTCCATGGTCACGCCGTTGAGCTGGCTCGAGCGCATTCCGACCTACAAGGACCAGCAGGAGAAGCTCGCGGAAAAGGATCTTTCGACCTACGGGTTTCTCGGCTACCCGCTCCTGCAAGGCGCCGACATCCTGATCTATCGCGCCACCCAGGTGCCGGTGGGCGAGGACCAGGTGCCGCACATCGAGTTTACTCGCGAGATCGCGCGGCGCTTCAACCACGTTTTCGGACGCGAGGAAGGGTACGAGGAAAAGGCCGAAAGCGCGATCAAGAAGCTCGGCGCGAAGCGCGCGCGGCTTTATCGGCAACTGCGCACGAAGTTTCTCGAAAAAGGCGATGCGGAGGCCCTCGCGGCGGCGCGGGCCCTGATCGAGCAGGCGCAGAACCTGCCGCTCGGAGACCGCGAGCGCCTCTTCGGCTTTATCGAGGGCGGCGGCAAGGTGATCCTGACCGAGCCGCATGCACTGCTGACGGACGCAGCGAAAATGCCGGGACTGGACGGCCAGAAGATGTCCAAGTCGTACCACAACACGATCGGGCTGCGCGAGGACGCCGAGAGCGTCACCCGGAAGATCCGCACCATGCCCACCGATCCCGCGCGGGTAAAGCGCTCCGACCCCGGCGAACCGGAGAAATGTCCGGTATGGCCGTTCCATCTCGTCTATTCGGACGACAAGCGCCAGAAGTGGGTGCAGGAAGGATGCCGCAGCGCCGGGATCGGTTGCCTGGAATGCAAGCAACCCGTGATTGACGCGGTGCTCGAGGAGCAGAAGCCGATGCGTCTTAGGGCCCAGCGTTACGTCGATGACCCCACGCTGGTGAGAAGCATCATCGCCGACGGATGCGAGAAGGCTCGCAAGCTGGCGGGCGAGACGCTGCGCGATGTGCGCGAGGTGATGGGCCTCGACTACACCTGAGGCCCTTTTGCCGCATCGGCTCGCCATCCGGCCGGGGGAGGGTTGCCGCCGGGGGTAGGTGCGAGGCGAGTTTCCCTGTACAATGCACGGATGCCAGTGTCACCTTTGCGGGGCGGTCGCCAACGGGCTGCACAACCCCTCGCAATATCCGGCCTGATCCCGAAGCCGGCAGGCAAACTCCCCCCCAAGATCGCCACAAAGAATGCCGGGCGGCGCCCGTCCGCAGGGTGCGCCGCATGAACGAAGCGGTGACCTCGGGCCCCATCGCCAGGATCTACGGACAGCCGATCCTGGAAGTGCCCCACGATCTTTACATTCCGCCCGATGCCCTCGAAGTCTTTCTCGAGCAGTTCGAGGGCCCGCTCGACCTGCTGCTCTATCTCATCCGCAAGGAAAACATCAACGTGCTCGATATCCCGATGGCGCCTCTGACGGTGCAGTATCTCGAGTATGTGGAGATGATGCGCTCGCGGACGCTCGAGCTGGCCGCCGAATATCTCCTCATGGCCGCCATGCTGATCGAGATCAAATCGCGGATGCTCCTGCCGCGGCCGGCAGCAACGGAACTCGAGGAAGACCCGCGTGCGGAGCTTGTTCGGCGGCTCCTCGAATACGAGCAGATGAAGCTTGCCGCGAGGCGGCTCACCGAGCTGCCTCAGGCCGGGCGCGATTTTGCGCTGGTCCAGGTCATGTTCGATCAGGTGGCGGAGCGCCTGCCCGAGGTGAACGTCCCGGATCTGCGCGCGGCCTGGCTTGCGCTCCTGACACGCGCGGCGGTCCAGCGCCATCACCGCATCACGCGTGAGCAGCTCTCGGTTCGCGAGTACATGAGCCGGATCCTGCGCCGGCTGCAGGAGGCGCGTTACGTCGAATTCAAGGACTTGTTTGATCCGGCACAAGGCATCGCCGTGCTGATCGTGACCTTTCTTGCGCTGCTCGAGCTGGCGCGCGAGCGCCTGGTGGAGCTCGCCCAGCAGGCAGCGTATGCACCGATCTACGTGAAACTGAGGGGCGGCTCGCTCGCCGCCGTGGAATGACGGGGTCCAAATGGAAAATACGACGATCGATATTCACCATGTGAAGAAAGTGCTGGAGGCGGCATTGCTCACCACGCAGGAGCCCCTTGAACTGGTCGAGATGAGAAAGCTCTTCGACGATGAGCTCTCGAGCGATACGCTGCGCAGGATACTCGAAGAGCTGCGCGGCGAGTGGGACGGGCGAAGCGTCGAGCTGACGCAGGTAGCGTCGGGCTGGCGCTTTCGCGCGCGCCCCGAATTGCAGGGCTACCTCGATCGTCTCAACCCGGCGAGAGCGCCGCGCTATTCCCGTGCAGTCATGGAAACGCTCGCGATCATCGCCTATCGGCAACCCGTTACCCGCGGCGACATCGAAGGTATCCGCGGTGTGACGGTGTCGACCCATATCATCCGCGCGCTCGAAGAGCGGGGCTGGATCGATGTCGTTGGCCATCGCGATGTGCCGGGACGGCCGGCGCTGTACGCCACAACGAAATCGTTCCTCGACGACCTCAACCTGCGTTCGCTCGACGAGCTGCCTCCGCTCGATGACCTGGGGGCGCTCGTGGAAACCGCGAACGGGCCGGCGGATATTCCGGTTGCCCAGGCGGCGCCGGAGGAGCCGGCGCCGCAACCGCAGCCGCATCCGGAGCCTTACAAGGATGTCCGGCGCGCGGCTGCTGCGTGACTTGAACCGCCAAGACGCCAAGCCCGCCAAGAAACCCAGTTCACAAGTTCGTTAGAGACGTTCTTTTTTGTCGGCGTTCATCGGCGGCAATAAGTTCTAGCGCTCGGCCGGTTCGAGTCTGGCGAGCACGCCGTCGCCGGAATCCGTGAGAAGGTAGAGATAGCCGTCGGGACCGATTCGCACGTCGCGGATCCTTCCGAGGACGCCTTCCAGCATGCGCTCTTCGCTGACGACGCGTTCCCCATTGAGGCGTAGCCTCACCAGCAGGCGGTCGCGCAGCGCGCCGACGAAAAGATCGCCGCGCCAGCGCGGGAACTTGTCTCCCGTGTAGAAAGCCATGCCCGACGGCGCGATCGAGGGCACCCAGTAGTAGAGCGGTTGCGCCATGCCGGCCTTCTGAGTGCCTTCGCCGATGCTAAAGCTCGTAACATACTCCCTGCCGTAGGTGATGACGGGCCACCCGTAGTTCACCCCCGCGCGGATCACATTGATCTCATCGCCGCCCTGCGGTCCATGCTCGTGCGTCCACAACACGCCGGTATCGGGATGCAGTGCCGCGTTCTGGATGTTGCGGTTGCCGAGCGTGTATTTCTCGGGTTTCCAGCCGGCCCTGCCCACAAACGGATTGTCCTGGGGCACGCGCCCGTCGTCATGCAGCCGGATGACGGAACCCGCGTGGTCATCGTGCTGTTGCGCACGCTCGCGATCGCCGCGGTCTCCGAGAGTTATAAAAAGGAAGCCAGCGCGATCGAATACCAGCCGCGACCCGAAGTGCTGGCCGCCGTGCGACTTGGGCAGCTGGCGGAAGATGATCTCGAAACCCTCAAGGCGGTCGCCGGAGAGCTTTCCGCGCCCTACCTCGGTGCTGACTCCGCCCGGTCCGCGCGCAGCGAACGACAGATAGACGAGGCGGTTCTGCGCGTAGCGGGGGTGCGGCGTGACATCGAGCAGGCCGCCTTGACCGTATTCAGCGATCTCGGGAAGCCCGCTCACGGGGCGCTTGTCGAGCTTGCCGTCTGCGCCCACGATTCTCAGGCGGCCCGGGCGCTCCGTTACGAGCATCCGCCCGTCGGGCAGGAAGGCCAGGCTCCAGGGATGCGCGAGGCCTTCGGTCAGCTTGACGACACGAAACGAATGTTCCTGGGTCGAGATAGTCTGCGCGCACGATGCCGATGGATGGCCCCACGTTGCAACGCCCACGAAGGCGCAGAACGCGCCACGCCACCTCATGGTGCACGTCGTGCGGTCCACGATGCCGGGAACTTGCTGATTGTTGATTACTGCTTGTGGAAGTGCGTGCGGGCCTTCTCGAACGCTTCGCGCATCCGGGCCCAGGCATCATCCGCGCCCCGCGCGAGATCTATCCACGCATCGCCCGTGGCGCCTTGCACGCGGCGCATCTGCTCGATGGCCTCGTCCCGGTGTCGCCGGAAGGTCTCGAGCTGCTTCTCGTAATCGCCACGCAGGTGCGCCTGCGCCTCGCGGGCTTGCGCGTCCCACTTCGCCACCTGTGCGTTCCACTGGTCAAGCTGGCCCTTGAGTTTCTCGATATATTCGTCGCGTTTAGTCATATATCCCTCCGTTTACCGGCCGACCGGCCTTGGTATCCATTGGAAATGTTCCGAGCGAAAATGTTCCCGCGCGCCCCGCGAAGCAGCCGTCGGGGAAGGCACAAGGATTCAAAAATCGAGGTTGCGTCAAGGGGGAACCGACCGGATTCCAAATTCGAGAGTCTGCAGATCGCCAAACACATAGGTCTGAGGTCCACTCACGCCGGCAACCGTCCCGGGATCGATGCGCAGCGTCTCCTTGCCCATGACATTGCGAATGCGCTCGATGACAGCACGGTGCTCATGCCCGTTGCATACCAGGTCGTAGTCTCCAGTGAGCGCCATCGCCTTCGCATAATGCGGGTAATGCACCATGAAGATCCGCCGTTGCGCGAGGTCAAGCGAGCCATCCTGGCCGTAGTACTGCACGCGGTTCGAATGCTCCCGCGCGAACCTGGACAGGTAGAACAGGTCGCCGACGTTGTTGCCGTGAATGAGGTGGATCGGCAGGCCCAGGTCGACGATCGCATGCAACGTGGAAGGCGCCACCAGATCGCCGCAATGCAGCACCGCCTGGGCGCCCAGCGCCTTCGCCTCCGCGACAGCGGCGGCAAGCGGTTCGCGGTGGTCGTGACTGTCGGAGACGATGCAGATTTTCAGGCGGCACCTCCGCGGGCATTGTACCCGATGCGGTGCTAAATTTTTTCTATGGCCACATAACCTTTTTCTTTGCGTGCGCCGCCTGCCGCCGTTTAGAATCGGTGAAGCAAAAAGGGGGCCATGATGTTCACCAGCAATCCGTTTGCCGCGCTGTCCGCGTCGGTGCCGCCTGCCGCCATGCAAACCTATGTCGTCATCATGATCATCCTGGTTGCGGCCGGCACGCTGGCAGATATCGTGCACAAGGGCAGCGCCAGGTATTTTTTCGATAACTGGCGGAAATCGAAAAGCAAAGGCGCCAAAGAAGTCAGTGGCGGCGAACTGGTCTCGATCGCGATCCAGACCGGGCTCGTGGACGTTCTGGCATCGGGGGAGTTCTGCAACCAGCGTCGCCGAGTCGCCCATCTTTTGACCATGTACGGGTTCGTGCTTTACGTCGTCACCACCGTCATCATGGTGTTCGGCTATCCGACGCCGGCGATGCCGGGACCAGGCGTCGTGCCGCTGTTATGGTGGGTCGGGGGCTTGATGGTTTGCGCAGGCGGATACTGGTTCTGGTTCTTTATCCGGGCCGATGTTGCCGCGGAGGGGAGCTCGCCATTCCGCCTGATGCGCGCAGATCTCTTTATCCTCTCGCTTCTCGCCAGCGTGACACTGGGACTGGTCTGGGCCTTCCTGCAGGCTACCGGCGCCTCGGGGGTCAACGTGTTCTTCGGCTTGTACATCATCGCCACGACGGTGCTGTTCGGATCGGTGCCGTGGTCGAAGTTCGCTCACATGTTCTTCAAGCCTGCCGCAGCCTTCGAAAAGAGGGTTTCGTATGCCAACGGCACCCGGAGCAATCTGCCTGCGCCCGCCGACAAGCCCGAGGCGTTCGGCAGCGCTCGCGAGCAACCCAGGCACTACTGATTCCCCCCCATCACCGGACTTCATTTCGGGAGAGAACGAAACCCATGCCGACATTCGTATACATGACCCGGTGCGACGGTTGCGGGCACTGCGTCGACATTTGCCCGTCCGACATCATGCACATCGACAAGACCTATCGGCGCGCCTACAACATCGAGCCCAACATGTGCTGGGAGTGCTACTCGTGCGTCAAGGCCTGTCCCCAGAACGCCATCGATGCACGCGGTTACGCCGACTTCGCCCCCTTGGGTCACAGTGTCCGCGTGCTTCGCGAGGAAGCGAAGGCGACGATTTCGTGGCGGCTGAAGTTCCGCGATGGCCGCGAGAAGAACTTCGTGTCGCCGATCCGTACCACGCCGTGGGGATCAATCAAGGGGCCAGCCGAGTACGCTGCGCCCCGCCCCGAGGATTTTGCCAGGCAGGAACTTGCACACGAGCCCGAGGCGTTGAAGATCGACGGGGGATTGCCTGCATTGCGCCCGGATCAACTCAAGCAAGGAGTCGTCTGATGGGGCTGTTCGGAGGCAGGAAGACCGTTTTCGTTGACGCCGACATCCTCGTCATCGGCGGCGGCATGGCAGGCTGCGGGGCAACCTACGAGTCCCGGTACTGGGGGCGCGATCTGAAGATCGTCTGTATCGAGAAGGCGAACATCGAGAGGAGCGGCGCTGTCGCCCAGGGTCTCTACGCCATCAACTGCTACATGGGCATGCAGTGGAACGAGAACCAGCCCGAGGACCACGTGCGCTACGCCCGCAACGACCTCATGGGTTTGGTGCGCGAGGACCTGGGCTACGACATCGCCCGGCACGTGGATTCCACGGTGCACAAGTTCGAGGAATGGGGCCTGCCGATGATGCGCGACCCCAAGACCGGGCGCTACCAGCGCGAAGGCAAGTGGCAGATCATGATCCACGGCGAGAGCTACAAGCCGATCGTCGCCGAAGCAGCGCGCAAGGCCGCGACGGAGATTTACAACCGGATCATGGTCACCCACCTGCTGATGGATGGTGGCAAGGCCAACCGCGTAGCCGGCGCGGTCGGCTTCAACGTCCGCACGGGCGATTACTACGTGTTCCGCGCCAAGGCCGTGATCATCGCCGCGGGCGGCGCGTCGCACATCTTCAAGCCGCGCGCGGTGGGCGAGGGCATGGGGCGGACGTGGTACGCACCCTGGAGCAGCGCATCCGCCTACGGGCTGCCGATCCAGGTCGGGGCCAAGATGACGCAGATGGAGAACCGCATCGTCCTGACGCGCTTCAAGGACGGTTACGGCCCCGTCGGCGCGTATTTCCTCCATCTGAAGACGTACACCCAGAACGGCTACGGCGAGGAGTACGAGTCGAAGTGGACCGAGCACACGCGGGCGCTGGTGGGCGAGTACATCGACCATCATCCGGTGCCGACGTGCCTCAGGAATCACGCCTTCCTCGAGGAGATGAAGGCGGGCCGCGGCCCGATCCGTATGGTCACCAAGGAGGCGTTCCAGGATCCCCACAAGGAGGTGGTCGGCTGGGAGAACTTCCTCGGCATGACGATCGGGCAGGCGGTCGTCTGGGCGTCGCAGAACATCGATCCCAAGGACATCAACCCCGAACTCACCACGTCCGAGCCTTATGTCATGGGCTCGCACGCCACCTGCTCCGGGGCGTGGGCGAGCGGACCGGAAGACTTCGCCCCGGCGGAGTACCAGTGGGGCTACAACCGCATGATGACCGTGGACGGCCTGTTCGGCGCCGGCGACACCATCGGCGGCAGCGCCCACAAGTTCTCCTCGGGTTCCTTCACGGAAGGCCGCATCGCCGGCAAGGCGGCGGTCAAATACGTGATGGAAAAAGGCAGGGACGAACCTCGGCTGAGCGAGCAGGAGTATCGGGACCTCGAAAGAACGATCTTCCAGCCACTCGAGAACTACCGGATCGGCCGCAACGAGATCGTCGCCGGAACCGTATCGCCGAGCTACCTCCTGCCGATCCACGGTCTGCAGCGTCTCCAGAAGATCATGGACGAGTACGTCGGGGGCATCAGCGCCCACTACATGACAAACGGGAAGCTGCTCAACCGCGGGCTCGAGTTGCTCGCCATGATGAAGGAAGACATGAGCCAAATGGGTGCCGAAGACCTTCATCAGCTCCAGCGTGTCTGGGAGCTGCACCACCGGCTCCTCGCAGCGGAGTCAGTGACCCATCACACGCTGTTCCGTGAAGAAACGCGGTGGCCGGGGTATTACTATCGGGGCGATCATATGAAGCTCGATGATGAGAACTGGCATTGCTTCACCTTGTCCCGCTACGACCGGCAATCGGGCAAGTGGACGCTGGAGAAGGCGCCCGTCTACCACATCATTGACTGACGGGACTGCGCTCAGGGTTGCTGCAGGCGTGAAGCAGTAACGCGCTTCTGGTCAACGCGCGGAATGGCCGACCAGCTTGACTTCGACGCGTTCCTCGTCCTTCAGCCCGGCATAGTATTCGCCGAGAATCTTGAGCACCTCGGGACGGCTGAACTCGGCGGGCACTTCCGCACCGTCCGACAGCAGTTTCCGCAGCTTCGTGCCCGAGAGCAGCAGGCGGTCTTCCGCCGCGTGCGGGCAGGTGCGATCGGACGCCATGCCGCCGCACCGGTAGCACCAGAACGTCCAGTCGATCTTGAGCGGGCGGGTCTGCAGCGCGTCCTTCGGGATCTCGTCGAAAATCTTGTGTGCGTCGAACGGACCGTAGTAGTCTCCGACGCCTGCATGGTCCCGTCCCACGATCTGGTGTGAACAGCCGTAGTTCTGGCGGAAGAGCGCGTGGAGCAGGGCTTCGCGCGGGCCCGCATAGCGCATGTCGAGCGGGTACCCAGACTGAATGACCGTTTTCTGAAGGAAGTACTTCTCGATCAGGACCGCGATCGCGCGCGTACGAACGTCGGCTGGAATGTCGCCGGGCTTGAGGTTTCCAAGCAGGGAGTGAATGAGCACGCCGTCGCAGACCTCGATCGCGACCTTGGCCAGGTACTCGTGCGAGCGGTGCATGGGATTGCGGGTCTGGAACGCCGCGATGGTCGACCATCCGCTTGCCTCGAACGCTGCGCGCGTCTGCGCCGGCGTCATGTAGAGGGCGCCGTACTTCTCGGGGAAGCCGCCGGTCGACAGGACCTTCACCGGTCCCGCGATGTTGACGTCGCCCTGTTCCATCACCATCCTGACACCGGGGTGCTCGATGTCCGTCGTGCGGAACACCGTCGCGCACTCATGCGCCTTGTTGATCTTGTATTTCTCCGTGACCTTCAGGCTTGCTAGGATGTCCCCGCCCTCGGCATCGACCAGGGCGATGTCCTGGCCCGTTCGAAAAGTCGCCGCCAGCGCCTCAGTCGTCGAAAGGGTGATGGGAATCGGCCAGAAAAGCGCATTGGGCATCCGCATCCCGTCGCATACCCCTTGCCAGTCGGCATGCGTCATGAAGCCATTGAGCGGGGTGAAACCGCCAATGCCCAACATGATCAGATCGCCTTTTTCGCGCGAGCTGAGGGGGAGTCTGGGGAGCGATTGAGCGCGCTTGCGCTCCTCGGCGAGCGCGGGGCCCTCCAGGAGCATCGGCCTGAGCGTTTCAGCCCCGTGAGGGCTGACGAGCCGTGACACCAAACTCCTCCAGAATGAGTGGGTTAGGGCGATTTCCC
>DASPGR010000045.1:0-3759 GCA_035620515.1 Burkholderiales bacterium | reverse complement strand
CACCCTGATCGCGGCCTGGCTGCTGCTTGCTGTCGGATTCTGACGGAGTGACCTGCCCAAACGGGGAGAGGAGAACAACATGAGCAATCCTTGGAAGGCTGTTGCACCCATAGCGATTGCCATCATCATCGCCCTCATCCCAGCGCCGGCGGGGCTGCCGCAATACGCCTGGTATTACTTCGCGATCTTCGTCGGTGTCATCGTCGGCCTCATGTTCGAGCCGCTCCCGGGAGGCGCCATCGGCTTGATCGGCGTCGCCCTGGTGACCGTTCTGTCCGAGTACGTCTTCTTCAGCCCCGATCAACTGGCGAAAGCCGGTTTCAACTCCGCCCGTGCATCGCTCAGCTGGGCGCTCTCCGGCTTCTCCAACACCACCGTGTGGCTCATCTTCGGCGCGTTCATGTTCGCCCTCGGCTACGAGAAGACCGGCCTCGGAAAGCGCATCGCGCTGCTGCTGGTGAAGGCGATGGGCCGCAAGACGCTCACCCTGGGCTACGCGGTGACGATTGCGGACCTGCTGCTCGCGC
This sequence comes from Burkholderiales bacterium, assembly GCA_035620515.1. Lineage (GTDB taxonomy): Bacteria > Pseudomonadota > Gammaproteobacteria > Burkholderiales > SG8-41 > SG8-41. The sequence goes on along the minus strand of DASPGR010000045.1, from coordinate 3,232 downwards.
CCTTTACGCCGTCGAACACGGCCCGCAGCGGCGGCACGATCTATCCCGTGATCCGCAACCTGCCGCCGCTCTACGAATCCAAGCCGAACGACCCTTCCATGCGGCGCATGGGCTCCTATCTCATGTGGGTCGCGCTCGCGGCAACCTGCGTAACGAGCTCGATGTTCCTCACCGCGCTCGCGCCCAACCTGCTCGCGATCGAGCTGGTGAAAAAGACCGCAAAGATCGAACTCGCATGGGTCGACTGGTTCATCTATTTTGCGCCGGTCGGCATCCTGCTGCTCGTGCTCGTGCCCCTGCTCGTTTACTGGATCTATCCGCCTCAGGTCAAGGAAGGGAAGGAGGTCCCGGCCTGGGCCGCGAAGGAACTGCAGAAGATGGGTGCGCTCTCCCAGCGCGAGATCATCCTGGGAGTGCTCGTGCTGATTGCGCTATTGCTGTGGATTTTCGGCGGGGCAATCATGGAAGCCACCACCGCCGCCATCGCCGTGATCTCGCTGATGCTGCTGCTCAAGGTCGTCACCTGGGACGACATCACGGCCAACAAGGCAGCGTGGAACACGCTCGCGTGGTTTGCGACGCTGGTCGCGCTCGCGGACGGGCTGACCCGGGTGGGGTTCGTGAAGTGGTTCGCGGAGAGCGTCGCCGGGCAACTGAGCGGCGTTTCGCCGGTAATCGCGGTCGTGGCGCTCCTGCTGATCAATTTCTTCGGCCATTACCTCTTTGCGAGCATAACGGCCCACGTCACTGCCATGATTCCGGTGCTGCTTGCGGTCGCGTCCACAATTCCTGGGGTCAACATGCATACCCTCGCGCTCGGGCTGTGCCTGCAGCTCGGCATCATGGGTGTCCTCACCCCGTACGCGACCGGGCCGAGCCCGGTGTACTACGGCAGCGGCTATCTGCCAGCGGCGGACTACTGGCGCCTGGGTGCGATTTTCGGCGTGATCTTTTTCGCCGCGTTTATGGTGATCGGCGTGCCCTGGATGCTGGCCATACGGTAGACGGGTGAACGTCGCCACCGTTCGCCGCATCGGCCTCTTCGCGGGGCCGTTTCTGGGGCTGCTGTGCTATTACTGGCTGCCCCCGCATTATTCGACCGGTCCAGGCGAATGGGTCGAGTTCTCGCAATCCGGGCGCACCACGCTCGCCATGATGGTCTGGATGGCTGCGTGGTGGCTCACCGAGGCGGTGGACATCGAGGTCACGGCGCTGCTGCCGATCGTGGCCTTTCCGCTGCTGGGCGTTGCGTCCCTCTCCAAGGTGCTACCGCCCTACGCCGCGGACGTGATCTTCCTCTTCATGGGCGGCTTCATCATCGGGCTCGCCATCGAGCGCTGGGGGCTGGATAAGCGCATCGCGTTCTTCGTCCTGCGGCTCGTCGGCGCGCGTCCTGGCGCGATCGTCGGCGGCTTCATGGCGGTCACCGCGTTTCTCAGCATGTGGGTCTCCAACACCGCGTGCGCGGCGATGATGGTGCCGATCGCGCTCTCCGTCATCGACCTGGTCTTGCTCAGCCGCACGGGGAAGGGCCTCAAGGAATCCGGCGGGATACCCCAGGACCGGATTCCCGAGCGCAACTTCGCGACCGGCCTGCTCCTGTGCGTCGCCTACGCCGCCTCGATCGGCGGCGTCGCCACCATCATCGGCTCCCCGCCCAACGGCATTGCGGTGCGCTATATCCAGCAGACGTTCCAGAAGGAAGTGAGCTTCTTCGACTGGCTGCTGGTGGGCGGGCCGTTCACGCTCATCTTCCTGCCGATCGCCTGGCTGATGATCACCCGCGTCCTGTTCCGCGCCGACATCGGCGAGATCGCGGGCGGCCGGCAACATTTCAACGAGGAGTTTCGCAAGCTCGGGCCTCTCACCCGCGGCGAGAAGACCGTGCTCGCCGTCTTCTCCGTCACGGCGCTGCTCTGGATCTTCAGCCCGCTGCTAAAGCCTCTGGTGATCGCGGGCATGAAGCCGCTATCCGGGCTCTCCGACGCCGGCATCGCCATGCTGGCGGCGCTCGCGCTCTTTCTGATCCCGGTGGACCGCGCCAAGGGGGTCCGCGCCATGGACTGGGACACGGCCGTGAAACTTCCCTGGGGCGTGCTGATGCTCTTCGGCGGGGGCCTAACGCTCGCGGCATCCATCGAGGCGAACGGCGTGTCGGAGTTCATCGGCAACTCGAGCCGCGGCTTCGCCGGCCTGCATCCACTCCTGCTGCTGCTCGCGATCACGGCCATGACGGTGTTCCTGTCGGAGCTCACCTCCAACACGGCGCAGGTCGCGACCATGGTGCCGGTCCTCGCCGCGATGGCGCCGGTGCTGGGGATGAATCCCTACGTCCTCATCATCGCGTGCACGCTCGGCGCGAGCAGCGCCTACATGATGCCGGTGGGAACACCCCCGAATGCGATCGTGTTCGGAACCGGGCTCGTGCGGATGCCGCAGATGATGAAGGCGGGCTTCTGGCTGAACCTCGCCGGCATACTCGTCGTCGTTGCGCTGTCCTGGCTCGTCATCACGCCCCTGCTCGGCAACGTCTACTAGCCGCCCCGAACATACGGTATATTCCCGGGTGCTGGACTGTAGTAATCGGAAGAGAAGCACCCCGAGAGATGGCCGAGTGGTCACGGCGCAGCCGTCGTAAGTCCTGTGCGCTGGAGCGCCTTCGACCACCGGGTGGCAGAAAGCAAACGTCAGCAGTTGAAGTTATTGGAAAGGAAGTAAACGGAGAGATGGCCGAGTGGTCGAAGGCGCTCCCCTGCTAAGGGAGTATAGGCTCAAAAGGCTTATCGAGGGTTCGAATCCCTCTCTCTCCGCCAAAGCCAATTAATTACGTCCCGAATCGTCCAGTTCCAATTCCCGGAGAATCGAGCATGAAAAAAACCTTGGCTGGGAGCATTGCCGCCGCGATCGCAGCCTGCGTGTTCTCGTTGCCCGCTCACGCACAGCAGGTCGCCGGAGTCTTCGGAAAGGGCCGCACGCACTTTGTCGTCACTGCCGGCAGCGGCTCCGCCTTCGACGAGAATTACCTGGTGCTGGGCGTGGGGGTGAGCTACTACCTGTTCGACGGCTTCAGCGCGGGCCTCGCGTATGAACAGTGGACCGGGTCGGACCCGAACATGAGCAAGATCACGCCTTCGGTGCAGTACGTGTTCTACCAGGTGCAGACAATAAAGCCTTATGTCGGGGCCTTCTACCGGCGCACCAACATCGACGACCTGCCGAACCTGGATTCCGC
>DASPGR010000044.1:0-11055 GCA_035620515.1 Burkholderiales bacterium | reverse complement strand
CGGAATGAGCGGAGTCGTGCACAGCGCCACGGACTGCTCGACCACGTTGTAGAGCTGGCGCACGTTGCCGGGCCAGCTCGCGGCCACCAGGAGCTCGAGCGCCTCCGGCGCAAACCCGGTGACGGACTTGCGGTATTTCTGCCCAAGCAGCTTCAGGAAGTGGTTCGCGAGCAGGGGGATGTCCTCCCGCCGCTCGGTAAGCGGCGGCAGCTGCAGCGCCACCACGTTCAGCCGGTAGTAGAGGTCCTCGCGGAAATTGCCGGCAGCCATCTCCGCTTCGAGATCGCGGTGGGTGGCGGAAATGATGCGCACGTCGACGTCGTACGCGTCCGTGGAACCGACCGGGCGCACCTTCTTTTCCTGCAGCACGCGCAGGAGCTTCACCTGCAGGGACACCGGCATGTCGCCGATCTCGTCGAGGAAAAGCGTTCCGCGGTTCGCGGTCAGGAAGAGGCCCTTGTGGTCGCGCACGGCGCCCGTAAAGGAGCCCCGGACGTGCCCGAAGAGCTCGGATTCGAGCAGCTGCTCGGGAATCGCACCGCAGTTGATGGCGACAAACGGCTGATCGCGCCTGGCGCTTGCCATGTGGATCGCGCGGGCAAGCAGCTCCTTGCCGGTGCCGGACTCGCCGCTGATGAAGACCACGGCATCGCTGTCAGCCACCAGCCGCGCCTTGGCCAGCACGTCCTCCATCACGGGGTTGCGCGTCATGATCTCGGCGCGCCAGCTTGCGTCCTCGCCTTCCCCGCCCGGACCCGTCCTCCCGCTCAACGTGGCAGCCCGCTCGATCTCTGTAAGCAACGCCTTCGCGTCGAAGGGCTTGGTGAGATAGCCGAACACACCGCGCTTGACCGCGGCGACGGCGTCGGGGATCGTCCCGTGCGCGGTGAGGAGGATGACGGGGAGTGTCGGGTCGTGGGCGTGAATCGCCTCGAAGAGCGCGATGCCGTCCATCCCGCCCATCCTCAGATCGGTCACGACCACCTGCGGCCGCGCCACGCTGATCACACCCAGCGCGCGCTCCGCGCTTTCGGCGGTCGTCACCCGATAGCCTGCGGAATCGAGGCGTATCTGCATCAGCCGCAGAAGATCCGGATCATCATCCACCACGAGAACGCTGGTTCTCGCCGCGGCATCCAGTCCGCTGGTTCTGGGGCTTTCCGTCTGCAATCGCAATCCGCTCACGGGTCACCTATCCTCTGGGAATTCATCCAGGCGTCGCGCCGCTATTGTACCGGGATCGGGGCGCTCAGCGCTTGCGCTCCATCATACTGCGCTCGAGCGACTTCAGGGCGTCGAGCTTCTTCTGCAGGTCCTGCGCGTTGGCGTCGAGCCGCTTGCGTTCCTGCAACTGCGCTGCCAGCAATGACGCCAGCGCGGAAAGCTCGGCGGTCTGGCTTTTCGCCACCGGCTCGAGCAGCTCGAGTGCGCGGGTGTTGTCGTTCAGCGACATGCTGGGCAGGCCCAGGACCATCGCCAGGCGCACGCGGTTGAAATCCGAGCCCTCGCGGGCATTGGCCGCGCGCGCGATCTCGAGCTCGCGTCCGAGCTGGTCCTCCTTCAGCCCGCCGATATGGCGGTAATAGAGCAGCAGGCTCTCCACGTCGGTGACCGGGCGCCGCATCTCGACGGTCGGAGCCGGCTCCCGCCTCTCGACCTGCTGCAGCGTGTCGCAACCTCCGAGCAGCAATGAGCTCGCGATGATCCAGAACGTCCAGGCTTTCATATTGCGGCCGCCTTTGCGCCCACTCCCGCGAGCGGAAGCCGCACGCGCAGGTGAGCGCCCTTTTGGCTGTCGACGACCTCGATGCTGCCGCCGTGCCCGAACACGTACTCCTTCACCACCGACAACCCGATCCCGGTTCCGCGCACAGGGCCGGCGCCTTCATTGCGGCCCTGGAAAAACGGCTCGAAGATCCGATCGCGGTCGGCCGGCGCGATGCCGGGTCCCTGGTCGATGACCTCGAGCTGGATCACCTCGGCATCAGCGCGGCCGGCGATCTGGATCACTCCGCCCGCGGGCGAGAACTTGACGGCATTGGAGACGAGGTTATCGAGCACGACGCGCAGCTTTTCCGAGTCGGCCGAGATCATCACGTCCGGCACCGAGAGATCCACCGTGAGTCCGCGCGAGCGGATCGCAAGACTGTGGTCGGCCACCACCCGCTCGACCACCTGCCTGATTTCCACGGGCTCGAGGTCGACGGCCACCTTGCGGAATTGGCTCGCACCGAAGGAAAGCAGGGCTTCGATCAGTTTCTGCAATTCTACACTGTTATGGCGCATGATCTCCGTGATCTCGCGCTGTCCCGGCGTCAGCTTGCCGACCACCTCCTCGGAGAGAAGCTCCGCGCCCTCGCGCAGCGCGGTGAGCGGCGTCTTCAATTCGTGCGAGACCTGGCGCAGGAACTGGTTCTTCTGCCTCTCGAGGTCGAGCAGCTCGCGCCGCATCCATTCGAGACGCTCGCCGAGCTGCTCGAGGTCCTGGGGGCCGCTCACGATGACCGGCACGGCAAACTGCCCTCCGCCCAGGCGGCGGATCGCCTCGTCGATCCGGCGGATCGGGCGGGCGATCAGGATCGAGAATCCGATCACCAGGAAAAGCACCACCGGGAGAAGCGCCAGGAGCTGCCAGAACATGATGCGCCGGGCCTGTTCGGCGGTCGCGCGCATCTCGTCCACCTCGCGCTCGATCAGCGCATTGCTGCGCATGTTGATGATGCGCGCCTCGGCGGCAAGATCGACGAAGCGTTGCACCGTCTTCGCAAGCTCGGAGGTCTGGGCCGATGGATCCGAGAGCGCCTTGTAGATCTCTTCCTCGCCGCGCAGGATGCGATCGAGCGCGCTCTTCTGCTCGACGTCGAATGGAAGCCGCTCGAACTGTTGGGCTGTCCGCGTCAGCTGCTCGCGCGCGACACCGTAGGCGTCGATGAGCGAGCGGTCCCCGAGAATCACCATCTGCCGCGCGGCGCGCTCCATCGTCGTGATGAGCTCGGCGAGCCTGCGCGTGCTCTGGGTTGCCTGCACGGCCTGGTAGACGGTCTGCTGGCTGCGGCTCGCAAGCTGGTCCACCGACACTGCCGAGTTGATGAGGGCGAGTATCAGCGGCAGCGCGACCAGCGTGAAGCCGATCACGAGGAGCTTCAGGAACGAGCGCGGGTAGTAACGCCTCATCGGGTGACTTTACATAGTACCGCGCCGGCGTGCCGCCCGGCGGCGGCCCGGCTCCCGCGGCCAGCCTGCTCCCCGCGGTCTAGCCGGCGGCCTTCGCGTTCTTTTCCTCGATGACCTTGATCAGCCCGTCGATGCCGCCGCGGGAAATCTCCGACTGAAAAGAGCTGCGGTAATTGGTCACGAGACTCAGGTTTTCGACCACCACGTCGTAGACCTTCCACCCGTCGCCCGCGCGGCTCAGCCTGAAGTCAATCGGCACGGGCGGCCGGTCGGAGCCTTTCACGAGCGTTTTTACCACGGCATCGGTATTGCCCGCCCCCGCCGCCGCAGGCTTGACCTCGACGCTGTAGTTGCCCGTCACCTGCGACAGGGCGGTCGTGTAGGTGCGCACGAGCAGCGTCCGGAAGGCGTTCTCGAGCGCCTTCTTCTGCGCATCGGTCGCCTGCCTCCACGCACGACCGGTCGCAAGGCGGGTCATCGCGGTGAAATCAAACTGCGAGAGGAGTCTTTCTTCCGCGAACGCCTGCAGCGCCTTCGGGTCCGGGCTCTTCTTGATCTCGGCGAGCACCTCGTTCACGCCTTCGCGCACCATCGCGTCAGGCGCCTTGCTCTGTGCGTGGGCCACACCCCACACCCCGAAGGTCATCGCCAGCACCGCACCGAGTTGTTTCAGGGTCCGAATCATTGTCGAGCCTTCCCTCCGATCACACGCGGCATCCCTACAATAGCAGGCCCGGGCGGGCCCGTGCGGGCCGCGACCGAAGCGCACTCATAACCTAGCCCGCCGTGGCAACCTCCGTGCCAGGACTGTGCCCCATGGCAAATCAAAGGCTTTTCTCCGTGCCGGACGCGGATCAGCGTCAAATGTGTTGCCGTCGGGCGACGGCGGCGCGCATCCGGAATCAACGGCAATTCGTCGTCGGTTCCAGATCACTCAACCTGTGCGAGCTCGCGCAGCATCCCGTTCAGCCCGGTGACGACGCGCGCTAGCCGCTCGTAGTCCACTTTGTCCGGCGTGTCCTGCATCGTGTGGTAGTGCGGATAACGATAAGGCGCCGTGTCAGTCACCATCAGCGCCGGGTAGCCTTCCTTCCAGAACGACCAGTGGTCCGACCATGCGACGCCGGGCAGGAGCGACGGGGCCGCAGCGCCCTCAGACGGGAAGCGGGCGTGCCGGCGAAAGCTCGCGATCACCTCGTGCAGCAGCGGCCGCGAGGAGAGGTTGGCCACGAACGCGATGAAATTCCCGGTGTCGGGGTAGAAAAAGCCGAGCGGAAACGGATAGCGCTGGCTGCCGGGCGCATCGGAGTAGTAGCCGATGGTTTCCAGGGAAAGCATCGCGACGATGTTCTCTCCGCGGGCCTTCGAGCGCCGCGCGTAATGACGGCTGCCCATCTCGTCGCCGTAGTAGAACGGAGGCTCCTCGTCCACGAACGCCACGAAGCGCACGGTGCGGGCAGGCTTCGATTCGCGCAGCAGCCGCGCCAGCTCGATCATGGCGGCAACGCCGGAACCGTTGTCGTTGGCCCCGACTGCGCCGGCGACCGAATCGTAGTGCGCCCCGACAATCACGATCTCGTCCGCCCGCGCGCCGCCCGGCAACTCGACTTCGATGTTGCGCGCTTCCCTCTTTTCCCGCGGGATGCGCTGCGGGTTGACGCTGTAACCGATGTCCTCGAAGACCGACTCGATGTAGCGCGCGGACTCCTCGAGCGCGGCCGGATGCATGAAATTGTGCTCGCGGCTCGCGATCGCTCCGACGTGGCGGCTCAACCTGTCGGCGAGCAGCTTCTCCTCCGCGGTGAGCGGATGGAGCATGCCGGTGTAGCGCGAGCCCGGGACGCTGACCATGAACCAAAGCAGCCAGCCGATCCCGGCAGCAACCGCGAGCCAGATCAACATGCGCAAGGCGAGGCGGAACTGGGAAATCAAAGGGGCGGAATGTTCAGCTGCCCCGCAAGTTCGTTGAGGCTGGCGAGGAGAGGCGCGGGCAGGGGAATGCCGTTCTTCACGCGGTCAGCTCGCGCGACGTGACTGCCCTCGCCGGGAAGCCGAATGCGGTCCACGCCCGGCAGACGGCGCGAACCGCGGAGATCCCGGATCAGGGTGTCCATCTCCTGCTTGAACTCGGCGACAGGCTGGAACGCCTCGATATTGATTGCCACGATCGCATGCCCGGTATTGGTGACCGAGGTGTCGTCTGCGTTGAAATCGACGACGTCCTTGCCCATCGCCGCGCCGTTCAGCGTTCCGGCGAGTATGCCGATGACGAGCGCCAGGCCGTAGCCCTTGTAGCCGCCGATCGGCAGGAGAAATCCCTCATTGGCACGCCGCGGATCGGTGAGCGGGCGGCCCTCGCGGTCCATCATCCAGCCCTCCGGCATCATCTCGCCGCGCTGGGCCTTCGTCTTGACCTTGCCGTAAGCCGCCACGGTGGTCGCCATATCGAGCACGACCGGCGGCTCGTCCCCCGCCGGCACCGCCACGGCGATGGGATTGGTGGAGAGCAGCATGTCCAGGCCGCCCCACGGCGGAAGATGGTTGGCGTTGCCGACCGCAAGGTAGAGCCCGATCATGTCGCGCTGCGCCGGCATCGAGGCGTAGAGCGATGCCGGCCCGGCGTGATTGCTCATGCGCACGCCCACCCACGCGAGGCCGGCGGCCTTTGCCTTCTCGATCGCTTTCTCGGTGGCGTAGCGCATCACGAGATGACCCATGCCGTTGTCGCCGTCAACCAGCGCCATGCCTGCAGCCTCGCGTGTCACCCGGATCTTCGGCTTGAGATTGACCGCGCCGCCCTTGATGCGCCGGATATACTGGGGCAGGCGAAAGACGCCGTGCCCCTCGGAGCCCTGCGCGTCGGCGCGCACCATCAGCTCGGCGATCGACTTCGCCTCGGACGGCGAGCTCCCGACGGCCACGAATGCGCTCGCGATGAACGCCTCGAGCTTATGCGTCGAGATCCGCATCGGCGTTGCCGTATCAGCCATCACCCTTCTCTTCGAGCTCCACCAGCGCCCCGAGAAAATCCTTCGGATGCACGAAAGCGATGCGCTCGCCGTGCACATTGCGGCCTTCCTTCCCGCCGCCGAGGACCTGGGCGCCGCCCGCCTCGATTCCTGCAACCGCCGCCCGCACGTCATCGACGGCGAGGCAGAAATGGTGAATACCGCCCTTGGGGTTACGCTCGAGGAATTTCGACACCGGGGAATCCGGCCGTGAAGGCTCCATCAGCTCGATACGCGCGTTTGGCAGCTCGATGTAGGCGAGGCGCACGCCCTGCTCTTCGTTGACCGCGGGCGGGCCTACGCCGAGACCGTAGACTTCCTTCAGCCGCTTCGCGGCCGCCTCGAGGCTCGGAACCACCAGCGATACGTGGGACAGGCCCTTGATCATCATCCCCTCCCGGTGTGGCCGGTCAGCTACGTTGGTCGGCGGTTTCAAATGACCTTTGCAGCGCGAAGCTGCGCAAGGCGCTCGCCGCCAAGGCCCAGCTCTTTGCCGAACACTTCCTCGGTGTGCTCGCCCAGCAGCGGCGGCGGACGGCGCACCGCCGCCGGCGTGCCGTTCATGCGGAACGGAATCCCGACGAGCTTGACCGCGCCCGCCGCAGGATGATTCACGGTGCGCACCATGTCGCGCGCCAGCGTGTGCGGATCGTTGAGCGCTTCGGCGACCGAATTGATGGGGCCGCACGGCACGCCCACGGCGCGCAGTTTCGCGATCCACCCGGCGGTCTTCTCCGCCTTCAACGCCGCACCGATCATGGAATCGAGCGCGTCCCGATTCGCGACCCGGGCCGGGTTCTTCGCAAACCGCGCATCGCCCGCCCATTCCGGATGACCTGCCGCCTCCGAGAACCGCGCGAACTGCCCGTCGTTTCCGACCGCGATCGCGATCAGGCCGTCGGCGGTCGCGTAGGTCGTGTAAGGGACGACGTTCGGATGACCGTTGCCGAAGCGGCGCGCGTCCTTTCCCGATACGAGGTAGTTGGAGGCGACATTGATCAGCATCGAGATACCCGAGTCGTACAGGCAGACTTCTACATGCTGTCCGCGGCCGGTGCGATTGCGCGCCGAGAGCGCTCCCAGGATGCTGTTGCAGGCGTAAAGCCCGGTCACCACGTCCACGATCGCCACGCCGTACTTGGTCGGCGTGCCTCCAGGCTCACCGCAAATGCTCATCAGCCCCGATTCCGCCTGCAGGATGAAGTCGTAGCCGGGCAGCGCCTTGTCCGGCCCGCTCGAGCCGTATCCCGTGATCGAGCAGCGAATGAGGCGCGGAGCATTCTTCTCGAGCCAATCGTTGCCAAAGCCCCATTTCTCGAGCGTGCCGAGCTTGAAGTTCTCGATGAGGACATCGCTACGCTTGAGGAGTGCGGCGAGTATCTCCTGCCCGTCCTTCACCGCCATGTTGAGCGTGACCGAGCGCTTGTTGCGGTTGAGTCCCAGGAAATACGCGGATTCACCCGCTGCGAAGGGTGGTCCCCAGGTGCGGGTGTCATCGCCCGTGCCAGGCGGCTCGACCTTGATGACGTCGGCGCCCATGTCGCCCAGGATCTGGCCGCAGAGCGGCCCCGCGAGAATGCGCGTCAAGTCGAGCACCCGCAGGCCCTCGAGCGCACCGCCGGACTTTTCAGGAACCATCAGAATCTCTTACCGCAATGAAAAGAACGTTTGAACCGCCGAGGGGCGCCGGCGGTTCAGCTCTGTTTCGCCTTCTTGCGCATCGCCGGCGGCTCGTTGAGATTCTTCGCCAGTCCCGCGAGATAGCCGTCGATCTCCCGCTTCGCCGCGAGGCGGAACTTCTGGAAGTTGGGGGGCCGGCCCGCGAGGAAGGCATTCATGCCCTCCCTCGCCTCATCCGAGCCCCACACGTGCGCGAGCAGCTCCATGCCGTGCTGCCACGACGAATAGAGATTGTCCGACTCGAAATTGAGGGAGCGCTTCGTCATGCGGATCGTCAGCGCGCTGTGGCCCTTGATCGTCTCGCACCACTTCAGCGTCTCCTTCACGAGGTCCTTCTGGGGGACGCACTTGTTGATGAGCCCCACCTCGACCGCTTCCTTCGCCGTGAAGCGCCGCGCGCAAAAGATCATCTCTCGCGCCAGCCGCTCTCCGACGATGCGGGGGATGTACTGCGTTGCGCCGACGGTGGGACACGCGCCCACCTTGGCGCCCGTCTGGCCGAGCACCGCGTTCTCGGATGCGATCACGACGTCGCACCAGAGCGCGAGCTCGTGGCCGCCGCCCATGCACCAGCCATTCACCATCGCGATCACCGGGATCGGCAGCCCTCGGATCGTCATCGCGAGCCCCAGCATGCGGTCGTTCCACATACAGGCGTTGGTGAAGTTCAACCGCTTCATCGCGAAAAAATCGCCCCCGGCCGAGAACGACTTGTCGCCGGCTCCGGTCACGACGGCGCACGCGATGGAGGGATCCTCGCGCGTGGCCTTGAGCGCGTCGATCATCTCGTCGAGCGTCTGCTCGCGAAACGCGTTGAGCACGCGCGGGCGGTTGATCGTGATCCAGGCGACCTGGTCTCTCACTTCGTAGAGGATGTCCGTGTAGTTCCGCGTTGTGGACTTGGATACGGCTTTCACTGCAGATTTCTTGCGTCTGGCAGGCATGTCGCTCCCCGGCTGGCTCGAACTTGGAGGTGAAACGGAAGAGAGACGAGTTTACCATTTGCGGGCTGCGGCCGAGGCGCTACCATCGTGCCTTGGCCGTCCGGGGGAGGTCGGCCGCACGCGCTGCAAGAAACTTCAGGGGAGGCTTCATGAAACGCTTTGCGCTGGTTTCCGGCGCGCTCTGCGCGCTCGCCGTCGTCACGCCCGTCCTGGCACAGAACTATCCGACGAAACCGATCCGCATCATCGTCCCGTTCTCCGCCGGCGGTCCCACCGACACCCACTCGCGTTGGGCCGGGCAGCAGCTGACCGCGGCGTTCGGCCAGCAGGTCATCATCGAGAACCGGGCCGGGGCGGGCGGCACCATCGGCACCGCAATTGCGGCGAAGGCTGCGCCCGACGGCTATACGCTCCTCGGCGGGAACCCCGGCCCGCTGACGATTGCCGCATCGGTCCGCAAGAAGCTGGGGTACGACGGGATCCGGGATTTCACGCCGATCACGCTCATCGCGCGCAGCGCGAGCTGCATGTGCGCGCACCCGAACGTGCCCGCGAAGAATCTGAAGGAGTTCGTCGCGCTCGCAAGATCGAGCCCCGGCAAGATCAACTACGCCACGCCGGGCGTCGGGACGGTGGGCCACCTCGCGATCGAGAGCTTTGCCGTCCTGGCCGGCATCAGGATGAACATGGTGCCCTACAAGGGTGCCGCCATCTATCTCGTCGACCTGATGGCAGGCTACATCGATTACGCGCAGGTCCAGGTCGCACAGGCCGCGCCGCACGTTCGCGCAGGGAAGCTCCGCGCGCTGGGCGTCACGGCGAGCCAGCGCTCCTCGCACCTTCCCGGCGTACCCACCGCGGAGGAACAGGGCTTCAAGGGGTGGACGAGCTACAACTGGAACGGGATCCTCGCGCCCGCCGGCACGCCGAAAGAGATCGTAGACCGCATACACGCGGTCCTCGCGAGGCAGCTCACCGACCCCGGTGTCCGCAAGCAGCTCGAGGCCGTCGGCTTCGAGCCCGCCGGTGAAGGTCCGGCCGAATTCGCGGCATTCATGAAAGAAGAGTCGAAGAAATGGGCCGATGTGGCGAAGAAGGCGGGAATCAAGCCCATCTAACCAGGAGAGAGACGTGGCAGAGAAGAAAGACCCGGCGTACTTCATGTACTTCCCCGGCAACTACCGGTGGTCCGCGGCGTTCATCAACATGATCGGCTCCATCGCGTACGGCGGCGCGGAGATGGGGGAGCTGCACAAGATCGGCCGCATGCTGAAAGACAAGGGGCCGGAGGATGACGCGGCGTGGTTCGATGCGTGCGTCAAGGTGGCCGACGGCGTTCGACAGTATGCGGAAAAGTGGGAAAAGCAGGGCCACCGGTTCTCGGCGGCGCATGCCTATCTCCGCGCGTGCAACTACTATCAGATGGCCGAGCGCTTCAGGACGCCCAAGGACAAGGTCGGGCTCGACGCCTACCGCAAGGGCGTCGAGTGCTTTCATCGTCACGCTGGCCTGACCGATCTCAGGATCGAGATCGTGGAAGTGCCGTACGAGGGCAAAAGCCTCCCCGGCTACTTCGTGCATGCGCAGAACCCGAAATCGAAGCGCGCCCCCTGCGTCGTCTTCTTCGACGGGCTCGACGTCACCAAGGAAATCCAGTTCGTGCGGGGCGTCTCCGATCTCGCGAAGCGCGGCATCTCGTGCCTCGTGATGGACGGCCCCGGCACCGGCGAAGCGATCCGCTTCCGGGGCTTCGTGCTGCGCCCCGACTACGAGGCCGCGGGCAGCGCCTGCATCGATTTCCTCGAGAAGCGCGCCGACGTGGACCCGAAGAGAATCGGCGTCGTCGCCATCAGCCTCGGCGGATACTACGCGCCGCGCTGCGCCGCCATGGAGCCGCGCTTCGCGGCCTGCATCGCCTGGGGCGCGCAGTGGGACTATCACGCGACGTGGAAAAAACGGATCGACGCCTCCTTCAAGACCTCGCTGTCGGTGCCGGGGCATCACATCATGTGGATCCTGGGCGTGGATTCGCTCGATGCCGCGCTGAAAGCCCTCGAGCCCTACAAGCTCGATGGTGTCATGCAGAAGATGCGCTGCCCGTTCCTGCTGGTGCACGGGGCCGACGACGAGCAGATCCCGCTTGCCGACGCGCGGAAGCAGTTCGACGCCTGCGGCTCGAAGGACAAGACCTTCCGGGTCTACACCGCCGAGGAAGGCGGCGCACAGCACTGCCAGCGCGACTATCTCAC
>DASPGR010000043.1:0-2136 GCA_035620515.1 Burkholderiales bacterium | reverse complement strand
CAGAACTGCACTAAGATGACGGAAGAGCGCTCTCACCGGCAACCTCATGAAACCTGTTGCGATTTTCCGCCACGCGCCCATCGAAGGTCCAGGGTATTTTGCCACATACCTCGATCGCCACGGCTTCGCGTGGCGGCTCATAAAGATAGACGAGGGGGAAGCCGTGCCGGGCGATCCGCGGGCGTTCAGCGGGCTCGTGTTCATGGGCGGGCCTATGAGCGTCAACAACGATTTGCCGTGGATCGGGCCCGTGCTGAATCTAATCCGCGCGAGCGCCGATGCCGGCATTCCGACCCTGGGGCATTGCCTGGGCGGGCAGCTGCTCGCGAAGGCCCTCGGGGGCGAGGTCACGCGCAACCCGGTGCAGGAAATCGGCTGGGGCAGGGTGGACGCGGTGGAGGACGGGCTCGCGCGCGAGTGGTTCGGTGCGAGCTCGTTCAATTCCTTTCACTGGCACGGCGAGACGTTTTCGATCCCGCCCGGCGCTCGGCGCCTCGCCGCGACCGCTCACTGCGCGAATCAGGCGTTCGTGCTCGACGGACATCTCGGTATGCAGTGCCACGTCGAGATGACCCCGGAGCTGATCGCCGCGTGGTGCCGGAGCGGCGCGCGCGAGATCGAACGCAATCTCAGGAAGAGCCCCGCTGTGCAGCCGGCGGAGGAAATCCAGCGCGATCTCGATTCCCGGCTTGCGGCGCTGCACCGGGTTGCCGACCACGTATACGATCGGTGGACTGCCGGGCTCCAGGGCGGGTGATGAGTGATGAGTGACGGGTGACGGGTCAAGAGCCCCGCCCATTAACCACCACGCGGTTAATCGCGGAAGTTCTTGAACTGAAGCGGGAAGTCGGTCACCGATTTGCGCACGAGGGCGATGGCTTCCTGCAGCGTGTCCTTCTTGGCGCCCGACACGCGCACGACGTTACCCTGGATGCTCGCCTGGACCTTGAGCTTGTTGTCCTTGATGAGCTTGACCAGGTTTTTCGCGCGCTCCTGTTCCACGCCTTCGCGCACCAGGATCTCTTCTTTCACCTTGTTGCCGCTCACCGGCTCGATCTTGCCCGGCTCGAGCGCGCGAATGTCGACGCCGCGCTTCGCCAGCTTTCCCGTCAGCACGTCGCGGACCTGCCGCAGCTTGAACTCGTCGTCGGCATACGCGGTAAGGCTCTTGTCCTTTTCGCTTATCTCGATGCGCGCGTCCGAGCCCTTGAAATCAAAGCGGTTCGCGATCTCCTTGTTGCTCTGGTCCACAGCATTGCGGACCTCGACGTGGTTGACTTCGGAGACGATGTCGAATGACGGCATATGTTCTCCCCGGCTCATCGCCGCCGCAATTTTACCGCATGCGGCGCAATGTGTTTTTCAACCATGGCGTCGTGGCGGTTCAGGATTTTCGCTTGCGCTTCGCCGCGATGCGCATCCTCAATGCATTGAGACGGATGAACCCCTCCGCGTCCGCCTGGTCGTAGGCGCCGCGGTCCTCCTCGAAGGTCGCGATGGCCGGATCGAACAATGAATCGCGGCGAGACGAGCGTCCGGTGACCATGACCGTTCCCTTGTAGAGCTTTACGCGGACGATCCCGTTCACGCTCCTCTGGGTGTGGTCGATCAGCGCCTGCAGCGCGCGCCGCTCCGGGCTGAACCAGTAGCCGTTGTAGATCAAGCGCGCGTAGCGCGGCATGAGGTCATCCTTGAGCGCCAGAACCTCGCGGTCGAGCGTGATCGACTCGATCGCGCGGTGAGCCTTGAGCATGATCGTGCCGCCCGGTGTCTCATAACAGCCGCGCGATTTCATTCCCACGTAGCGGTTTTCCACGATATCGAGCCGGCCCACGCCGTGGCGTCCCCCGAGCCGGTTGAGCGCGGCGAGGACGCGCGCGGGACTCATGCGGCGCCCGTTCACGGCGACGATGTCGCCCTTGCGGTATTCGAGCGCGACGTACTGCGGCCGCCCGGGCGCCTTCTGCGGCGAGGATGTGATGCGCCACATCGACTCCTCCGGCTCGAAGTCGGGATCCTCGAGGATCCCGCCCTCGTAGGAGATGTGAAGGAGATTGGCGTCCATGGAATAGGGGGCCACACCCTTCTTCCGCGTACCTTCGACCGGGATGTCGTGCTGCCTGGCGTAGAGCAGGA
>DASPGR010000042.1:0-7536 GCA_035620515.1 Burkholderiales bacterium | reverse complement strand
TGCTCGAACGCGAGCCGGTGATCGTCTACCGCGTGATGCGCGCGATCTTCCGTGTGGTGCACGTCATCCTCAACCGCATGGCGATGCAAACGAGCGAGCTCACGAACTACATCTTCAAGGTGCACGGCAAGTACTAGAAGCAGGCTCAAAAATACTCCCTCTCCCCGCTCTGGCGGGGAGAGGGCTGGGGTGAGGGGCTACTTGGTGCTCTTTTCTGGAGCCGGAGCCGCCGCGGCCTTCACGGGCTCCCTCCAGCGCGCCGCCGCGAGCTCGCCCTGCCGGGCGTAGTCAATCGCCTCGCCGAGCACCATCGCTGCTTCCTGCGGCGCATGGAATCCCATGGAGTTCTCGGCTGCTATGAAGTCGAGCCGCCACTGCGCCTTACGCTGCAGCTCGAGGGCTGCCTGCAGCTGCTCGGGGCTCGCGCCCTCCTTTTTCGCGGCGACGATCGCATCGATCAGCGCTACGATGGCCGCGCCGCCGCGCTGCATCAGCTCGAAGTTGCGTTGCTGGATCGTCTCGACGCGCGCCTTGATCTCCTCCTCGGGCACCCGGTGGCAGGTCTGGCACGCGTTGTTGATGTTAAGGAGGGGGCTGCGCACCCAGTGATCGGAGACCTTGGTCGCGCCATCTCGAATGTATGGCATGTGGCAGTCGGCGCAGGCGACGCCCGAGCGCGCGTGGACGCCCTGGCTCCAGAGCTCGAACTCGGGATGCTGCGCCTTGAGAATCGGTGCTCCAGTTTCGGCGTGCTTGTAGTCGAAGAACCGGGCGCCATCCGCGAACTTGGTCTCGTTCCAGAATTTCTCCTGGTCGACCGCACGCAGCCCCTTGCCCCACGGGAATGTGAGCTTCATCGCCGACGAGCAGTAGTACTCGACGTGGCACTGGCCGCAGACGTAGGAGCGCATTTCGGTGCGCGATGCTTCCGTGTTCGGGTCGTAGGGCTGGGCCTTTCCTCCGGCGCGCCAGCGCTCGATCGACGGCAGGTGAGCGACCGGCGCATCCGAGGCCGCGAGCATGCGGATGCCTTCGATAAAGCCCGGGCGCGTGACGCGCAGCTGCATGGTCTTGGGGTCGTGGCAGTCCACGCAGGAGACGGGGTGCGCGTGGCCGGACTCGTGCAGCTTCTTGTTCAATTCCTGGTACGAGAACTTGTAGCTCGCCTCGAGGCCTTTCGCCGCGTCGCCGTTGCCGAGCTCGCGATAGAGCGGCATGATGGAGGCGTGGCAGTGCAGGCACGAGCCGGTCTGCGGCTTCGTCAACCGCTTGGTGGCCTCCTGGTCCGCGAGCATGAAGGCGTGTCCGCGACGGTCGCGGTAGTCTATCGAGAACGCGTAACCGAGGAACATCCGCTTCAGCCACGGATCGCGCGCGATCTTCTCTTCCGGCAGCGCTTCGCTTCCGCCGTGCCCGCCGAAGCGCGTCCGCGTCGCCTGCGCCGTGAGCAGGTACGTGCCGTACTGCTTCGGCCAGTTGACGCCCCACTGCTTCGGATCGGTGGTGTCTTCGGTGACTTCGACGAGGCGCACATAAGGGGTTCGCGCCTCGCTCTTGCGCTCGAAGATGTTGACGAGCAGCGCGGTGACGACAGCGGTGGCAACAGCCACCACCGCGATGACGCTGATCAGGACCGCGCGCGAAGCGCCCCGTTGCGATCTTCCCATGGCGTTTCTCCTTGTGTCAGCATTCCGGTCAGCGCCGGCCGAGGCCGGCTGTTACCCCATGGCCGACCGAGCGATGGCAATGAAGGCAGCGGAGCGCGCCGGAGTCGTCTGCGGCGCGCGCGATTTGCTCGTGCACGAGATCGCCATGACATTGCAGGCAGTTCTTCTCGAGGATGCGGCTGCTCTTTGCCTTCATCATGATCGGCTCGTGGAAGTTCTGGAAAGTGAAGGCCACCGAATGATGGTAGCCGTTCTCCGCCTTGGAGTAATACTTGCCGATGAAGCCGTGCGGCAGATGGCAATCGACGCAGACGGCGACGGTGTGGTGGCTCGCCTTCTGCCAGGAGTCGTACTGGGGTTGCATGATGTGGCAGTTGACGCACACCTTCGGGTCATCGCTCATGTACGAGAAGCCCTCGGCGTAGAGGAACGTGAAGCCGCCGATACCCGCCAGGAGGCCCAGCAGTACCGCGAGAATCACTGCGACGCCGGCGCCGCCTTCATCCGCCATGAGCGTATTCTTGCCAGTAACCGCGCCAGATGGCAAGGCCGGCGCGGCTCGGTATCGCGAGCCGGGAGCGGCTCTGGCTATAATTGCGGCGGACAAGCCGTTCAATGAAGCTCGCCAAGCACGTCAAGTTTCGTGAGGAAAAGTTCGGCGGCGTGTTGTTTGAGACACGCTCCGAGAAGGTGTACACGCTCAATCCCACGGGCACCGCGGTGGTGCGCGAGATCCAGGCGGGATGCGCCGAGCGCGATATCCCCGCGAGGTTAAAGGAGCGGTTCAACGATCGTGGCGCCGCGATCGAGCGCGAAGCGTCCGCGTTCATCGCCGAGCTGCGGCAAAAAGGCCTGGTAGAGGACTGATTCCGTGACCACCCCGGCTGCCACCGGCTCCGGCGACCTCGGCGCGCCACTCTACATCGCGTGGCAGGTCACCAACGAGTGCAACTTGGCCTGCCTGCACTGCATCGAGGAGAGCGGCCCCGGCAAGGCTTTTCCCGACGAGCTGAACGACGAGGACGTCTTTCGCGTGCTGGAGCAGGCGATGGACCTCGAGGTGCCCTACCTCTCGTTCTCGGGGGGCGAGCCGATGGTTCATCCCCGCTTCTTCGACATGGTGGAGTATGTCTGCGGGAGGAACGGCGAGCTCAAGATCGAGACCAACGGCCACTACCTCGGCCCGGAGAACTGCGCGCGGCTGAAGGAGCTCGGCGTGAAGGCCGTGCAGGTAAGCCTCGACGGCGCGTCGCGCGAGACTTTCAACCGGATGCGCGTGCGCGGGGATTTCGACCGCGCCGTTGAAGGCATTCGAAATCTGCGCGCCGCGGGCGTGCCAATCGAGATCAATTTCTCTCCCACGCAATTCAACGCGCACGAGATCGGAGCGGCGGTGGACCTCGCCGCCGAGCTCGGCGCGTACAGTTTCTACACAGGGCGCACGATGTACACGGGGAACGCCGTCAAGACCTGGCATCGGATGGCGCCCACGGATGCGCAATACGACGACTTCTTCGGGGTGCTCCATCGCAAGACCGAGGAGTATCGCGGCCGCATGCGAGTTCACTTCCACGAGATGGGGCTGCTCGAGGAATTGCGTTATCGCCTTCGCCATCCCGCTGCGCTCTTGATCGTGCTTCCGAACGGCCTCGTCAAGCTCATCAACGCGCTGCCGTTCGTGTGCGGGGACCTCCGACGGCAGACGCTCGGCGAGATCTGGGCCCATTTCCAGCGCGCGTGGCAGGATCCGCGCGTCGCGAAATTCGTCGAGGACCTCGCTGAAGATCCGCGCGCGACGGCGACTCTGCACCAATGGGTTTATCTCTAAGCTCGCCGCCGCACGCGCGACAAGGAGCGGTTGCGTCACCGTGGCGCCGGTTGCTGCTGGTGGCGAGCTTCGTGCGCTACCGCTTCTTTCTCTACGCCGGCCTGTTGCCCTATCTGCTGGGAGCGGCGTGGGCATACGCCATGGCCGGCGCGTTCGATGCACCTCTTTTCTGGAGCGGGCTGGGCGGGATCGTGCTTGCCGTCATCGGCGTCGAGTCGTTCAACGAATACTTCGATTCGAGAATGGGCACGGACCGCGTGTTCAATCCGGACGACCTGCCGCCGATGTCCGGTTGGGTGCTGGCACTGGGCATCGCGGCGTTTGCCGGGGCGCTTCTCGTCGGGATGTATCTCACCTACCGGGGCGGCTGGCCGGTTCTCGCCTTCGCGATGCTGGGCGGCCTCGCGGCGATTTTTTACGTCGCGCCGCCGATCCGCTGGGCCTATCGGGGCCTGGGAGAGACGGTGATCGCATTGTCGTACGGCCCGTGGATGGTGCTGGGCAGCCTCTATCTCCACACGCGGGAGCTCTCATGGGGAGCGTTGTGGGCATCGCTCGTCCCCGGATTGCTGATCATGGCGCTCGCCGTGGTGAACGCGATACCCGACTATCACCAGGACCGGTTGGTTGGGAAGCGCAACCTTGTCGTCCGGCTCGGGCGCCGGCGCGGGGTGTGGCTCTATCTCGCGCTTGCTGCCGCGGGGCTCGCTGCCGCCGCGATCGGTGTGGCCGCCGGGGTGTTCCCCGTCACTTGTCTCCTGGCCCTGCTGGCGCTGCCGCTGCTGGTGTCGAGCGGACGGATCGCGTTGCGTACCTACGAGTCGCCTCGGCAGTTCGTGCCGGCGGTCCGAAGCATCGTCGGCTGCTACCTCCTTGCTGTCACGCTCTTTGGTGTCGGGATCCTCGCCAGCTGGTGAAGACGATCGAAAACCTGAAGGCGCCGCTCCTCGTCTCGTGGCAGATCACGCGCGACTGCGATCTTTGCTGCCTGCATTGCTGCACCGATTCGGCCCCCGGCAAGCGCCTGCCCGACGAGCTGGACGCGAGCGAGGCGATGCGTGTCGTGAACGAAATCGTGCGCAACGACGTCCCGTACGTCATGCTGTGCGGCGGCGAACCCCTGGTCGTGCCGCACTTTTTCCAGCTCGCGGAAGCGCTGGGGGCGGCAGGCGTGCAGCTCAAGATCGAAACCAATGGCCAGCGCTTCGACGCGGGCGTCGCCGAGCGCCTCGCGCAGCTGCCCGTGCGCTCGATCCAGGTGAGCCTCGATGGCGACAGCCAGGAGGTCTACGAGCGCCAGCGTCCGGGTGGATCGCTTGCGAAGGCGCATGCTGCGTGCCGTGCGATCCGGGGGGCGGGCCTGCCGCTGGAAATCACGTTTGCCCCGACTCGCCTGAACCTGCACGAGGCCGACGCCGTCATTCACCGTGCCGAGTCCCTCGGCGCCTTTCGCTTCAATACCGGGAAGCTGATGCGGATTGGCACTGCGGCGCGCTTGTGGGACCGGCTGGAGCCCGCGGAGGGCGATTATCGGAATTTTCGAAACCTCCTGGAAGAGCAGTCGCGGATTCTTGGAGGCCGCATGGAATTCTGTTATTCTCCTTTCGCGTTGGAAGAGGCGTTGCGCGCGAGCCTGGAAGAACCACCGGCGACGCTGCTTGTCCTCCCCAACGGCTGGGTGAAGGTTGCGGCGGCGCTGCCCGATATTTGTGCTGATCTGCGGCGCCAGAGTCTCGCCGAGGCATGGGAGGCATACCGCAGCGCCTGGCGAGACGCGTCGGTGCTCTCAGCGGTGCGCCGCGCGATCGGGAGCGGGATTTATCACGCCGACGCCAATAACTGGCGCCGGTTGGCGGTTTCTCAAGTGTGAGCCAGGAGGCGATATGGGCGACATGAAAGTAAGCCTGCAGGGCGAGAAGACGGAACAGGAAGCGAAGATCGAGAAGGTGAAACCAGCCGAGAAGCTGAACTGGGAGACGCCGAAGATGGAAGACGTCTCCGAGCAGGTGATGGCCCAGCCCTACATTCGCTTTACCTGAGATCGGCTTCGCCTCATAGCCTTCAGCATTCCGTAATGCCGGGGCGCGCGGTAGACGACTACCGCGCGCCCCTTTTTCTTGCCTGGCAGCTCACGAACCGTTGCGGGGCGCGCTGCGTCCATTGCTGCGAGGAATCCGGGCCAGACAAGGCCTGGCGCGATGAGCTCGACCGGGCGGAGGCCCTGGAGCTTGCCGGTCGCATCGTTGATTTCGGAATTCCCTACGTTGCTTTTGGTGGCGGCGAGCCGTTAGGCGCGCCGCATTGCTGGGAGCTCTTTGAGCGACTCTCCGCGGGCGGCGTCACGCTCAAGATCGAAACCGACGGCTCCCACATTGATGAGGCGGCAGCCGAGCGCCTCGCCCGGCTCGGCGTCGAGTGCGTGCAGGTTTCGGTGGATGGCGCGACGGCCGCAACGCACGAGCGGGTGCGCCCGGGGTCGAGTTTCGATGCAGCCACATCGGCCATCCGGCGGCTGGTGGCGCGCGGGCTCACGCCGCAGCTCGTGTTCGTTCCGACCCGGTGGAATCTGCACGAGATGATTGGAGCCTTTGACCTGGCGGTCGAATTGGGCTGCAGCGCTTTCGTCACCGGGCCGATGATGCGAATTGGGCGTGCGGCGGCCAACTGGGACGATATCGCGTGCAGCGACGAGGACTGGAAAGCCGGCGTCAACACGCTGCAAGAGCACGCGCGGTCGCGAAATGCGACGACGGCGCTCTCGATCTACCCCTGGGATATCCTCACGGAGATGGAGCAGCGGCTGGCAAGCCCGCAGGCGATGCTGCTCGTCGTGCCGAACGGTAAGGTGAAGCTCCTGAATGCTCTTCCGTTCGCGCCAGCCGATCTGCGGCGCGACTCGCTGGAGCAGGCCTGGCACGCTTACCGCGCCGCCTGGCGCTCGCCGGAAGTCCGCGAATTCATCGCAGCGTGCCGGCTGAACGCCAGCCTGCTGAAGCACGCGAACGAAACGTGGACCCTGCCTGAATCCAGCAGATTCCTTACGCGAATCTGACGCGGGGAATGAAAAGGGGCAGATAGGCCATCAAATTGCAACATCGACGTCGTCTCGTAGAGACGACGTCGCCGAACCGGAGAACTCGCGGGGTTGATGTGGGTCAATATGAAGGGCACCCGGACGCGA
Organism: Burkholderiales bacterium; assembly: GCA_035620515.1. Lineage (GTDB taxonomy): Bacteria > Pseudomonadota > Gammaproteobacteria > Burkholderiales > SG8-41 > SG8-41. The sequence goes on along the minus strand of DASPGR010000042.1, from coordinate 860 downwards.
TAGATTCCGCCTCCGATGGGTAATCTATTCGGGCGCGTTTCCGGGGTTCGCGCCTCGGTCAGCTGCTGGCGATATCCCCGCAGGACTATGATTTCAATCAAAGGAGTTGGGCCATGAAGTTTCTCATTCAGCTGTTGTCTGGTGCGTTGATGCTGTCAATCGCAGCGGGTTCGGCGTTTGCCGCCGATGCGGACAAGGCCTCCAAGCAGGCTGAGGTCCGCAAGGCGACCCAGGATGCGCTGCAGAGGTTCTACAAGGCGAATCCTGCGTTACAAGGCGACGTAAAAAGAGCTCCGGGATATGCGGTGTTCACGAGTTACGGGGTCTCGTTCATTATCGGCGGGGCGGGCGGAAGCGGCTTGACCCACAACAACAAGTCGGGCAACGACACGTTCATGAACATGGCCCAGGCGAGCGTCGGCGTTCAGATCGGCGCAGCGCAGAGTGAAACGCTCATCATCTTCAAGTCGCCGAAGGCGCTGTCGGAGTTCGTGAACAAAGGCTGGGAGTTCGGCGGCGGCGGTGCGGTCGAAGCGGGCGCTGGCGGCAAGACGGTCGGTGTGCCTCAAGGCGGAGGCGAGAACGTCATCGCCGATGCGCTCTACTACACGCTGACCAAGAATGGACTCCAGGCCGGGGGCGCCGTGGCCGGCACGAAGTTCTGGAAGAGCGACGACCTGAATTAGAGTCAAGCTACTCCAGGGAGGGGTAGACGACGCGGTGAAGACGACGGCGTACCTGTGGGCGGTGCTCTGTGCGCTGTTCAGCATGTTGGCCGGGTGTGCGACGACGGTCACACCTCACATGCCCCCGCCGCCGATGGTCTACCAGCTCGAGCGCGTGGACTTGCAGACCCCACT
>DASPGR010000041.1:0-9369 GCA_035620515.1 Burkholderiales bacterium | reverse complement strand
GCTGAAAATGCGCATCAGGCCTGGACCCGACACCACGCGCTCGTATGCCACCCGCCCGAAGGTGCGCCGGAGGTAGACCAGCAGGCGGTCCTGGAGCTCGTCGACCGGAGCAAAATCCGCATGGCCCGCCTCGGAGGCATGTGCCACGTAGCCTTCCCCGTGCGCAGTGAGAATCCCGGTGCCGAGGCCTGTGCCTGCGCCGATGATGAGGCGCGTCCCCTGGGCGACGGGATAACCCGCCTGGAGCGTCTCGAGCTCCTCCGGCGCAAGGCGCTGTATGCCCAGGCCGGCGGCCGCAAAATCGTTGAGGAGCTTCGCTTGCGGCAAGGCGAGCTCCGCAGCCAATGCGTCGCCTCTCACCTTCCAGCCGAGATTGGTCACGACCACGCTGTTCAACGCCACCGGCCCTGCAACCGAAAAGCACGCCGCGCCCACGGCCTTCCGGTGCGGCGCGACGTCCGGGCGCGCGAGAAAATCCTCGATGATGGGCTTGAGGCCCTCGAAGCGCTGACTGTCGTAGACCGCCTGGGTGGCAACGGATCGCGATCGGCCACTCGGCGCCAGGGCGACCGTGGTATGCGTGCCGCCGACGTCCGCTGCGAGGAGGTACCGTGCGCTCACGGCATGCCCCGCTACGCCGAGAGAATGGTCCGCTCGTGGCCGGTCTCGGCGCCGAGCGCCTCCGGCTCGGAGATGAAGTAGCCCTGCGCGTAATCCACCCCCATCTCCTTCAACCGCGCGAGGGTGGCCGCGTCCTCCACCGATTCGGCCACCGTCTGCATGCCCAGGATGTGCCCGATGCGATTGACCGAGTCGACGATCGCGTGGTCCATGGCGTCGGTTTCCATGTCCTTGATGAACATGCCGGCTATCTTCAGATAATCCACCGGCAGGTACTTGAGGTACGCGAAAGATGACATGCCGGTGCCGAAATCGTCCAGCGCAAACCGGCAGCCCATCCCTTTCAGCTCGTGCATGAGCTCCGCCGCCTTGACGAGGTTCGAGATCGCCGTGGTTTCCGTGATCTCGAAGCAGAGCAGCCCATGGGGCAGCTCGTAGCGCGTGAGCAGATTCCTCAGGAAGTCCGGGAAGCTCTTGTCGTTGATGCTCGCGCCCGAGATGTTGACCGAATAGTAGCCGCGCTCACCCCTGGCGTCGGTCTCGCGCGGGATGCCTCCGCTCAGCCATTGCCGGTGGAGATACTCGACGAGCGCGCTCACCACCCAGCGCTCGATCGAGGTGAGCAGATTGTAGCGCTCGGCCGCGGGCATGAAACCGGTCGGAGGAATGAGGTTGCCGGCACGGTCGAGCATGCGCACCAGCACCTCGTGATGCGGGGGCGCGCCCCGCGCCGGATTGACCGGCATGATGAACTGCCGGTAGAGGCGGAACTGGCCCAGCTCGAACGCGCGGTTGATCTGCGAGACTACCTGCAGGTCGCCGTGCCGGCCGGTGTAATCGCGGTCCTGCGGCCGGTAGACCTGCACCCGGTCGCGCCCGCGGTTCTTCGCCTCGTAGCAACACACGTCAGCGAGCGTCAACACGTTGTTGGTGTCGCGGCTCTCGGCGTTGAGCGGCACGAGCCCGATGCTCACCCCCACGCTGAAGGTCTTGTCCTGCCAGACGAAGCGGAACTCGCGGATCGTCTCGCGCAGCCCGTTGGCCACGCGTATCGCCTGCTCGGTCACGCAGGATTCCAGCAGCGCTCCGAACTCGTCACCGCCCAGCCGAGCCAGAGTGTCGCTTCCGCGCATGCGTGTCTGCATGACCGAGGTGAGCTGGCGCAGCAGCTCGTCGCCCGCGGCATGTCCGCACGTGTCGTTCACCGCCTTGAAGTTGTCGAGATCGAGGAAGAGCAGCGCGTGCTCCTTGCCCTGGGTCTTCGCGGTGTCGATCAACTCGCCCAGGCGCCGCTCGAATTCCCGCCGGTTGACGAGCCCGGTCAGCGCATCGTGGCTTGCCTGCCAGATCAGCTGCTGGGCCATCGCGCGAACCTGGCTGACGTCGTGGAATACCACGATCATTCCGTGCACCGTGCCGTCGCGCCCGCGGATCGGCGCGTGCGAATAGCGGATCGGACACTCCCGCCCCTTGCGGTCCGTCAGGCGCACGGAGATTGGCTCGTCGTCTGGCGCCGCGTCGGGTCCGTCAGCAAGGGGGTCGATGACGACGCCGCTGCGCTCGTCGATCACGCGGTACACCTCCCCGAGCGGCTTGCCGAAGGCTTCCTGCGTCGTCCAGCCGAGATAGCGCTCCGCCACTGGATTGAGATAGTCGACGCGCCCCGAATCATCGGTCGTGATGACGCCGTCCACGATCGAGTGCAGCGTCACCTGCGCAAGTTCCTTCTCATGGGCGAGGTTCGACTCGGTACTCGAGACCACGCGGATCACGAGGAGCGCGATGACCGCGCCCGCGAGCAGCGCAAAGAGCCCGCCCACGCCGATCAGCAGAAAGCCGTTGCGCATGCCCTGGTTGGCGACCGCGACCGCCTGCGCCGTGGCGCGGTGGTTGGCCTCGAGCAGGCGGTAGAGCGTCTCCTGGAGCCGGCTGTCCGTGAGCACGGCCTGAGTGAGGTTCTTCTCGGAGGCCGGCGCGACCTGCCCTTTCATGAGCAGCTCCGCGATGTCCTCCCCGACACTGTGCGCCCGGGCAGCCGCCTTGATCGCATCATCGCGCGCCGCGCGGCTCGCATCGGAAACGGGCAGCTCGGCAAGGCGCGTCACCGCCGTCTGGTATTGCTCTATGGCGCGTCGATACCCCGCATGCACCGCCGCGCGTTGTTCCGGTGTGGTTGCCGCGAACAGGCGGTCGATGCTTGCAACGCGGTTGCCGTTGCTCAGGAAGAGCTCCGAGACCGTGCCGATGTTGCGGGTTTGCGCGTCGGTCAGCTCGTTCAGCTGCTGGTTGAAGGACTCGATCCGCGTCATCCCGAGCGCCATCAGCGCCGTGAGGACCAGCAGTAGAAGTCCGAAGCTGAAAACCAGGAGGTATTGGGACCGGGGCTTGGGTGGAGTCATGTAGGCGTTGGCGCGAGCTTTCTTGTTCACGACGTTGCGGCTTCCAACAGGCGCCGCCCGGGATCCTGGCGGTAGAAGGAGACAAGCTCCTTATACACGTCCGGATACTCACCCCTCACTGCCGCCGGCGTCTCGAAGAATGCCTCGCTCACCACCGCGAAGAATTCCCCAGGGTTTTCAGCGGCATACGGATCAATGTCGGTCTCCTCCCCACGCTCCACGCGTGCGCAAAAATTATCGTACGCCGCCCGGAAGACGCTCGACCAGCGTTCCCGGTCCATGTCGGCGTGCAGCGGTGGAAACCCGTTCGCCTCCCCGTTCAGCATGTCGAGCTTGTGGGCGAACTCATGGATGACGACATTGTAGCCGCCACCGTCGCCGCCCCGCTCTGCATCGGCCCACGAGAGGATGACCGGTCCCTGGAGCCATGACTCTCCCGACAAGGGGGCGTTTACACGGTGGGCGACGCCGTCTTCGTCAACATACTCGTAGTCGACGATGAACTCGTCGGGATATACGATCACCTCCGTCCACCCCCGGAAAAAATCGAAGTCGAGATCGAGCACGAGCATACAGGCCTGCGCCGCAACGCACATGCGTATTTCATCACGCACCTCGAGCCCGCCCGCGCCGGAGATGGATTTCTCGTTCAGAAACAGAATTGCCCGCTCGCGCAGCCGCGCGCGCTCGAGCTCCGATAGCGCCCGCGTGAAGCGATAACGCGCGATGACCGAGCGCCACAGCGCCTCGTCGAGCGTGGCGCGCCTCAGAGTCCTCCTGCGACGCCAGTTTCTGATCCATTGCATGCCGGTTCACTTGCTCCCCTTGTTCTCCTCCCGCAGCTCGACGACGTTGACCGGCTTCGGCTCGTCCTGATCGAGCTCGGCCGACTCGATGCGCAGGAACTGCTGCGTGATCTTGCCCCCGGTGACCTGGATTCTCTCGACGTCCTCGTGGGCCTGGCGGATATGCCGGGCGAGGTCCTTCAGCCGGTCGTCGAACCGGTTGAATTCGACCGCCAGCCGCGCCAGCGCCTCGCGGATGACGTGGATCTGCTTGCGCGTTTCCACGTCCTTCAGCACCGCCCGCGCCGTGTTGAGGACCGCCATCAAGGTCGTGGGAGACACGATCCATACGCGCTTGCCGTTGGCGTAGTCGACGACTTCGCCGTGATGGGCATGGATTTCCGCGAACACCGCCTCGGCCGGCACGAACATGACCGCGCCGTCCGACGTTTCGTTCGCCACGATGTACTTGCGCGCGATGTCATCGACGTGCTTCCGGATATCCGCGCGAAACTGACGCTGCGCCAGCGCGCGGTCGACGTCGTTGGCGTCCGGCGTGAGCATCCGGTGATAGTTCTCGAGGGGGAACTTGGAATCGATGCAGACGAGCCCCGTCGGATCGGGCAGTTTCAGAACGCAGTCCACGCGCATGCCGTTGGAGAGCGTGTACTGCATCTCGAAAGCCGCGGGCGGCAGCACGTTTCGCACCAGCGCCTCAAGCTGGACCTCCCCGAAGGCGCCCCGCGAGCGCTTGTCGCCGAGCAGCTCCTGAAGGCTCACAACGCTGCCCGTCAGCGTCTCGATCTTCTTCTGCGCCTCGTCGATCGTTGCGAGCCGGGCCATGACGCTCACGAATGTCTCGTTGGTTTTCTTGAAGCCCTCGTCCAGGCGCTCGTTAACCTTGCCCGCGATCTGCTCGAGGCGCTCGTCCACCTTTCCGGTCAGGGACTGGGTCGTTTCCGCGAGCCGCACGAGCATCGCCTCGCGGCTCTCCGAAAGGCTGCGCGCCAGCGCAAGCTGGAGCGCATGCACCGATTCGCGCGTCTGCGTCAGCTCGTCGGCGACCCGCGCGCGCAGGCGCTCCGAGCTCTCGCCGACGACCGTCCCCACGCGATCGGACTGGCTCGAAAGGCCCTCGTGCAGGTCGCGCAGCATCGCGCGGTGCTTCTCCTCGAGGAGCTCTCCCTGCTGGGCCGTCCGGGAGCGCTCGAGCGACGCGAGCTTGAGGTAGAGGGCGACGACCAGTCCCAGCAGCGCCAGGAGGCCGATCCCGATCGCGATGTCGAGCGCGGATGCCAAGTTGTACAAGTATACCGTCTTGCGCGCGCTATTCGGCCTCCCGCAGCGCCGCCACAGGGGGGCGCGCGAGCGCGGCCCGCACGCTAGCAAGGGCATGCAGCGCCACGCAGGCCGCGCCGAGCGCCGGTCCGAGCACCCACAGCCACGGGCTCACAGTGTAGGGAAGGGAGAGGACCCGACCCGCGATCAATGCGCCGATGGCGGCGGCGCCCACGGCCGACAGAAGCCCCGCGATGAGCCCGATCGCGATGAACTCGATGCGCTGCGCGGCAGCGACCTGCGCCCGGCTTGCGCCGAGCGCCCGCAACAGCGCCGCCTCCCGCACGCGCTCGTCTTCGGTGGTCATCATTGCTGCGAACAGCACGAGCAGCCCGGCCGCAAGCGCGAAGAGAAAGACCACCTGGACCGCCTGCACGACCTTCTCGATCACCCCGAGAACCTGGCGCAGGATGAGGCTCATGTCGACGATCGTGAGGTTTGGAAACGCACGCGCAAGCTCCCCCATCGCCGGCGCATCAGTGCCCGGCAGATGGAAACTCGTGAGATAGCTTGTCGGATACGGCTCGAGCAGCGGCGGAGTGGCGATGACGAAGAAATTGACCTGCATCGAGTCCCAGTCGAGTCCCCGGATGCTGGTGACCGGCGCCGTAAAGATCCGCCCGCCGATCGACCACGTCAGGCGGTCACCCAGCTCGATTCCGAGCGTGCGCGCGATCCCCTCCTCCACCGATAACGCGCCCCGTGCACGGTCTTCCTGAGTGAACCACCGGCCTGCGCCGATCCGGTTGTGAGGCGGCAGAGTGTCCATGTAGGAGAGATTGAACTCGCGCTCGACCAGACGCCTGGTGCGCAGCTCGTCATACTGCTCGGCGCTCACGCGGTCCTCGTTGATCGCAACGAGACGCCCGCGCACCATGGGGTAGATCGTGGGCTCGGGGAGGCCGCGGTCCCGGAAGAAGCGCGCGATGGGCGCGCGCTGCTCCGGCTGGATGTTGAGGATGAAGCGGTTGGGCGCATTGGGAGGCGTCTTGGCGCGCCATGCCGCGAGTAGGTCCGCACGGGTGACCGTGAGCAGCAGGATCGCCGTCAGTCCGAGCGCAAGGGCAAGGATCTGGATCGCGCTCGCGCTCGCGCGGCGCCCGAGATTGGCAAAACCGTAGCGCCAGGCGATGCCGCCCCGCCGTCCGGCTCGTGCAGCCACGCGCAGGCCGCCATAGCTGACAGCGCCAAAGAGGATCGCCGCCGCTGCGAAGCCGCCGAGCACGTAGGCTGCGAGCTTCACATCGCCTGCCTGCCAGAAAATGAGACCCGCCAGCGCGGCAAGGCCCAGCGCGTAAGCGGTCAGCTGGCGCTCGCGGGGACGCCCGATGTCGCGCCGCAGTACGAGCAGCGCGGGCACATCCTTCAGCCGCAGCAGAGGCGGCAGCGCAAAACCGAGCAGGAGCACGAAGGCCAGCAGGACTCCCTGGACAGCCGGGAGCGCCGAAGGTGGCGGCAAAGTAACGGCGACGAACTCGGTCAACCCGCCGGAGAGGAGCTGCTGCGTCGCGAAGCCAAGCGCGCAGCCCACCACGGCCGCGATCGTTCCAAGCGCGACGAACTCCCAGGCAAAAAGCGCGAAGAGCTGCCGCTGGCTTGCGCCGAGACAGCGCATGACGGCGTAGTTGTCGAGGTGGCGCTGGCTGTAGCGGCGCGTCGCAACCCCGATCGCAACGGCCGCCAGCATGACCGCGAGCAATGCGGTCAGCCCGAGGAACTGCCGGGCGCGCTCGAGCCCCACCCTGATTTCCGGGCGCGCGGACTCCAGTCCTTGCATGCGCTCTCCGCGACCGAGTCGCGCCTTGGCCCAGCGTTCATACTCGTCCACCGCCTCGCGCTCGCCTGCGAGAAGCAGCGCGTAGCGCACGCGGCTGCCGACCTGGATCAGCTCCGTCTGGGGCAGATCCGATTCGTTCATCATGAGCCGGGGGGCAAGGTTGAAGAAGCTCACCCCGCGGTCCGGCTCGAGCGTGATGATGGCGGACACCGTGAACGTCGCCGCGCCGAGCTCGAGGCGTGAGCCCGCGGCCGCATCGAGCGCGCTGGCAAGCCGCTCGTCGATCCACACAGTTCCCCTGGCCGGTATGCCCGTCGCCTCGGCGTCGGGGGCATTGGCCGCCTGCGCAATCCGCAGCCTTCCGCGCAGGGGATAGCCCTCCGTCACTGCCTTGACGCCGGTCAGCTGCGCCGCCTCGCCCCGCCGGGACATGCTGATGAAGCGTGTGCGGAAAGCGACCGCAAGACCTCGCCGCAGCGCCTCGTCCGCGAACGCCGGATCGAGTGGATGGTCGGCGGTGATGAGAAGGTCGCCGCCCAGCAGCTGGTGCGCGTCGCGAAGAAGTGCCTGCCTCACGCGATCGGCGAAGAACGACACGCTCGTCACGCTCGTCACGGCGACGACGAGCGCGAGCGCCAGAAGCTTCAGCTCACCCGCGCGCCAGTCGCGGGCCAGCATGCGAAGCGACATTGCGAAGCGCGCCATCACGCTTCTCCATCGACGATGCGCCCGCCGGCAAGCCGGATCTGCCGCGTGCAGCGGCGCGCCACCATCTCATCGTGCGTGACGAGGACAAGCGTCGTCCCATGCTCCGTGTTGAGCTCGAAGAGGAGGTCGATGATTCCGGCCCCCGTTGAAGCGTCGAGATTCCCCGTGGGCTCGTCGGCAAAGAGCACCCTCGGCTCGATGATGAACGCGCGCGCCAGGGCAACGCGCTGCTGCTCGCCGCCGGAGAGGTACTTCGGGTAGTGATTCAGCCGGTCGCCGAGCCCGACCCGCTCAAGCATGGCGCGTGCGAGGTCCCGGGCGTCGCTGCGGCGGGCGAGCTCGAGCGGCACCATCACGTTCTCCAGCGCGGTCAACGGCGCGAGCAGCTGGAAGGACTGAAACACGAAGCCGACGAGGCGCTGCCGCAGCGCCGCGCGCCCGTCTTCGTCCAGCGCGAAGAGATCCGTCGCGTCGAGCCGGACCGATCCGCGCGACGGCGTGTCGAGCCCCGCGAGGAGACCAAGGAGCGTCGACTTTCCCGAGCCCGACGCCCCCACCACGGCCACTGCTTCTCCGGGCATGACCGCGAGGTCAATATCCTGCAAAATCGTCAATGTGGAATCGCCGTTCGGGACGATCTTGGTCAGTCCCGAGGCCAAGACGATCGGCTCGCCTGGGTGCTCGCTCATGAAACAGTTGGTCTCAACGGTTCTCCTGCTCGTCCTCAGCGCGTGCGCTCAGGGCGCAACGCTGCTCGTCCTTGGCGACAGCCTCTCCGCAGCCTACGGGATGGGCCCGCGTGAGGGCTGGGTCACTCTCCTAGAAGAGCGTCTGCGGCAAAAAAGGTTCGATTATAACGTCGTGAATGCCAGTATTTCGGGCGAAACAACGAGCGGCGGAGCGGTGCGGATCGCGGAGCTCCTCGCGCGCACGCGGCCCGACGTTGTCGTGGTTGCGCTCGGCGGCAATGACGGCTTGCGCGGTCTTCCCGTGTCGCAGATGAAGGACAACCTCTCGCGCATCGTCGAGAGCGCAAAGGCGCGCGGCGCGCGCGTGCTTCTCGTCGGCGTGCGGGTCCCGCCCAATTACGGTGCGCCCTATGTGCGTGAGTTCGAGGCGGCGTTCGCCGAAGTTGCCAAGCGCCATCGGGTGCCGCTGGTTTCCTACATCCTGGAGGGCGTCGGCGAGCGTCGCGACCTCATGCAGGAGGACAACATCCACCCGAGCGCGGCGGCCCAGCCGAGAATCCTTGAAAACGTCTGGCCGAAGCTCGAGCCTTTGCTCAAGAAACCGTAGTCAGCGCACGACCACACGTGGCTCGCCCCCGACGAGCGATCCGATTATGGCCGCTTGTATGAAGTTCTGCGCCCGGAAGATTTCCAGGACCGTCGGTGCACTTGCCGGGTCGCAGGCGACGAGCAGCCCGCCGCTCGTCTGCGGATCGGTGAGCATCTTGCGGTGCCAGACGGGGCTCGCCGCCGGCAGCTCGACCGATGGGGCGTAGCTTGACCAGTTGCGATCGCCGGCGCCCGTGCTGTAGCCCGCTTCCGCCAAGTGTCGTGCTGCCGAGAGCAACGGCACGGCGCTGAAGTCGAGCCGCGCCGATAGCTTCGAGCCGCGGCAGATTTCGAGGAGGTGGCCGAGCAGCCCGAATCCTGTGACGTCCGTCATGGCGTGCACGCCCGGCATTGACGACAGGGCGAGCCCGGGGGTGTTGAGCTGCGTGGCCGTCTCGCGCATC
>DASPGR010000040.1:0-4159 GCA_035620515.1 Burkholderiales bacterium | reverse complement strand
TACGGGCGACGGCGAAATGCTGATGGGCCTCGGCTCTCTTGCGACGATCGGCGTGCAGCAGCCGCGCAACCTTGCGGTCGTCGTTTTGGACAACGAGCGCTACGGCGAGACCGGCATGCAGCTGACGCACACGCGCCTCGGCGTCGAACTGGCTGGTGTCGCGAAGGCATCCGCCTTCCGGGCTGCAGGGACCGTCTACTCCGCGGCCCAGCTGAGAAGCTGGATTCCGCGCCTCTACCGACAGCCCGGGCCGGTTTTTGCCGCGATCAAGGTGACCACACAGCCCGCGCCGATGGTGCTGCCCGTGCGCGACGGTGCTACGCTCAAGACGCGTTTTCGCGAGGCGCTCCTCGGCGCAAAAGCGCACGAGTAAGTTCACGCCCTTGTTCAGGAGGTCGTAAATGGACACCCCAACCGGCACGCTCACCAGGTACAAGATGTTCATCGGGGGCGAATGGGTCGAGTCCGCCTCCGGCGAGACTTTCCAGAGCGACAATCCCTTCACCGGAAAGCCGTGGGCGCTGGTGCCGAAAGGCAACGCCCAGGATGCCGACCGCGCCGTGCGGGCGGCACACAAGGCTTTCACCACCGGCGATTGGCCGAAGCTGACCCCTTCGCGACGTGGCGCTCTCCTGAGACGCCTCGCCGATCTCATCGGCGAGAAATCGAAATTCCTCGCCGAAGTGGAGGTGCGCGACAACGGCAAGCTCTATGCCGAGATGAGCGCGCAGACCGCGTACATGGCGCAGTGGTACTACTACTACGGCGGGCTCGCGGACAAGGTCGAGGGGCATGTCATCCCGAGCGACAAGCCCGACATGCTCAACTTCACGCGCTATGAGCCGCTCGGCGTCGTCGCCGCGATCATTCCGTGGAACTCGCCGCTCCTCCTCCTCGCGTGGAAGCTCGCCCCGGCGCTTGCCGCCGGCAACACGGTGGTCGTGAAGCCCTCCGAGTTCACGTGCGCCTCCTCGCTCGAGTTCATGAAGCTGATCGAGCAGGCGGGCTTCCCACCGGGTGTTGTAAACGTCGTGACGGGCTTCGGCCCGGATGTCGGCATGCCTCTCGTCGAGCACCCGCTTGTGGCCAAGGTCGCGTTCACCGGATCGGACCGCACCGGCACGCTTATCTATCAGACCGCCGCCAAGGGACTGAAGCGCGTCAGCATGGAGCTCGGAGGAAAATCGCCCAACATCGTTTTCGATGACACGCACATGGAGAATGCCATCAAGGGCGTCGTGTCCGGAATCTTCGCAGCGACCGGGCAGACCTGCATCGCCGGCTCGCGGCTACTCGTGCAGCGTTCAATTCACGACGAGTTCGTCGAGAAGCTCGTCGCTTTTGCGCGCACAGCGAAGATGGGTGACCCGATGAGCCTGGAGACCCAGGTCGGCCCGGTGACGAACCCGCCCCAGTTCAAGAAGATCCTCGATTACATCGACGTCGCGCGCGGCGAAGGCGCGAAGCCGGTGCTGGGCGGCGGGCGCGCGAGCCGGCCGGAATGCGGCAGCGGCTGGTTTGTTGAGCCAACGATTTTCACCGGCGTGAAGAACTCGATGCGGATCGCGCAGGAAGAGGTGTTCGGTCCCGTGCTGTCCGTGATTCCCTTCGAGGATGAGGAGGAAGCTGTCGCCATCGGCAATGACGTCGTCTATGGCCTCGCGGCGGGCGTGTGGACCCAGAACATGCGAAGGGCGCTCACGCTGTCGGAGCGGTTGCAGGCCGGAACGGTATGGATCAACACCTACCGCGCAGTGTCCTATCTCTCGCCGTTCGGGGGCTACAAGCGAAGCGGGCTCGGGCGCGAGAGCGGGCAGGAGATGATCAAGGACTACATGCAGGTGAAAAGCGTGTGGATCTCGACGGCGACGGAGGTGCCGAATCCGTTCATTTTGCGTTGACCGGCATGGAGATTGAACGAATGAAACGCGTATTGTCAGTTGCTGCAGCGATCGTGGTTCTTGCCGCATTGCCCGGCTGCTCGCCGGAAGTGGGCAGCGAGGCGTGGTGCAAGAAGATGGATGAAAAGCCGAAAGGCGACTGGACCGCCAACGAGGCGGGGGACTACACCAAGCATTGCATTTTCAGAAAGAGCAAGTGAACGAGCTGCTGCTGCAGGAGCTTCTGGCAATGCAGCGGCGAGACTTTGATACCCGTTCGCGCTTGCAGAAGGCCGGACAGCTCTATGGCGGCTATGCGGATGAGATGCAACAGGTGCACCGCGAGAATGCCGAGACGCTCGACCGGATCGTCTCGAAGCACGGCTGGCCCGGTGTCGCGGCGGTTGGAATAGAGGGCTGCCGGGCAGCGTGGTTGGTCGCTCAGCACTCGATCTGCACGCCAGGCCTGCAGCGGAAATTTCATGACCTGCTGTCTGAAGCGGTCCGGAAGGCAGACGCGCCACAACAGCAGCTTGCCTTCCTGACCGATCGCATCCGCTTCAACGAAATGAAGCCCCAGGTCTACGGCACGGTTCTCGACTGGAACGAGCGGGGCGAGCTCGCATGCGACATCGAGGACCCGTCGGGCCTCGACGCGAGACGGCAGACCGTCGGGCTTCGGCCGTTCAAGAACGACCTCGAGCGGCATCGCTCGGAAATCCGCGCCGAGGGCGGCGGGCGGCCGCCAGACTTTGATGAATACCGGCGCCGGCGCGCTCAATGGGCGAGGAGCGTCGGCTGGATTTGACCGGCTCTACCGCTCGCGAGGCTCGACGAGCGCGCCGCGCGGCAGCGACGAAAGGAGAAACGAGCGATGAACGACAGAATGCCGGATTACCAGGTAACAGGGGCAGGCGACGTCACCGTCTTCCTCCTGCACGGGATCTACGGCTCGAAGGAGTACTGGCGCTACGTCACTGAACGCCTGCTCGCGAGAGGCTACCGTGTCGTCGCCATGGATGCGCCCGGTTACGGTCTTTCGCCCCTGCCCGCCGATTTCAGCTTCGATGTCGTTGCGGAAGCGGCGGCGCGCCTGGTTAAGGTGCAGGCCACGAAGCGCAACGTATTTTTTGGCCACAGCATGGGCGGCCAGATCACGCCGCGCATCCGATTGAAGGTCCCGGACCTGGTGCACGGAATCGTGATCGCCTCGACGATCGGCTACTTCGCCAACCGTACCAAGGAAGAGCAGGACGAGTTCGTCCGCAGGCGCACGGCGCCTCCCCCGCCCGGCACCGACCCGATCACCGCGAACCTGATGGTGGTGAATTCCATGCTGGGGCCGGCCTCGGCCGGTCCTGAGGTCGACCTCGTGCGGCACTGGGCTTCCCGCACGCCACCGGATACAGTCAAGGCGGCGGTCAAAGCGGTCCAGACCTACCCCGAAGCCGATGCGGTCGGCGCGATCAAGGCGGTGTCGGTGCCGACTCTGCTTGTCGCGGGCGAAGTCGACCAGGTCGGCCACCCGGCCGGGATGAAGCGAGTCGCGGCCATGATCAAGGGCTGCGAGTTCGGCGTTGTCTCCGGATCAGGACATTATCCCTGGGCAGAGAACCCCGCCGAGTTCAATCCCCTCTTCTTCTCATTTCTGGAGAAGCACTTTCCCGCGTCCTGAAGCGCTTGCGACCTCCCGATGGAGTGGGTGGCGCAGATCCTCTGGACACTGCCGCCGCAGTGGGAGGCCGCGTCGAGGATGTCAACCTGCAGGGCCCGTGGCGGTGCGGGAGATCGGCTTGATGTGGGCGAACATGCTGCGGGCGTTCCAGGTTGGGAAGGCTCTTACGAGCGACGGGGAGCCGTCGAGTTTGATGCGGCGCTCGCGGGTGGCTTGGGCCCAGGTGAGCTGGCCGGCGTGCCATTTGACGAAGGCTTCGGCGTCCGCCGTGACGTAGAGGTCCTCGTCGAGGCCGGGGTTCGTCTTGCAGATCTCGGTGTCTCCGAGTTCGATGAGTAGCCAATAGCGTTCACGGCGCGGGCGGCCGGTAAAGTCGAAGCGGATGACGACGCGTCGATCCGGGAGCCGGTCTCGGCGGAGCGCGTTGCACATGGACCAAAGGGCCACAAAGGGGTCGAGGTTCTCGGGCGCGATCTCGAGCCAACGCGCACCCCACTCGCCGAGCGACTGGCAGACTGCGAAGAGGTCGTGGCCAGCGGACGTGAGCTTGTACTGGTGCCCGCGCCCGTCGGCCTTCGGTGCCGACTCGACGATGGCGACGCGT
>DASPGR010000039.1:0-11658 GCA_035620515.1 Burkholderiales bacterium | reverse complement strand
TCGAGGCGGCCCTTCGCGACCGATTGCAGCGATTTGCCCTCGAATTCGGTCAGATGGGAGACGACCCATTCATCGACGCGGTCGTACATTAAGAGCACCTCGACGCCCTTCTTGCGGAACACCTCGAGATGCGGGCTGCTCCTCGCCGCGGAAAAGCTGTCCGCCGTGACGTAATAGATCTTGTCCTGCTCGGGTTTCATGCGCGAGACGTAGTCGGCGAGCGAAACGTTCTGCTCTTCCGAATCCGTGTGGGTCGACGTGAAGCGGAGCAGCTTCGCGATGCGCTCCCGGTTACCGACGTCCTCGCCCGCGCCTTCCTTTAGCACGCGGCCGAATTCCTTCCAGAAGATCGCGTATTTCTCCTTATCCTTTTCCGCCAGGTCCTCCAGCATGGAGAGCACCCGGCGCACCGAGCCCGCGCGGATCATCTCCACGTCCTTGGATTCCTGCAGGATTTCGCGTGAGATGTTGAGGGGAAGGTCCGCCGAGTCGATCACACCGCGCACGAAGCGGAGATACGACGGCATCAGATCCTCGGCGTCGTCCATGATGAAAACACGGCGCACGTAGAGCTTGATGCCGCGCCGGTGCTCGCGGTCCCAAAGGTCGAACGGCGCGCGGGACGGAATATAGAGGAGCTGCGTGTATTCCTTGGTGCCTTCCACGCGGTGATGGGAGTAGGCAAGCGGCGCCTCGAAGTCGTGCGCCACGTGCTTGTAGAACTCGTGGTATTGCTCGTCCGTGATCTCGCTCTTCGGACGCGCCCAGAGCGCGCTCGCCTGGTTGACCGTCTCGTCCTCCCCTGTGGTGCGGTAGACGCGCTTGTCCTTGTCCCACTCCTCCTTCTTCATCACGATGGGCAGCGTGATGTGATCCGAATAGCGGCGGATGATGGAGCGCAGTCGCTCCGCGCTCGCCAGCTCGTCCTCGCTTTCGCGCAGGTGCAGCGTGACGTCGGTCCCTCGCGCCTCGCGCTCGACCGTCTCGAGCGTGTATTCGCCGGTTCCGTCCGACTCCCATCGCACCCCATGCTCCTGCGTAAGCCCCGCCCGCCGCGTGGTGAGCGTCACCTTGTCCGCCACGATGAACGACGAATAGAACCCGACTCCGAACTGGCCGATCAGGTGCGCGTCCTTTGCCTGGTCGCCCGTCAGGTTCTGGAAGAACTCGCGCGTGCCCGATTTGGCAATGGTGCCGATATTGTCGATCACCTCCTGCCGCGACATGCCGATGCCGTTGTCCGACACCGTCACGGTGCGCGCTTTGGGATCGAAGCTCACGCGAATGCCGAGCTCGGGCTCGTTCTCGTAGAGCGCTTTGTCGGTCAGCGCCTCGAACCGGAGTTTGTCGCACGCGTCGGAAGCGTTTGAGATCAGCTCCCGCAGAAAGATTTCCTTGTTGCCGTAGAGCGAGTGGACCATGAGGTCAAGGAGCTGCTTGACCTCGGCCTGGAAGCCCCGGGTCTCGCGGGTCTGGGTTTCAGGCATATTCACCCCTGCGCGTTGGCGCGCCGCCTGGCCCACAGCAGCACCGGGATCCCCGAGAACACCATGCAGATGCCGATGATGGCTCCGATGCTGCCCGGATCCAGGCTCATCGCATAGTTGAAGCTCGAGTACAGCATGAAGCCGCACGCGCCGACGAAAAGAAGCGGCGTTAGCGGATAGAGCGGCACCCTGAAGGGCTTGGCGTTCACCGGCGCGTGGCGACGCAGGAGAAAGAGCGAGATCGCGGTCAGCATGAAGAACAGCCAGAATGCCGGCGCCGTATAGGCCACCATGGTCTGGAAGCCGTCTGGTGTGAATGACGCGAGCAGGACAAGCGCCAGCGCGATGGCGCCCTGCACCAGCAGCGCATTGACGGGGGCGGCCGCCGTCTCGCTCCAGCGCCCGAGCGCGCTGAATATCGCGAAATCCCGTCCCAGCGCGTAGTTCGTGCGAGCGCCGGTGAATACCGTCGCGTTGAGCGTGGAGAGTGCTGCCGACACCACGACGATGGACAGCAGCCATGCGCCTCCCTCGCCCCAGGTTGCGCGCATGAGGTCCGCCGCGACCGCCTTCGAGTCTCGCATTCCGGCGAGGCCCAGGGCATTGAGGTAGGCGGTATTGAGCAGAACGTAGAGCAACGTGATGACGACGATACCGATCAGGAGCGCCCGGACGATGTTGCGCTTGGTGTCCCGCATCTCCGCCGTGAGATAGGCCGCCTCGTTCCAGCCGCCATAGGTGAGCAGCACGAAAATGAGCGCGAGCCCGGAGAACCACGCCCCGGCTTTCGCCGGATCAGGGGCGGGCGCGGGCTCGACCGGCGCCGCGCCGAGGCCGCCTGCGACCACCGCGAGCACGGTCAGCGCCAGCGCCGTGGTGAGCACGTTCTGAACCCATTTGCTCTGTGTCGTGCCGGCAACGTTGAGTGCGGTGACACCGACGATTGCGAGGCCGGCGTAGAGCGGTGAGCTGTGCTTCCCGAGCGGCACCAGTGTGGTCGCATAATCCGCGAACACGAATGCGATTGCCGCGATTGCACCGGTCTGGATGACCGTCATCCGTGCCCAGGCAAAGAGAAATCCGAGCCAGTCGCCGTAGGCCCGGGAAAGAAAGTAGTACTCGCCGCCCGCATTGGGATGCGAGCTGCCCAGCTCGGCGTAGCAGAGCGCGCCGATGAGCGAGATCACGCCTCCGATCAGCCACAGGGCGATGAAGGCGGATGGCGTCGCGACGTTTCCCGCGACGATGGAAGGGGCCTTGAAGATGCCGACCCCGACGACGATGCCGACAATCATCGCCACCGCGTCGAATACGGTCAGCGTCGGGCGCGGCGCGCCTCCCCGCGCGGCGGAATCATGGCGCTGCGTCATTGCGCCGGCCGCCGATATTGGCGGGCGGGACGGTCCCCGCTGACGCTTACGTCCTTGGCCTTGATCAGGCGGGCGACCCACGGCTGGGTGCGCTGGGTCTTGCCCTCGCCAAGCGTGACGCTGCCTTCGATCGTGTCGTTCCTGACCTCGCCCCTGAAGCGATGCGCGAGGAGCTGCCCTTCAACCAGCACGCGGGCGGTGAAGTCCACCTTGTCGCCGACCACCTTGAACTCGGGCACCTTTCCCTCGCGCGTGCCGACGCGCACCATGCCCTCGACGAACTGGAAATCCTGGTCGAAGAAGAAATCGTAGACGACGCGATTTCGCCCGTGCTCGAGCTGCGTCAGCCACTGGCCCGCCATCTTCGCAGGCACGATGTAGAAGAAGATGTAGCTCTTCCCCTCGTCGCCGACCGTTTTCCCCGGAACATCCATCACTTTCTGCGCGTCGGGAAACCACTCGTCCATGTCGTAATCATGCGTCACCACGCGCGTGCCGGGCTTCAAGCCCAGAATCTTGGGTCGCAGCTTGAGATTCATCTCGGGCAGGAGATAGCTCGTGATCACGGTGGCGGGCGTGAGATCGGTCTCGAAGAGGTTCTGCTCGAAGAAGCGCGCGCGGTCCGCGACACCGGCGAGGCGGGCGTTTTCATTCGCCTTCTTGAGAAGATAGCGATCGAGGTCGACGCCGAAACCGCGCGCTCCGTGCTTCTTGGCGGCGGTGATGACGATCCGCCCGTCGCCGGAGCCGAGATCGATGATGTAATCGTCGGGGCCGACCTTCGCCATGCTCAGCATTTCGTCCACGACCTCCTGAGGCGTGGGCACGTAGACAACGTCCCCTTCGCCTTCCTGCGCGTGCAGCCCCGGCGCGGCGATGAGCAACGCCACCGCAAGTGTGCGTCTCAGGTTTGCAATGAGATTCATTTCTGGCCCTTAGTCAATGAAGTTATAAGTCCGCCGGCTTCGGCGCGATGTTGATCGCCGCGCGCTCGACCCGCCTCGCCCGCCAATCGCGCGTCGGCCCGTCCGATGATCTCACTTGGCCCGATATCGCGTCGCCCTCCACGCGGCCTTCGAATTCGTAGCGGACGCTGCGGCCCGCCACCTCTGCATCGAGCATGAAGCGCAACGACGCTCCGCGCAGGCTCCCGCCACGAATTTTCCCCGCCGCGGTCCCCACGCGCGCCGTGCCGGAGAACACCTGGAAGGTCTGCCTGAGGTCCGAACGAAATTCGATGCTGGCGCCCTCGGCAGAGATGCTTCCTGCCCAGGCGCCCGCGGCGTTCGCGGGAATGACCCAGAGATAGATCTGGCTTTCCGGGGCGCCATAAGGCTTGTCCGGTACGGGCACCGTGACCTGCGCGTCAGGCTGCCACAGCTCCATGTCGAAATCGTGCGAGACCACGCGGGTGCCCGGCTTGAGTTCCGAGAAAAGCCGCGGGCGCAGCTGCAGGTTGACCGATGGGAAGAGATAGAGGGTCAGCACCGTGGCGCGCGAGATGTCCGTGACAAAAAGGTTGCCCGCATGGAACGAGACCCGATCCGACAGGCCCAATTTCTTCGCTCTCTCGGTCGCACGGGCAACCAGGTTCTCGTCGAGCTCGACGCCCAGGCCGCGCGCCCCATGGCTCTTGGCCGCTGCGATGACGATACGGCCGTCTCCCGAGCCCAGGTCGATCACGTAGTCCTGCGGCCCCACGTTTGCGATCGAGAGCATGGTCTCGACCACGTTGGGCGCCGTCGGCACGTACGGTACATGCGGCTCGTTTGCGGTTGCAACGCCCGCCGTGACCGCAACCAGCGAGATGGCCGCAAGCGCCCTCTTCAGCGCGACGCAGGTTCCTGATCCGAAGCGGCTCATCTCGCCACCCGCACGGCGCGCCATTGTGCGGCAGCGCGGGCCTGCCCGACCCCGCGCGTGACCCGCCCCTCGATCGTGTCGCCCGCCGCGCGTCCCTCGAAATAAAGGCCCGCCTCGGCGTTCGGTTCGGTGCCGTCGATGACGACGAAGCTCAGCACCGTTCCGGCAAGCTTCGCCTCCCACACCGGCGCGGACATGCCGTTCACGCGCGCATGGCCCGAAAGCTCCTGGAAGCGCTGCTCGAAGTCGAGCTCGATCAGTCGCTCGACGGGCGGAAGCGCGAGCCTCATCTGCCAGCGCCCGGCCACCTGCGCCGGAACAATCCAGAGAAAGACGTCTTTCCGGATGGTGCTTTTGACATCGGGGCGCCAGTCATCGAGGTCGTAATCGTGGGAGACGATACGCGTGCCGGGCCGAAGCGCGAGAAGTTTCGGCCGCAGCTTGTGCATGACACTCGGGTAGAGGTACATCGTAATGACGGTTGCCGCCGAGAGGTCCGCCTTGAAGAGGTCCTGCTCGAGAAATTTCACCCGCGCCTCGACGCCCGCTTGCCGCGCGCTCTCCTCGCTCTGTATGAGCAGGTGCTGATCCAGCTCCACGCCCACCGCGCGCGCGCCGAATTTCTTTGCCGCCGTGATGACAGTTCTCCCGTCCCCCGAGCCCAGGTCTATCACGACGTCGTTCGGGCCGACTTTCGCGAGCCGCAGCATCTCGTCCACCACCACCATCGGCGTAGGCACGAACGGCACATCGAGGCTCGGCTGCCCGCGTGACGCTCCCTCCGATACCCCCGCCGACACGAACAACGCTGCGGCAATGGCAGCCGAGCTGCGCCGCGCAATCGACGCGTGGATGGCCAACGCGTTCAATGCCCGCACGGCACGCCCATCTCCTGGCACGGCGGCACATTGCGCAGCGCGTAGTGCGCAGGGTCCCACAGCTCCACGCGAGCCGCCTTCCAGGGAAGCCGGCGCGTTTTACCGGCACGACTGATGCGCGCCTCGCCTTCGATCGCGTGGTTGACGATGCGGCCCGAGAACTCGTATCGGGTCTCGTCCGCGCCCGCTCCGGCCCTGGCTTTCACCTCGATCCGGTCGCCTTGCAGGGTGGCGCTTTGAATTTCCGCGCGGCGCCCCTCCATCGTCAGTGTGCCGCTCAACTTTTGAAAGTTCTGCTCGACGCCCAGCTCGAAAGCCCTGTGCTTGCCGCCGTCCTCCACGCTCCAGCTCCAGCGTCCCGCTGCATGTGCCGGCACCACCCAGTAGAAGATCTTGCTCGTTTTGACCGCTCCGACTGTCTTGCCCGGCGCCTCGATCTCAGTGTGATAATCCGGCGGCCATTTCCCCATGTCGTAATCATGCGAAACGATGCGCGTCCCGGGCTGCAGTGTCGCCAGCAGCTTCGGGCGGATCATCAGGTTCACCTCGGGCAGTAAATAGATCGTGAGGACGGTCGCGCGGCTCACGTCGGTGTCGTGAAGATCGCGCTCGTAGAAGACGGCGCGGTCTGCGACGCCGGCTTTCGCAGCATTGGCATTGCTCAGCTTCACCAGCCCCCGGTCAAGGTCAACGCCAAATCCGCGCGCGCCGTATCGCGTCGCAGCGGTAATCACCATGCGCCCGTCGCCTGAGCCGAGATCGACCACGTAATCTGCCGCGCTCACGCGGGCGAGCTTGAGCATCGTGTCGACAACGTTTTGCGGTGTCTGGACATAGGGCGTGTCGCCGAAATCCTGTGCCGCCCCGCCGCACGCCAGCGCGAGGAGCAACAGGCCGCAGCCCAGGCGGACGCAGGCCGAACCGACGCGAAGGCCCGGAACCATCAATGCGGCGAGGGCGGGCGCGGCTCGAATCGCCCGCGGCCGGCGTCATCGATCATCACCGCCGCGCGCGCGATGCGCCGTGCCGTCCAATCGTGTTGCGACCGGAGCCGGTCCCCGGTCAGCATCGCGCTGCCCGAGATATTGTCGCCGTCCACCTTGCCGGCCAGTACGTGCTTGACCTTCGCGCCCTTGATGTCGATCGTGAATTCGAGGTCGATCTCGTCGCCGCGCAGCCGGGCGCGGTCGAGCTTCGCCGAGCGACCGCCGACCCGGGCCATCCCCGAGAGCACCTGGTAGCGCTGTTCCAGTGAAACCTCATACGCCTGCTCGCTACCCGCCACCACGGAGCGCCAGGTCCACCGGCCCGCAGCGTGCGCCGGCACCTCCCAGAAATAGATATCGCTCTTGCCGCCTGCGCCGCCAAACTTGTCCGGCGTCTCCAGCACGACGTGCTGATCGGGCTGCCACGTGTCCATGGAAAAGTCGTGCGACACGATGCGTGTGCCGGGCTTCAGCGCGAGGAGCTTCGGCCGGAGCTCGATATTCACCCGCGGCAGCAGGTACATGGTGATGACGGTGGCCTCCTCGAGGCTGGTCTCGAAGAGATTGCGTTGATAGAACGCGACCCGATCGGAGACGCCTGCGCGCCGCGCGTTCTCATTGCTCTCCGCAATGCGGTCGGGATCGATATCCACGCCGAAGCCGCGGGTGCCGTACTTTTTGGCCGCGGTGATGACAATGCGCCCGTCGCCCGAGCCCAGATCGATCAGGTAGTCCTGCGCGCCGACCTTTGCGATTTCAAGCATGCGGTCGACGACCGCCTGCGGGGTCGGCACGTAGGGAACTCGGGGCTCGGCCGCTTCGAGCGGCAGAACCGGGGCGGCTGCCAGAAAGGCGAGGCACAGCGTGTCGCGGATCGGCGACGATAACGACCGGCGCAAGGTTCTCGGTACCGGCATGGTGGAAGGGGTGGAGGCCGCGCCGCCCGCGCGGTCCCGGGTTATATTCCCGAAATCGAAAGTCCGGCATTATACCCCCACCCATGCTTACGCTTTCCTGACCATGCTCCTCTACAGCATCATTTTCATATCGGGCGGCGCAGTCCTGGCGCTCGAGCTCCTGGCCTCGCGCATCCTGACCCCTTATTTCGGGGTCAGTCTCTACATCTGGACCGGGATCCTGTCGATCACGCTCGTCGCCCTGGCCCTGGGCTACAAGCTCGGAGGAGCGCTCAGCCGGGGCCGGGGCAACTCGACGGTCTCGGCCGCGCGCCTTGCCCAGGTCTATACGGCCCTCCCGGCCGTGGCCGCGTTCGCGATCGTGCTGGCGTGCCTCGCGTATCCGCATCTCTTTCCGCTGCTCGCGCGCATCGATCTCGTCATCGGTTCTTTCGTCGCCTGCCTCCTGCTGCTTTTCGTCCCGCTCGTGGCCGCCTCGGCGATGAATCCGCTGCTTGTCGCCCTGCTGCTCACGCGCGGCAGGGGCCCGATCGGAGATGCCGGCGCGGGTACTGTCTTCTTCGTGAGCACGATCGGCTCGGTGGCCGGCGTGTTCGTCACCGCCTTCGGGCTGATTCCGGTGCTCAGCAATTTCTCCGCGACGCTCTCGGTCGCGCTCGCCCTGGCACTGCTCTCGCTCGCTGCAGCGGCGCGGCCGCCTGCGCCGCTGCTCGACCGGGGCAAGCTCGGCATTGCCGCCGGCGTCGCGACACTTTGCGCCGCGCTGCTGCTGTGGCAGGCCGACGCCTATATTGGCCGGATGTGGCCGGTAAGCTATGCCGGGCAGACGTGGCGAATCGAATCCCGCTTCAATTCGCTTTTCGGCACGGTAAAGATTCTCCGCAGCGATCCCGATCCCGAGACCGGGCACTTCGCGCGCATGTACTTCCAGGACGGCCTCGTCCAGAACACCGTGCGCTCGGACGGGAGATCGCTATCGTTCTATACCTACGCGCTGGAGGCGCTTGCGCACGCGTACCTCGATCGAATTCCCTCGGCGCTCGTTCTGGGTCTCGGGGCGGGCATCGTGCCCGGACGCCTTGCCGCGCAGGGCGTCGATGTCGAGGCGGTCGAGATCGATCCCGCGTCCATCACGGCGGCGGAGGAATTTTTCGGCTTCGATGCGCGGCGCGTGCGTGTGCACCTCGAGGATGCGCGCACCTTCCTGCGTCATTGCGGCCGGCGCTTCGATCTCGTCGTGGTCGACCTCTTCTACGGCGATGGCACGCCCGAGTACCTGATCACGCGTGATTTTTTCCGGGACCTGCGGAGCTGCCTCAGCCCCGGCGGCGTTGCGATCTTCAACACCTTCGCCGACCTTGACGTGCCGAACACCTATGCGCACTTCCTTGCGACCCTGCGCTCGGAGCTGCCTTATGTCACGCTCTACCGTCCGCACTGGCCGGGTTCCGCGCACGTCAACAGCTTCGTGGTTGCCGGCCTGCGTCCGATGTCGGACCCGCGGACAGTGACACTCGATTACGTACCCCCGCGCCACAGCGAAGTGCTCACCGCGATGCTCGCGCGCCCCCAGGCGCTGCATCATGATCTGCTCGACCACGGCGCGATCATGACGGACGCCTACAATCGCGCCGCGCATGACATGGCGCAGAGCCAGCTCGTCTATCGCCAGGAGGTAGTACGGGCCCTGCCGGCGGCCTTTCTCGTGAACTGAGCTCTCAGAACGCCAGCTTCTCGCCGGGCGTGATCGCAAGCACCTTGGTTGGCGCGGCTCCGAGCGCCTGCATGTATTCCTTCGGCGTGCCAGTGAGCTCCGGCAGCGTCCCGTAATGGATGGGGATCGCATACTTCGGCTTGAGCCATTCGCGCGTGGCATAGGCAGCGTCTTTGGGGTCCATTCCGAAACGACCGCCGATGGGGATCAGTATGAGGTCAGGCTTGTAGTAGTCAGCGATGAACTTCATGTCGCCGAAGAGCGCCGTGTCGCCCATGTGATAGATCTTGAACCCGTTCTCGAGCTCGATCACGTAGCCAACCGGCTCGCCACCCGGATGAACCTCTTTCTTCTTCGTCGCGGGGTTGGTCCACAGGAGTTCTGAGCTGTGCTCGGCCCGCACCTGCGTCACCTTCACCCCGGGGAAGGGCGTAATCGTGCCACCCTGGTTCATGAGCGGCGCGAGCGATGCCGGAAGCACGCCCAGCGTTCTCAGCGTCTGGTTGAGGCCCCCTGGCGCCCATAACGGCGCCTTGTACCGCCGCGCCAGCGCCGGCGCCTCGCCCAGATGATCCTCGTGGGCGTGAGTCACCAGGATGAGATCGACCTTGCCCAGCGCGCCCGGCTTGCGGTATTCAGCCGGTGTCTGCGGGTTTGTCGCAAGCCATGGATCGATGAGGATCACCTTGCCAGACACTGTCGTCACGCGCGCAGCGGCATGCCCCAGCCACAGCACCTCGATTTTTCCCTTCTCCTGCGCCATCGTGGGGGCTACGGCAGCCGCTGCGGCGAGCGCCACGACTCCGGTGAGCAGGTTGCGAAGAATCTGCTGACTCATTTGCCCTTCTTTTCACTTTTTTGCACGGGGATGGCGAGCCTTCCATCCTCGCACGCATCCTTTACATCGTAGGGCGAGTAGGCGCCCAGGAATGATTCACGGATGAGGAGGCGGATGAAATCGAGCTCGGTCGGAGAGTAGCGCTGCTTCAGCTCCGCACTTTCGGTGTCGGCGAGCACGCGCGCGAGCGAGACGCCTTCGTCGCGCGCGCTGATCGCCCTCTGCGAAATGGCGACGAGCTGATCACAGGTCACCACGGCGAACGCGGGAGACGCGCTCAACAGGAAAACGATCACTATGGCCATTCGCGACATGTCAGGTGGGGCACAGTTTAACTATCCGTCCGGCATGGCCGCAATGCGCAGCTCGCCGCGCCGCGCCGCCAGCACGCAGGCGAGCCCTACGCCCGCCGGCACGGCGAGCAGCGCAAAAGTGAGCGCGTAGCTGCCGCTCGCGAGATAGATGTTGGTAAAGACGATCGGACCCACCATCTTGCAGACGTTGACGTAGGCCAGCGACCCGCCCGTCAGGCGCGATATCGCCGGGCGCGGAGCGAGGCGCGCGACTTCCGCCAGAAAGGCTCCGTTCCAGCCGCTGGCGGTCAAGCCGATGACGAAGAACAGCGTGCAGGCGGCGAAGAGCGCCCAGCGCGGCGTGATGAAGAAAGCGAGCATGCACGCGGCGAGCATCACCGCCGCCAGCACGGTGAGGACCGCGAAGCAGCTGCGCGTCACGTCGGCGAGCCAGCCCCAGAAAACGCGCCCCGCGACTCCACCCACCTGCGAGGCCGTGAGCACGATACCGGCCTCAATGAGGCCAAATCCGACTTCTTCCGCGAAGAACACGACGGTGAAGGTGCTCAAGCAGATCTGCACGATCACGAAGCAGCCGCCGGCGATGGAGAGCAGCCTCAGCGCCGCGTGCCGCCAGATGGCCACGACGTCGGCGAACGGATTGATGCTGATGCGGACGGCTGGATCGCGGTCCGTGTCCCAATGCGGCCGGCCGCGTTCCAGCAACGGGAGCAGCGCGCACAGAACGACCGCGTTGCCCGCCAGCGCCCATTGCCAGCCGAACACCAGCGCCACCGCCGGCGTGATCGCGGCGGCGCCGACGCCGCCCAGGGGCACGCCGGTCTGCTTCAGAGAGAAGATCAGATTACGCCGCTTGGGCGGCGCGAAACGCGCGAGAAGATGCGAGGCGGAGGTCGTCAGCACGCCGTAGCCAAGTCCGAGCGCGAGCGCCGAGCCGAACATGAATGCGGCGTGGGGCAGGATCGCGATGAATGAGCCCGCGATGAGCAGGATCAGGCCCCGCTGCTGGAGGCGACACGGCCCCCAGCGTACCGCGAGCTGGCTGCCGAGCGTCAGCGACACCAGCATCGCGGCAGCGAGAATGCTGATCTGGTAGCCGATCAGCGATGAGTCGATGCCAAAGGTCTCGGCGACCTTGGGCGCGACGGCGGGCAGCGTCATCGTCGCCATCGTGCCGAAGGTCTGGGCGGCGAGCAGCACCCAGACCAGGTACGCAAGCGACGGCGCCCTAGCTGTTCTCGCCACCGAGGCCTACGTTAGCGCGCCAGTCCTTCCTTCCCTTGAAGATAAG
>DASPGR010000038.1:0-16587 GCA_035620515.1 Burkholderiales bacterium | reverse complement strand
GCACCCCGGCCTCGCGCGCAGCCGCTGCCAGTTGCGACTGGAGCGCCGCGCCCTTGTCTCCGACCTCGCTGAAGCCGCCGGCGAGCACGAGGGCGTAGGGGATGCCTGCCTTCCCGCACTGCTCGATCGCGGGGATGACGTGCTGTGCCGAGAGCGCGATCAGCGCTACATCACACGGTTGCGGAACCGAGGTGAGATCGGCCTCGTTGCCGGTGCTGACGACATAGTTGAAGCCAAGCCCGAAATGGCAGGCCATCGCAACGACACCGAAGCCGAAGCCCCCGCTTTGCGTCACCATCGCAAGGGGACCGGGCTTGAGCGTCGTGAGCTGCATCGTGCCGCCGAATCCGATGCGCGCCCCGTCCTTCAGATTCATGAGTCCCAGGCAATTCGGCCCCACCACGCGCACCCCGGCTTCGCGCGCAGCCGATGCGAGTTGCGACTGGAGCGCTGCACCCTTGTCTCCGACTTCGCTGAAGCCGCCGGCAAGCACCAGCGCGTAGGGAATGCCTGCCTTCCCGCATTGCTCGATCTGGGAGATGACGTGCTGCGCCGAGAGCGCAATCAGCGCCACGTCGCACGGTTTCGGCACGGAGGCGAGGTCGGGATAGCAGGTGATGCCCCTGACTTCACTGTACTTGGGATTTACCGGATAGATTTTTCCGGTATAGCCAAAGTCTGTGAGGAGCTTCAGCGCCTGGCCGCCGATGCGGCCTGTTTCCTGCGAGACGCCCACGACCGCGACTCCGCGCGGTGCAAGAAAACGCGTGAGGTCCGACGCGGGATGCGCTACAGGCCGGGGCGCGGGGAGCGAGGACATGCAGGCTTAGGCGGGGCTGGAAGAACGGATTCTAACCTTGGGCGTGGTGCGTCGCAGGATTCGTTCACCATGTGGAAGACACGTGATTTTCCGAATAGGGTCCCATCACCCATCACCCATCACCGATCACGCTTGCTAGATGGAATCCCAGGGAAACACATCCGCCGTCTTGTCGAGCGGGAAGAACCAGCTCTTCATCGCCGGCAGCATGTGCTCCGCGCAGGTCTCGGGAGTCCAGCCTTCGGAACGATGGATACCGCGCAGCGGGCGCGACTGGCTCATCAGGAAGATTTCATTCTTGCGCGTGGAGAAGATCTGCCCGGTAACGTCCTTTGCCGCGTCGCTCGCCAGAAACACGGCAAGCGGCGCATTGTGCTCGGGCGAGACCTGTTTCCTCTGCTCGACGCGTTTTGCGGCTGCCGGATCCTTGGGCGGAATCGAGGCGGTCATGCGGGTCCAGGCGGTGGGCGCGATGCAATTGGAGCGCACGTTGAAGCGCTGCATGTCGATCGCGATGTTCTTCGACAGGCCGACCATGCCCATCTTGGCGGCGCCGTAGTTCACCTGGCCCATGGCGCCGATCAGCCCGGAGGTGGATGTCATGTGGACGAAGCTGCCGGATTCCTGCCTGCGATAGTGATCGGCCGCATGGCGGGACATGTTGAATGCACCCTTCAGCATGACGTTCACAACGGAATCCCAATCGTCTTCCGTCATCTTGTGAAAGATGACATCGCGCAGAATCCCGGCATTGTTCACTACGCAGTCGATCCGGCCGAAGGTGTCGAGCGCGCACTGAATGATCTTTGCGGCGGAAGCGAAGGCCGTGACGCTGTCCGTGCTGGCCACTGCCTCTCCGCCGGCGCTCCTGATCTCCGCTACGACTTCGTCGGCCGGCCCCTTGTCCCCGCCCTCGCCGGCGAGCGAGACGCCGATGTCGTTTACGACGACCTTGGCGCCGTGTTCTCCCATCAGCTTCGCGATTGCAGCGCCAATTCCGCGCCCGGCGCCCGTCACCACTACCACTTTCCCTTCCACGATCCCTGCCATTGTTGCTGTCCTTCCGAGTTAACGTATTTCCGCCAGGCCGTGATCGAGCACCGTCACCTCGCGCTCCGCGACCGTTGACCGGAACGACACGGTTGTTCCGTCCACCCACATTTCGGTGCGGATCGTCTCGCCCGGGTAGACGGGGGACGAGAACCTGCCTTCCATCGCGACGAGCCGTGCCGGGTCGTAGCCGCACAGCGTTCTCAATATTGCATGCCCGGCAACGCTGAAGGTGCAGCGCCCGTGAAGGATCGGCTTCTTGAAGCCGGCCTTGCGCGCGTAGCCCGGATCGGCGTGCAGCGGGTTGTAGTCGCCCGAGAGGCGATAGATGAGGGCAGCCTGTGGAAGGGTCGTCAGATCGCACACGTGCTCCGGGGCCGATTTCGGCAGCGGATGAGGCGTCTTCACGGGACCGTCGGGGCCGCCAAAGCCGCCGTCGGCGCGGCAGAACGACGTCGATGTCACCGTGCACAGAGGGAATCCGGTCGCTTTCTCACGAACGGTGCATTCGGTCATGACGAGCGCTCCCCTCGTTTTCCCCTTGTCGACGACGTCCGTCACGCGCGTGAGACCGGTCACCGCGCCCTCGACGGGAAGCGTGCGGTGGATGCGGAAACCCTGCTCGCCGTGCACCACCTGGCTCCGCGTGATGCCGGTGTCCGGGTGCGCGTGCCAGGGGCCCGGATAGCCGAGGATGGTCGCCATCGTCGGCAGCGCCTGAAGGCCTGCCTCGTAGACGAACTTGAGCTCGTCCGGATTGTCCGGATCGGCTCCGAGCCCGACACCGAGCGCGTAGAGAATCGTGTCGCGCTTGGCGAGGTGCTGCTCGACCTCGGGAATGTTCCAGTTGATGAGCCGCTGATAGTTGATCGGCACGAAGATCCTCGGGAGTGGCCGTCGTTTTCAGGAGCGAGCCGGGAATTGAATCGGATTCGCCGGGCGGCGAGCTATACTAGCACACGCCAGATCGCGCTCCGCGATGAACTTCGAGCACATGCCGGCGCTCGAAGGGCAATACGGCAGGTCGACCGTGGATCGGAGGCACCGATGGCACTGCGTCTCACCTCGAGCGCTTTCCAACACAATGGCGAGATTCCCAGGCGCTACACCTGCCAGGGCCAGGACGTGTCCGTGCCGCTTGCATGGAGTGAAGCACCTGCGGGAACAAGGAGCTTCGTGCTGATTGTCGACGATCCGGACGCGCCCGACCCGAAGGCCCCCAAGATGACGTGGGTGCACTGGATCCTTTACAACATCCCGTCCGGCACCTCATCGCTCGCGGAAGGCATCAGGTCCTCCGCTCTCCCGCCCGGCACGCTCGAAGGCTTGAACGACTGGAAACGCACGGGCTACGGCGGCCCGTGCCCGCCAATCGGCCGCCACCGCTACATCCACAAGCTCTACGCGCTGGACACCGTTCTGCCGGCGATGGAGAATCCGACCAAGGCCGACCTCGAGCAGGCGATAAAAGGCCACGTCATCGAAAAGGCGGAGCTCATCGGTACGTACCAAAAGGCCTAGCGGACAAGCCGCTGCGGCCACCGCGCACTGGTTCCGAGGGTCGTTACCGGTCGTCGCGCGTCTTGCCCGCGGACGTCGATCGGAATGGCGGCTGGCGCGCGCTTGGTGTTGATGATCGCATTCGCGTTTCACGATTTGCGGATTCTGGAGGGGAGGGGATGTACGGATCGCTGGACGACCTGAAGATCGAAATCGACCTGCTGGCGCCCGGCGCGGAGCGCCTTGTCGGCAAGTCGCACTCGCTCGACATCATTGCCCGTGACGTGCTGTTCGGGGAGGGCCCGGTCTGGGACGCGCGCAACAAGCAGTTCTTCTTTACCGACATCATCGGCGACACGATCTGGAAGTGGAAGCCGGGCGGTGAGCTGACTGCGATATTGAAACCCTCGGTCAAGGCGAACGGGCTCGCGCTCGACCTCGAGAACCGGCTCGTCGTTGCCGGATGGGGTGGGCGAACGGTGTTCCGCTTTGAACACGACGGCTCGCGCAAGACCCTCGCGTCGCATTGGGAGGGGAAGAAGCTCAGCAGCCCCAACGACATCGTCGTCAAGTCGGACGGCTCGGTCTGGTTCACGGATCCGCACGGCGGTCTGCTCAATGTCGGGATGGTCGGCGACGATCTGCAGAAATACCTCGACATCCAGGGTGTGTATCGCATCTCGCCTGACGGCAAGACGATGACGCTCGTCACTACCGATTTCGTCTATCCCAACGGATTGTGCTTTTCTCCGGACGAGAAACTGCTCTACGTATGTTGCAGCCGCGAGCGCCTGATCCGCGTCTACGAGGTCAGGAGCGACGGCAGCCTCGGCAAGGGACGGATCTTCCACCAGTACACGAGCCCCGAGCGCGGCGTGCCCGACGGCATGAAATGCGACGTCGAGGGCAACGTCTACTGCACGGGACCCGGAGGAATCTTCGTGCACGCGCCGGACGGCAAGGTGCTCGCGCGCATCAAGACGCCCGGGCACCATCCGACCAACATCGCCTGGGGCGATGATGACTGGCGCTCGTTCTACATCACGATGATCGGATCCGTGGTGCGCACGCGGCTGAACGTGGCCGGGGTGCCGTCACGCTGAAGGACTGAAAGATGAGCTGGAGCTTCGAGAAAGTCGCCGGGCCGTACAAGGGCCGGGCCGGGGGCCTTGCCTGGGATGGCGCCGGGTTGCTTTTCAGCGTCGTGGGCGAGGAGCGCGTCATGCGCTTCGATCCAGCGACGGGCAAGGCCGAAGAGTTCCGGCGCTACACCGGACGCGTCAATGGCCTTGCCATTGCCGCCGACGGGTCGATCTTCGGCGCGCAGGAGGGCGGGCGCCGCATCGTGCGGTTTCTGAAGGACGGCTCGACCGCGTCGGCGCCGGATCTCATCGACGGGCAGCATCACAACCAGCCGACCGACGTGATCGTCGATACCAAAGGCCGCGTCTGGTTCACGGATCCCCACAACGCGCAGCCCCCGTACGGCCCGCCGGTCTATCCGATGCTCGATCACGCCTCCGTGCTGAGACTCGAGCCGGAAGGTATGCGCGGAGGGACGCTCACGCGCGTCACGCACGACACGGTTGGGCCGCGCGCGGTGCTGCTCTCGGCGGACGAGACAACGCTCTACGTCGCGGACGGCGACATGGAGCGCGGCGACATGTGCCAGCTTTTCGCCTATCGGCTTCGTCCGGACGGAAGCGTCGGCCCCGGCAAGTCGTTGCTGGCGTTCGCGCCCATGGAGCGCGGAATCGAGGGCATGTGCCTGGACGGCGAAGGCAACCTCATCGCTTGCGCGGGCTGGAAGAAGGCGGGCCTCGGGCCGCTGGTTCATGTGATATCGCCGGAGGGCACGGTGCTGGAATCGCATCCGGCGCCCGCGGACATGCCGATGCGATGCGTGTTCGGCGATCCCGGACTGACGAGTCTCTATCTGACAACCGGGGGCGGGGAGCTCTATCGCGCCCGGAATACGGGTCGCCGCGGGCTGAAGCGCTGACCGCGAACCAGAAATCAACCGGAGGAATCAGACTTATGCCGAGAATGACCGGATCGCGCGCCTTTGCGGAGATGATTAAAGGCTACGGGGTCACGCATGTTTTCTTCGTGCCCACGATATTGCTCGAGGCGCTGGCGGAGATGGACGATCTCGGCGTGCGCAAGATCCTGACGCACGGCGAGAAGGCGGCGGCCTACATGGCCGACGGCTACGCGCGTGCTGCCGGCAGACCGGGTGTTTGCCTGGCGCAGCAGATCGGCGCGTCAAATCTCGCTGCGGGCCTGCGCGACAGCTGGATGGCGGGCTCTCCGGTCGTGGCGATCACCGGCGGCCCTGCATCGAGCGCTCGCTATCGTCGCGCCTACCAGGAGGTCGAGGATTTCACCCAGTTCGATTCCGTCACGAAAGTGAGCCTGGAAGTGGACGACGTGACGCGCCTGCCGGATCTCCTGCGCTATTGTTTCCGCGCAGCGACTTCGGGTGCGCCCGGTCCGGTGCACCTGCGGCTGCGCGGCTCGCACGGGCAGGGCGTCGAAACCGAGGCCGAGCTTCGGCCTCTTGCCGAGCCGCAATTCTCACGCGTGCCGGCGTTCCGCCCGGCGCCCGAGGCGGAAAGAGTGCGCGAAGCCGTCGCGCGGCTCGCCAGTGCACAGCGCCCGATCATCGTGGCCGGCGGCGGCGTGGTTCAGTCCCAGGCGCAGGGCGAGCTCGTCGAGCTCGCCGAGAAGCTCCAGATACCGGTTGCCACATCGCTCACCGCGAAGGGCGCGATTCCGGACAACCATGCTCTGTCGGTCGGCGTCGTCGGCATCTACTCCCGGGCCTGCGCGAACCAGGCTGTCTCGGAGGCAGACCTCGTCTTCTTCGTCGGAAACCACTCCGGCGGACAGGTGACCGCCAACTGGAGAATCCCAGCCGCCGGCACGCCCGTGGTTCAGCTCGACATCGACAGCAGCGAACTGGGGCGCAACTACGCCAACGCCGTTTCGTTGTTGGGCGATGCCAAGGTCGGGCTGCGCATGATGGCCGACGCCGCTCAGCGCAAGGCGCCGGCCAGCGCGGCGGCATGGACGAGCCGCGTACACGAGCTGGTGAAGGACTGGCGCGCAAAGACCGAGCCCATGCTGCGCTCGGATGCCGTGCCGCTGCGGCCCGAGCGTTTGTGTCGCGAGATCACCGAAGCGCTGCCCGACAACGGGGTGGTCGTGTCGGACACCGGACACGCGGGCATGTGGACCGGCCAGATGATCGATCTCACGCGGCCCGGTCAGCGCTACATCCGTTGCGAGGGATCCCTCGGCTGGGGCCTGCCGGGCGCGATGGGCGTGAAGTGCGCGCTGCCCGACCGGCCGGTCGTGTGCTTTACCGGGGACGGTGGAGCCTACTATCACCTCCCGGAGCTCGAAACCGCAGCGCGGCACGGCATCAATCTCGTCGTGGTCATCAACAACAACAGCTCGCTCAACCAGGAAATACCCCTCGTGCGCGCGGCCTACAAGGAGAAGCGCGATACGCTCTCCGGCGAGATGTGGCGTTTCCAGACCAAGGCCGATCTCGGCAAGGTGGCGGAAGCGCTCGGCTGCGCGGCATTCCGCGTTGAGAAACCGGGCGCGCTGAAGGAGCTGCTGCCGAAGGCCTGGGCGATGGGGAAGCCGGTCGTGATCGACTGCATCAGCGAGGAACAGGCGCTGGCGCCGACGGCGTGGCTGCCGGGCGGGGCCGCGCGCGGCCACTGATAGTTTGTAACTGGAACCGCCGAGACGCCGAGACCGCCGAGGGTTGCGAGGAAACAAACGTGAAAGCGATGGTGCTGAAAGCGAAGGGCGCGCCGTTTGTGCTCGAGACGGTGCCTGACCCGGTTCCGGGAGCAGGTGAGGCGGTCGCCAAGGTTCTCGCCTGCGGCGCCGGCCTGACGGTGCACCATACGCGCGCCGGGCGTAATGCAGTGAAGTACCCGAGGATAGTGGGCCACGAAATCACCGGCGAGATCACAGCGGTCGGAGCCGGGGTGACGCAGCTCAAGTCGGGCGACGCCGTCACGGCCTACTACTACCTCAGTTGCGGTCAATGCTATTGGTGCCGCATCGATCGCGAGACGCTGTGCGACAACCTCGCGGGCCACGTCGGGCGCGACTGCGATGGCGGCTACGCCGAGTACATCAAGCTGCCCGAGCGGAACTTCATCAAGCTGCCTGCCGGTCTCGACTGGCGCAAGCACCCGGCCGAAGCCGGCGTCACCTGCGATGCGATCGCGACACCGGTCAAGCTCGTGCGCAGAGCCCGGATCTCGTATCGCGATACGGTAGCCGTGTTCGGCGCGGGCGGCGGTCTCGGCGTGCACATGCTGATGCTCGCGCGCTGGGCCCACGCGAAGACGGTGATCGGCGTGGACGTAATGGCTTCCAAGTTCGACGCGTGCCTCAAGGCGGGCGCGCACGCGAACGTCGACGCGTCGAAAGGAAAGGTTGCCGATGAGCTGCGGGCGTTGACCGGCGGCAAAGGCGTCGATGTCGCGATCGACTTCGTATGCACGGCGGAAACGACCGAGGCGGCGATCCAGGCCCTCAACAAGGGCGGGCGGCTGATGCTGCTCGCCGGGCAGGGGCGGGGCTTCCACGCCGATCGCACGATCCAGAGGAACGAGCTCGAGGTCATGGGCAGCCGCTATGCCACGCGGCAGGAGGTCATCGATGCGCTGGAGCTCGTCGCGCGCGGCGCGATCTGGCCGATGGTGAACCTCAAGGTGCCGCTGGCGGAGGCGGAGGCCGTTCATCAGCAGCTCGACAAGGGACTCGTCACCGGCCGCGCGGCGCTTCTCATGGGTTGAGAGCGGGCGCCCAGCCGAAAGGATCCGCCCTCATGAACTCGCTCACCATGATCCGGGACATCATCAACGGGAACGCGGCATATCTTGCGCCGGCAGTTTTCAACCCGCTGTGCGCGAAGCTCGCTGAGCAGGCGGGCTTCAAGGTGCTCTACCTGGGCGGCGGTCCGCTCGGCTATGTGAAGACGGTGCTCGAGGCGAATCTCGGCCTCACGGAAACGGTCCAGGCCGGAGTCGAGATCCGGGCGGCATGCGGCCTGCCGTTGATCCTTGACGGGACCTGCGGTTGGGGAGACCCGATGCACGTCGGGTTTACCGTCAGAGCGGCCGAGGCGGCCGGCTTTTGCGCCATCGAGATCGAGGACCAGGTGCTTCCGAAGCGCGCCCATCACCACGTCGGCATCGAGCACATGATCCCGCAGGAGGCGATGGTCGCGAAAGTGCACGAGGCGGTGCATGCGCGCCAGGACCTCGATTTCGTGATCATCGCGCGGACCAACGGCGTGCGCGCAAGCAGCATGGACGATGCGCTGCGTCGCGCGAGCGCGTACCGCGAGGCGGGGGCCGATGTTATCTATCTCTCTCCTCGCACCGCCGAGGAGATGCGTTTCGTGGGCGAGCGGCTCGGGCCGCCGCTCATGTTCTCGCTGCCCGGGGACGGGCTGCAGAGCTTCGGCATGTCGCTCGACGACGCAGGCGCGCTCGGTTTTCGGCTGATATCGGTCACGACGCCTACGCTGTGGTTTCACCGGGCGATGAAGCAGGGCTACGAGGCGCTGGCCGCGGGGAAGCCCGTCCCGGCACTCGCCGGCACATCGAGGCAGGCCGAGCAGGACGCGCTGCACGAGACACTCGACCTCGAGGCGCTCCTCGCGCTCGAGAGGGATACCGTGGAGAGTCCGCCGGACCGCTCGGTGGAGCGTGACGAGTGATGGGTGATGGGTCGCAGAGCACACTGGGGGCGTACGACGTCGCGGACCTGCGCGAGCTCGCCCGGCGGCGCCTGCCGAAGGGCGTCTTCGAGTTCATGGACCGCGGCAACGGCGACGAGGTGGCGCTTGCCAACAACCGCGAGGCCTTCGAGCGCATCAAGCTCGTTCCGCGCGCGCTGGTGGACACCTCGCGCCGCCGCCAGGAGATCACCCTTTTCGGCATCCGCCATAAGATGCCGATCGCGATCGCGCCGACGGGATCGGCGGGTCTCAACTGGTTTGAAGGAGAGATCGCTATAGCCCGTGCTGCGGCAGCGGCCGGAATTCCTTTCACGCTCGCCACGGGCTCGATGACCGCCATGGAAAAAGTCGCCGAGCAGGCGGGCGGGACCCTCTGGTTCCAGATCTACATGTGGCCCGACCGGTCCCTGTCGCAGGGGCTCATCGAGCGCGCCAGGGCGGCCGGATACCAGGCACTCGTGGTTACCGTGGACACCCCGGTGCCGCCGGGACGCGAATATAACCTGCGGAACGGCATGACCGTTCCGTTCCGCTTTACCCGTCGCAACGTGACCGACGTGATGCTGCACCCGCGCTGGCTCGCAACGGTGCTGGCGCGCTACCTCGTGAGCACCGGCATGCCGCGCTATGAGAACTACCCGGCGCAGGTGAAGCAGCGGATCACCGCGCTTCCCATGGGGCGCTCGATGATGGTGACGGATTCCCTCACCTGG
Organism: Burkholderiales bacterium; assembly: GCA_035620515.1. GTDB lineage: Bacteria > Pseudomonadota > Gammaproteobacteria > Burkholderiales > SG8-41 > SG8-41. The sequence goes on along the minus strand of DASPGR010000038.1, from coordinate 6,725 downwards.
GAAGACCTCAAGGCAATTCGCCGCATCTGGCCGCATCGCCTGATCGTGAAGGGGATCCTGCGGGCGCAGGACGCGGTGCTCGCGGCCGACTGCGGCGCCGACGGGGTCATCGTATCGAATCACGGCGGGCGCGCCCTCGACAGCACGATGGCGCCGATCGAGGTGCTGCCGTCGGTTCTCGATGCGGCGGGAAAACGCTTGACGGTCATGGTCGACAGCGGGTTTCGCCGCGGAGCGGACGTGGTGAAGGCGTTGTGCCTTGGCGCAGCCGCGGTGCTGATCGGCCGAGCGCCGCTATACGGTACGGCCATTGCGGGCGAAGCGGGCGCCGCGCGCGCGATCGAGATCTACCGCGACGAGATCGACCGCGTGCTCGCGCTCATCGGCTGCCCCGGCGTCGACGCGCTCGGTCCCGACTACCTTGCGAGACGGTGATCAGTCGGGCTTGCGGAAGAGCACGATGCGATTGGAGTTCGTTCCGAGGCGATTATTTTCCACGCCCCAGATGTTGGCGGTCTTGGTGAAACGCTGCGCGTTGATGAGAACGGCGCCGCAGTCGAAGCCGGCATTGATGCCGACCGGGACAACGATCTCATCGAGGCGTATCGCGCCGCGGCGAACCTCGCCCACCTCGAAAGCGACCCAGCCACCCGGGGCGGTGAGCCGGTAGAGCTCCCCGAAGACCCGCGACATCGACGCGGCCCACTCTTCGGGCGTCCTCGCCATCGTGATCCGCTCGCCGATCGCCTCGGCGTCGAGACCGTTGAACCAGCACCGCAGCCAGTTGTCGCGCGCGTACTGCACGACATCCAGGAACGGCGGGGATGTGACAGTCAGCTGCACACCGCTGGCGGGGAGCGCTCGCGTCGCGGCAGCGTCCGCGCAGAGGAAGATCGCGCGGGAGGCGGCGCTCCGCAACCGTTCGCGGTCGGATGCCGAGAGCTGGCCCTGGAGCTGGACAGACTTTCGCAGGATGAGCGCGCGCGTGTCCCGATACGGCGGTTTCTGGCCGAGCTTGCGGTTGATGCGCAGCTGGTCGTCCGGCGCCACCGCCTGGTTGGGCGGCAGCGTATAGACGGAAAAGAACCCCGGCGAATGGCCGGTCAGGCGGTTTGTCGCGACCATGCGGATCCAGCGGTCGACGGCGTCCTCCTCGCGCGCCTCGCGGCGGCGCCGAAGGTAGTCGCGCAGCGTCACGATCTCGCTTTCGGTGCGCCGGTTGTAGAACATCGAGAGATCGATGTCGGCGCCTGCACTGGCGCGGATGCGCAGCGATCGGAGCCGCACCTGGATGTCAGTGAGGTCGGGCACTTCGAGCCGCGGGCGGGTGAGAATGGCGCTCAGCGGATTCACGTCATTGGCGATGACGCGCCGCCCGAGGAGGGCGGCCTCGACCGCGGTCGTGCCGCGGCCGCTGAACGGATCATAGACAACATCGGCCTCTGCGCTCAACCGCTCGAGGAAATAGTTCGGCAGTTGTGGCTTGAAGCAACCACGGTAGGAGATCTCGTGAAGGGCGTTGCCCTGGCGCTGGCGGCTCGTCCAGAGCTCCTCCTTGTATATCGGGACGGCCAGGGAAGCGGGGGCCTTGCTTCTTGCGTGCTCGACGCCAGGCGCGATGGCCAGGCTTCGCGACGTGGCGGAAGGCTTCAGATCGAGCATGTGTGGCGCACTCCGCGGTACAAAATGCCGCCGATCGTACGCTCCTTCGCAAGAAAGTACAAGCCGGCCGCGATCGTACGCCCCTTCGCAGAAAAGTACAAGCCGCGCATCGTACGCCTGTCGGCGGAAAAGTACAAGGCCCGGCACCCCAATCGACCGGGTCGTTACTGCACGCAGTGAAGGCCGGCTTGAGCTGTTCGCCGCTCACGGACGTCGAGTTCCATCGCAATCGCGGACGCAGTATCATGAGCGCCATCGACAGTGGCGGCGGCCACTGCGCTTTATTGCACGGAGGAGCCTATGTCCGACCTGCCCAGGTGGGAGCTGAGCCATATCGGCATCTTTGTCACCGACATGAAAAAGATGCGCGACTTCTACACGCGCGTGCTTCGATTCAAGGTCATGGACGCCGGAGACCTGAAGAACGGCCCGAGCCTGACCTTCCTCAGCAAGGACCCGAAGGATCACCACCAGATCGTGATGGTGACGGGACGGAAGGAAGGAACGCCTTCAACGATCAACCAGATCACCTTCCGCGTGCCTTCCCTCAAGGAAGTGAGGGCGATGCACGGTTATCTCGTCGACAACAAGGTCAACGGGATCGACCCGGTGGATCATGGCAACGCGTGGTCCGTGTATTTCCTGGACCCGGAGGGCAACCGGCTCGAGGTCTTCTGCGATACGCCGTGGTACGTTGCCCAGCCGCACCGCGTCGCGCTCGACTTCTCGCTCTCCGACAAGGAAATTGAGGAGTCCACGCGAAAAAGGATCTCGGGCGATCCGACATTCCAGCCGTTCGGCGACTGGCGTTCGCAGAAACGCCGCGAATTCGAGAGCGCGTAACGGAAAAGGTGTCAGGAACCTTTTTCTGCAGACCGATGGGCGGACAGGCCAATTCCGGAAAAGGTTCCTGACACCTTTCCCCGCTATCGCGTCAGGGCGTCGTCGAGCGCCTCGATCCAGTGCCGCACCGGCAGATTCGTCGCGCTCTGAAGGTGCATTTGGCAGCCGATGTTGGCGGTAAGGATCGCGGCCGGTTTTCCACTTTCCAAAGCGGCAATCTTGTTGGCGAGCAGGCGCTTTGACAGCTCGGGCTGCAGGATCGAGTAGGTGCCCGCGGATCCGCAACACAGGTGTGCATCTGGAACCGGCGTGAGCGCATAGCCAAGGGCAGTTAATAAAGCCTCGACCTGGCCTTGCAGCTTCATCCCGTGCTGGAGCGAGCAAGGGGAGTGGAACGCCACTGACTGCTTGCTCGTGACCGGTGACGCGCGACCGGCGACCAGCTTGTCTTTCTGGGCGGCGATGACTTCGCTGACGTCCTTCGCCAATGCCGAAATGCGCTTCGCCTTGTCGGCGTAGGCAGGGTCCCTGGCGAGGAGGTGGCCGTAGTCCTTGACCGTGACGCCGCAACCGCTCGCCGTGCTGACAATCGCTTCGGCGCCAACTTCGATACGCGGCCACCACGCATCGATATTGCGCCGCATGTAGCCGAGCGCTTCCTCCTGAGCCGAGAGGTGCAGCGACACGGCGCCGCAACATCCCCCTTTCGGCACGCGCACGAGCGTGATGCCCACGCGGTCCAGAACGCGCGCCGCCGCGGCGTTGGTCGCCGGCGACACGTTCGCCTGCGCGCAGCTCTCGAGCAACAGCACCTTTCGCGCGTGACGGGCCGCGGGCCACGGCTTTCCCGCAGCCGCGGGTGGCGGCACCTTGCGCTGCAATTCCTGCGGCAGCAGCGGAAGGGCGAGCTGCGCGAGAGCCAGCAGCGGATTGAAGATTCGCCGGCTGGGGATCACCGTGCGCAAGAGCTTGCGCCGGGCAGACTCGGCCGGCGTGCGACCCACCTGCTTCTCGACGATGGGCCGCCCGATCTCGAGCAGACGTCCGTAGCGAACGCCGGTCGGGCATGTCGTTTCGCACGAGCGGCAGGTGAGACAGCGGTCAAGGTGAAGCTGTGTCCTGGGCCCCGGCGCCGACCCTTCGAGTACCTGCTTGATGAGGTAGATGCGGCCGCGGGGACCGTCGAGCTCATCGTTCAGCAGCTGGTAGGTCGGGCACGTCGCCGTGCACATGCCGCAGTGGGTGCACTTGCGCAGGATCGCTTCGGCCTCCTTACCTTCGGCGGTGTCCCTGATGAACGGGGCGAGGTTCGTCTGCATGTTCAGGCAACTTCGACGCTGTTCAGAAGTCGGGATAGAGGCGACCGGGGTTCAGAATCCCCGCCGGATCAAAAGCGGCCTTGAGACGGCGGTGGATGCTTTCCAGTGCAGGGGAGAGGGGATGAAAGGCGGCTACCGTCTTGTGGGCCGCGCGAAACAATGTGGCATGACCGCCTGCGTGCGCGGCGGCCCCGCGGATCGTTCCGGCATCGGCATCCGACCGGAGCCAGCGCAGGGCGCCGCTCCATTCGATCATTTGCGGACCGGCGAGGTCCATCGGCGGGGTCGTCGGCTTGACCGACAGCCGCCACAAAGCCTGATCGCCGGCGAAGAACGGCGCGCGGTGCTCGCGCACGTCGCTCCAGAACCGGGCGGCCTGGTCTGCGTCCATCGCCTCTCCTCCCATCTTCTTCACGGCCGCGCTCACGGCGCTCGCCGAACCTGAAAGCCGCACCGCGAGACTCCCGGCCCGGTACGCGGTGGCCGTTACGGGCAGCGGCTTGCCGGCCCACTGGTTCATCAGCTTGATGGCCTCATCCGGTCCGGCGGCGAGCTTCAATGTCGCTTCCGAAGCGGGGATCGGGAGGACCTTGAGCGAAACCTCGAGGATGACGCCAAGCGTGCCAAGCGCGCCGACGGTCAGGCGCGATAGGTCGTAGCCCGCGACGTTTTTCATCACCTCGCCGCCAAAGCGCAACGCCTCGCCGTTGCCGTTCATGATCCGCACGCCGAGGATGAAGTCGCGGACGGCACCGGCGTACGCGCGCCGCGGTCCCGACAGTCCCGCGGCAACGCAGCCGCCGAGCGTCGCGATTCTCTCCTGCGGCGCGTCCGATACCACGGCCAGGCCCCCCGGTCCCGTTGCAGAAGGCGCAGCGGGCCGGTAATCGAAATGCGGCGGCTCGAAGGCAAGCTGCTGGCCCTTCTCGCGCAGGGCGGTCTCGATTTCCTCGAGCGGCGTGCCGGCCCGTGCAGTGATCACAAGCTCGGTCGGCTCGTAAGACACGATTCCGCGCAAGGGTTTGGTGTCCAGGACATCCCCCCGCGGCTCGCCTCCATAGAAATCCTTGGTTCCGCCGCCGCGGATACACAGCGCGCGCTTTCGCGCCGCCGCCTCGCGGATGACATCGGCCAGATGCGTGACCGGATCAGACATTCAACTTCAAAAACGAGGCAGGTCGGGAAACTTCTCCTGACCACGGTGAACATGCATGCGCCCGTACTCGGCGCAGCGGTGCAGGCTCGGCACGGCCTTGCCGGGATTGAGTAGCCCTTCACGATCGAACGCCCGCTTGACCGCGTGAAACGTCTCGAGCTCCGGGGACGTGAACTGCACGCACATCTGGTTGATTTTCTCGACCCCGACCCCGTGCTCGCCCGTGATCGTGCCGCCGACGTCCAGGCACAGCTCCAGGATCTCGGCGCCGAATGCCTCTGTTCGCTCGAGGGCGCCGGGTTGATTGGCGTCATAGAGGATAAGGGGGTGAAGATTGCCGTCGCCCGCGTGAAATACATTGGCGCAACGCAGCCCGTATTTCTTTTCCATCTCCGCGATCCGGCGCAGAACTTCGCCCACCCGTTTCTTCGGAATCGTGCCGTCCATGCAGTAGTAATCGGGCGAGATCGCGCCCGCGGCCGGAAATGCTGCCTTGCGCCCCGCCCAGAAGCGCAGCCGCTCCGCCTCGTCACGCGAAACCTGCGTCTGCACGGCACCGCTCGTTTCCATGACGTGCTGGATTCGCCTGATCTCGTCGGCGACCTCCTCGTGAGTGCCATCCGACTCGCACAGCAGCACCGCGGCCACGTCCGTGCGGTAGCCCGCCTTGGCAAACCCCTCGACAGCCCGCGTTGCGGCCTGGTCCATCATCTCGAAGCCGGCGGGCACGATGCCTGCGGCGATCACATTGGCGACCGCGTCGCCGGCCTTTCCCATGTCGTCGAACGAAGCCATCACGACCTGGGCGTACTCGGGCTTCGGCAGCAATCGCACCGTCACCTCGGTCACCACGCCCAGCATGCCTTCGGAGCCGGTCATCAGTGCCAAGAGGTCGTATCCAGGGGAATCGAGCGCATCCGCACCGATCTCCAGAATATCGCCTTCGATTGTCGCGACGCGGAGCCTGAGTATGTTGTGCACCGTGAGGCCGTATTTCAGGCAGTGAATGCCGCCGGAATTCTCCGCGACGTTGCCGCCGATGCTGCAGGCGAGCTGGCTCGAGGGATCCGGCGCATAGAAAAGCCCGTGCCCCGCGACCGCTTCCGATATAGCGAGGTTACGCACTCCGGGCTGCACGCGGGCCGTGCGCGCCGGATAATCGATATCGAGAATGCGGGTGAATTTTGCGAGCGAGAGCAGAACGCCGTTGCCGAGCGGGAGCGCGCCTCCCGAGAGGCCCGTGCCCGCGCCGCGAGCGACCACCGGAACCTTGCGCGCGTGACATTCCCTCAAGATGCGGCAGACCTGCTGCTCGGTTTCCGGAAGCGCCACGACCATCGGCACCTGGCGGTAGGCGGTGAGCCCGTCGCACTCGTAGGGCTTCACGTCCTCCTGGGCGAAGAGCACGCTCGCCGCCGGAAGGAACGTGCGAAGCACCGATACCACCTCGCGCTGGCGCTCGAGGTCGATCGCGATCTGTTCCGCCGGTGCCGTCATTCGAGCCTTCCGGACGCTCACGCCAATGCGGAATTATAGCGTCCGCGACGCGCCGATCGTTAGCGGGCGACCTCGTGGTTCGCCATCTTCTCCAGTGCGCGCACGAGCGCCGAGTGGTCCCACTTGGCGCCGCCGTTGGCGACGCAGGCGTTGAAAAGCTCCTGCGCGGTAGCGGTATTGGGAAGCGAGACGCCCATGGCGCGCGCGCCCTGCAGGGCGAGGTTGAGATCCTTCTGGTGCAGCTCGAT
>DASPGR010000037.1:0-8275 GCA_035620515.1 Burkholderiales bacterium | reverse complement strand
GCCTCGCGCTGCAGGGCGAGGTAAGAGCGCTGCCATTGACCGTCCCGCGGCGTGCTGGAGGCGAGCCGGCGGACGAACGCTTCGAGCGACTCGAAGTCCGCCGCGCTGACCAGCCGCACCGGCCGGTCCTCGCAGATGCCGATGCATGGGGCATGCGCTTCGACGCGGCCGCAGCCGATGCACTGCCAAGCTTTGATCGTTTGTGCCATGCACTGCCACGATATGACGCGGGGCGCGGCGAAGGTTGATGCGCATCAAATCCCGGCCAGCCAGGCCAGGCCGGCCGGTCAGCCCCGGCGCAGCTGCTCGATCTTGATTCGCTCGATCGCCCGCGCCGGGCTGAGGCCCTTCGGGCAGACCTCGGTGCAGTTCATGATCGTGCGGCAGCGGTAGAGCTTGTAGACGTCGTCGAGAAATTCCAGGCGCTCCGCGGTGCCGCGGTCGCGGCTGTCGGCGATGAAGCGCTCGGCCTGAAGCAGCGCCGCCGGGCCGAGGAACTTGTCCGGATTCCACCAGTACGAAGGGCAGAAGCTGCTGCAGCACGCGCACAGGATGCATTCGTAAAGGCCGTCGAGCTTCTCCCGCTCCTGCGGCGACTGCAGCCGCTCGCGCTCGGGCGGAGGCTCGTCGTTCAGGAGGTAGGGCCGGATCGCGTGGTAGTGGGCGAAGAACTGCGTCATGTCGACCACGAGGTCGCGGATCACCGGGAAGCTGGGCAGCGGCGCGAGCGTCACCGGCTCGCGCAGGCCCTCGAGCGGCGTGATGCACGCGAGGGCATTGCGGCCGTTGATGTTCATCGCGTCCGAGCCGCACGCCCCCTCGCGGCACGAGCGCCGGTAGGCGAGCGAGTCGTCCTGGGCTTTGAGGCGCTCCAGCGCATCGAGCACCTTGTGGTCCGAAGGACCGAGCTCGAGCGTATAGTCCTTGAAATAGGGCCTCGCGTCCTTCTCGGGATCGAACCGGTAGATCCTAAAGCGCATGGGAGAGCACGATGAATCCGGTCCAGGCCGCGAGCAGCGCGAACCCGGCCACCGCGGCGGCAAGCACGCCCAGACGCAACGCGAACAGGTGAACGTAGTCGAGCACGATGTCGCGCACGCCCACCCACGCGTGCGCGATGAGGGCCGCGGCGGCGAGCAGAAGCAGCGCGGCGCCAAGCGGCTGCGCGGCCCAGGCCTGCCATTGCGCGAGAGTGACCGGCGCGCCGAATGCGACGCGCAGCGCCGCGGCGGCGAGATAGGCGAGCACCACGAGCGCGCTCAGGCGCTGCAGGACGAATGCGCGCTGGCCCGAGAAGAGCCTCATGCGATCAATGCCGCGAGGCCCACGGCAGCCGCTCCGACGAGCGCCGCATAAGCGCTGCGCCGCGCCGCGGGAAGCGAAGCGCCGATGCCCACGTCGGTGGCCAGGTGGCGAATGCCCGCGAACAGATGATGTGCCGCCGCCCAGGCAAACAACGCCGCCGGCACGCGAATCCAGCCGGGCATGACCAGCGGCTCCGCCCCCGCCTGCAGCGAACGATCGAGGAGAAGCGCCGCGAGAGGCAGCGCGATCACCAGCACCACGCCGGAGATCCGGTGCCCGATCGACGCCAACGCGCCGACCGGGAAGCGGATGCGCGCGAAGTTGAGGAAAACGGGGCGACGGGACCTCATTCGCGGGCGCTGCGCAGCCAGCGGCGGAAATCCAGGCAGGATGCGAGAAACCGCCGCCGGTAGTCCCCGGTGCTGGCGAAGTGCCCGGGATTGAGCACCGCGCGCCGGTAGATGGCAAGGGTGCGGTGCACCCAATCGCGCGTCGCTTCCTCGCCGTCACGTGCGAGCAGCAGGCCGATGCGGCCGGCCTCAATACCCTCGCCGATGCACGCTTTCACGTCATGAAGCTGTTGCCGCAACCGCAGCTCTCGCGAACATTGGGGTTGTCGAAGCGCAGCCGGCGCGCGAGGCCTTCCTGCACGAGATTGAGCGTGGTGCCCTGGACGTACGGCAGGCTCGCGGCATCGACGGCGATGCGCACGCCGTGGCTCTCGAAAACCGCGTCGCCGTCGCGGATCGTGTCGGCCGGGTCGATGCGGTAGCCCAGGCCCGAACAGCCGGAACGCTCGACCGCGAGCCGCACAGCCACTGCGCCGGGGTGCTTCGCAAGCTGCGCGGCGAGATGCCTCGCCGCGTGCAGCGTCATCCGCAGTGGCGAGCGCCCGCCGCGCGCCGCGGGAAGCTCGCCGTCGGAAATCTCGACGAGGACGTCGCCCTCGCCGCGCACCTGGCAGGCAAGCCGAGTATTCGGCGCCGACGCGCCCGCTCGTTCGAGCATGTCGACCTCGTCCTCGCTTGCCGCGCACAGGTGGTGCATTCCTTCGAGGATCACCACTCGGCAGGCGGCGCACGCGAGCTTGCCGCCGCACTCGTGCTCGAGCGCGATTCCCTCGTCGAGCGCGCGGTCAAGCAGGCGCTCGCCGCTCGAGAGCGTCAATCGCAGGCGTTGCATATTGATAAGACCGCGCCGCAGGGCGGCCGTTCGCGCCGCGTCCCTATCGGGCCGATCAGCTAGCGTCCGGTATACGGGGAAGGCGCGCGAGTCCGCTCGCGGCGCTGCTGGCAAGCGATGCAACGCTTGGCGGTCGGATAGGCCTCCAGCCGCTTAAAATCGATGGCAGCCTCGCAATCGATGCACACGCCGTAGCGGCCGGCCGCGATGCGACCTTCCGCGGCGGCGATGTCGCGCAGCTCGCCTACATCGCGCACGACTTCAGCCTCAGTCACATCGCGCAGGAGGCTGGCGGCCGCCTCGTCCCCCGCGTCGCTCGTATCGCCGACGAGGTCCGCATAGCGTTCGGCTCCGGTGCGCTTGAGCACCCGGCGGACGTCCTCGAGCAGCACGCGCTTGCGCTCCGCGATGCGCGCCGACAACCGGTCAAGCTGTTGGGAACTGAGAGCGTTCATTATTTCTCCTTGCAGTGGTCAGGGCACCACAAGCACCGGGACGGGCGAGTGGTTGAGCGTCCCGGCAGCCACGCTCCCGAGGAGCGTACGCCTGAGCCCGCTCGCGGCGAGGATCCTGGACCCGCGGGCCATCGTCCCAAGGGTACACTGGGGCTGGTCGAACCGCCATGCGAGGATGCAATGTCCGCAATTCCGCATTCGCTGAAGGTGGAGCACGATGAGCTGCACGAAGAGCTCGCCCGGGCGACGCGCGAGCCCGGCGCGGTAGGCGAGGCGGCGCGCGCGGTCGCCAAGGTTCTGCACGCGCACTTCGTGAAGGAAGAGCAGTTCGCCATGCCGCCCCTCGGCGCGCTGGCGGCAGCGGCGCGGGACGACACGGTCCCCGGCCGGGAAGAAGTGATCGCCCAGGCAAAGCGCGTGGCGGACGAGCTGCCGCGGATGCTCGCCGAGCATCGCGAGATCGTCGCCGCGCTCACGCACCTGGAAAGCACCGCGCGCGAGGCAGACAAGCCCGAGCATGCGCGCTTCGCCGAGAAGCTCCGGCTGCATGCGCAGACCGAGGAGGAGGTGCTCTACCCTGCCGCCATTCTCGTCGGGCGCGTGCTTGCCGCTTCCCGCGCGACGAAGAAGCCCCCGGCGCGCAAGAAGCGTCCCGCGCCGAGGAAGCGTCCGGCGCCCCCCGTGCGGCAGCCGGACCGCAACCGCAAGGCGCCCCGCCAGCCGCCGCGGCGCTGAGTTCCTAGACGAAGCGGCGGATTCAGCGCTCAAGTATCGCGGTCACACCCATGCCACCGGCGGTGCAAATGGAAATCAGCCCGCGACCCGCGCCTCTTTGCTCGAGTTGCCTCGCCAGCGTGCCGACAATACGCGCGCCGGTGGCGGCAAAGGGGTGGCCAAGCGCCACGCTGCCGCCCTTTGGATTGAGCTTGGCACGGTCGATGGGGCCCAGCGGTCCGCTGCGTCCGAGCTTGATGCGGCAGTATTCTTCTGAATTCCAGGCTTTGAGCGTGCACAGCACCTGCGCGGCAAACGCCTCGTGGATTTCATAGATGTCGAAGTCCTGCAGCGTGATTCCCGCCCGATCGAGCATCCTGGGTACCGCGTACGTGGGCGCCATGAGGAGACCCTCGCGCGGACCGATGAGTCCCGCGAAGTCGACGGCGGCCGCGGCCGAATGCGTGATATAGGCCTGCATCGGCAAGCCGCGCGATTTCGCCCATTCTTCCGAAGCGAGCAGGACGCAGGCGGCGCCATCGGTCAACGGCGTGCTGTTACCAGCGGTGAGCGTGCCATTCGCGCTCCGGTCGAAGGCCGGCTTCAGTGCGGCGAGCTTCTCCCGGCTGGTTTCCGGCCGCACGTTGTTGTCTACGGTCAGACCGGCAAAAGGCGCGACCAGATCGTCATAGAAACCTTCTTTCCATGCCGCGGCAGCCTTCATGTGGCTTGCGTGGGCGAGTTCGTCCTGTTCCGCGCGTGCGATTTCCCATTCCTTTGCCATCAGCTCGCAGTGCTCTCCCATGGACAACCCGGTACGGGGTTCGGCGACGCCAGGCGCTGACGGTTTCAAGTCGCGAGGTCGAAGACGCAACCAGGGCTTGAGGCGTTGACCAAAGCTCCGGCCCCGCGCGCTCTTGAGCACGATTTGCTGCAGATTGCGACCGTAGACTACGGGAATGTCGCTTGCCGTGTCGGCACCGCCGGCAATTCCCGAGTCGATGTCACCGAGCGCGATGAGGTGCGCGAGTTGAACCACGGTGGTAAGGCTGGTGCCACAGGCACGCTGCAGGTCGTATGCGGGCGTGTGCGGGTGGAGCCCGCTGCCCAGTGCCGCTTCGCGCGCAAGGTTCCAGTCGCGCGAATGCTTGATGACGGCGCCTGCCGCCACTTCTCCGATACATTCGCCGCGTAGATCGTACCTTTTTACCAGTGCCTTCATTGCGGCCGTCAGCATCTCCAGGTTGCCGGATTCGGCATAGACGGTGTTGCTGCGTGCAAAGGGAATGCGCGCGCTCCCGATGATGGCGACGCGACGAGGGGTGACTTGCACTGATCCTCCCGGCCGGTTAGGCGCTGGCCGCGACCTTGCCGGGCGCTTCGCGCAACGCCACGCCGCCGGTTTCTGCGGCCTCGACATAGAACTGATCCGGGGTGAATACGTCCACCTCGATGGCGTTCAGCCGCGCGGCGCGCGCCTGTTTAAGAGTCTCAGCTTCGCGAGCGTCGATAATGCCGGCCTTGACGGCCTCGTCCGGGACTTCGTCCGGCGGCAGGTCACGCGTAAGTTGTCTTGCGCGCTGGGCAATGATGATGCGTTCCTCGCTCGGGTGCGCCTCGGTCGCGAGCCTGAACGCCTTCATCAGGCGGCCGACGCCTGGAGTGGTTTCAGGTGCATGAAACGTGCCGTCCACCAGGCGCTTGTATTGCTCGTCGTAGCGATCAAGCGTCAGCGCCGCGCTGCGCGAAAGGGCGTCCGACATCGGGCGCGCCAGCGGATTCAGGCGCAGCATCCAGCTTCCGGCCGTGCGCATCCACCATCCGATCAGCGGCGCGTCGAAGTTGGCGTAAATGCCTTCGAACGCATGCTGGATTCTCCGCAGAGAATATTCGCAGGCGTATTGCACCAATGGCAGGTCCTCGACCTTGCGGCCTTCGGCCTCGAAGCGCCGTAGAGCGCAGAACGCCACGAGCTGCCAGGCCAGTGCGTCGGCGTAGCGGCCGGCGAGCCTACCGCGTGTCTTGAGCTTGCCGCCGATGAAGAACAGCGCAAGGTCGGCGAGCATTGCGAAACGCGCGGAGGCCCAGCCCAGGCGGCGGTAGAACGTCGCCGTCTCGCCAGACACCGGTGAACCAAAGGTCAAACCGCGCGTCAAGGTACGGGCCAGGCTGCGGCCAATATTTGCAAAGAAGTGCCCGAACCAGCCGAGCAAATTGTTTCTGAATCCCCTCGCGTCGCCGTGCTCGATGGCCTTGATGAGGTTGAGCGCGTACGGATGGCAGCGCGTGGCGCCCTGGCCAAAAACGATCAACGTGCGTGTCATGATGTTCGCGCCTTCCACCGTGACCGAGACCGGCGCGCTGGCGTAGCCGGTGCCCACGATATTGTTGGGACCTTGCATCACCCCACTGCCCGCGAAGATGTCCATGCCATCGCGCCCCAGCTCGCGTGCAACTTCCGTGCTGTAGGCCTTGAGCACGGCGGAAACGACGGGAGGCTGCCGGCCATTGTCGATGGCGGAACAGGTGAATACGCGCGCGCCTTCAAACGCATAGGTCAGAGCCGCGATCTTTCCGACTTTGTCCTCCACACCCTCCATGCGGCCGATAGGAATGCCGAACTGCCGACGCACTAGCGAGTAGGCGCCGGTCACCGCCATGACGTGCGTCATTTCACCGATGGCGCCAGCGGGGATCGAAATAGCCCGGCCGCCGGCAAGCTGCTCCATCAGCATGCGCCAGCCCTGACCCGCGTATGCGGGCCCACCGACAATGTTGTCCGTGGGCACGACCACATCCTTGCCGGTTATCGGGCCGTTGGGAAAGGGGTCGCCAATCGGCTGGTGGTGATCGCCGATCCGCAATCCCGGCGTGCCCTTGTGCACCAGCACGACGGTGATCCCGGGATGCACGCCTTTGCCGAGAAGATTGGCCGGGTCGTGCAATTGACAGGCGATGGAAATCAGGTTGGCGACCGGCGCGAGCGTGATGAAGCGCTTGCGGAAGTTGAGCTTGATCCTGGATTTGCCGTCCGCGTCCTTGAACACGAGACCTTCTGCCTTGATCGAGGCCGCGTCGGAACCGGCGGTCGGCTCGGTCAGTCCGAAACAGGGGATGTACTCGCCGCTGGCGAGCTTGGGTAGGTAATGCCGTTTCTGCGCCTGCGTGCCATAGTGAAGAATCAGCTCAGCGGCTCCGAGCGAATTGGGGATGATGACGTAGGCCCCGATGATGCGGGACACCGGCGACAGCTTGGCCATCACGCAGGAGCGGAGCAGCGCGGAAAATCCCTTGCCGCCGTATTCCTTAGGTATCAGCAATCCGAAAAATCCTTCCTTCCTGAGGTACGCCAGCACAGATTCGGGAGCGCGGCGCGTCCGTGTGACTTCGTGGCGATCGATCATCCGGCAAACCGCTTCGGTCGGTCCGTCAAGAAAAGCTTGCTCCTCCGCCGTGAGCTTGTTGTAGCTCTCCGTCAGCATCCTCCCGAAGTCCGGGCTGCCGCCGAATAGATCGCCGTCGATCCAGACCTGACCAGCCTCCAGCGCCTGCCGCTCTGTATCGGAGATGTGCGGAAGCATCTTCCGGGCTTTCACGAACTTCAGGAGATACGCGAACATGATTTCACCTCTCGTTCAGTGCTTGAATACCGGACTGTAGGCCCAGCCGATCTGGAAGCCGACGTCCGGGGTATTGTTGAAGCTGCCGAAGTTCTCGGTCACCGCGAAGCTCAGCACCGACGTGCCAAACCGATAACGCACCCCGGCCGAGATCTGGTATTTCGTCTTCAGCAGTCCTTCCAGATCAGTATCGTCGCGGCTGAAGACGCTGCGGCTTGCGTAGGTCTGTGCGATCAGATTGGTCCGCCCGCTCAGCTTGTATTCGTAGCCGAGGATCAAAGTTGGGACGACCTGCGAGCTGTACGTAGCCGGCGCGATATCGCTGCCCTGAGTGTAGACAGCAGCGAGGCTCGCATAGCCGGCATGCTTTCCCAGGAACCGTTGCAGCGTGATCTGCGTGCCGAAATCGGCGTTGCCGGTCGACAGAAAGGGCCGCGCACCGTCGATCGGCACCTTCACCGCCGCTTCGATCACCATGTTCCAGGGCGCGCCGTTCGGAGCCGCGGTGTAACGCACGCCGAATGTCGGATCGAGCAAGCCGCCGTCCGGCAGTTCCGGCTGAATCAACTGCGTTTTCTTCAGATCGAGGATGACGTTGACGTCGTTGCGGTTCACCGCGGGGCGCCCGAACGAGCTGAAACCGAACGTGTCATGGAACGACTCGACCGTGCTGTCGAGGAAGCCGCCGTTGTAGCTCACGGCGCTCAGCACTGCGTACACCCCCCAATGGTGGGTGAGCTTGTAATGGTATGTAGCATCGAGGAGGGCGAGCTCGAGGTCGACCAGGTACGCTTCGCCCGGCAGATCGCGAATCGCCTGGATTTCGTTCGGTCCGAGCGGCCGCCGGCCGGGCAATGACGTCAAGTACTGCTCGACATTGGGGCTGAGGACCCAGGTGTTCTGGTAGCCGAGCTCGAGCTCCACTCCCCAAGCTCCCGGCGGGCCCGACACGGCGTGCGCGGGCCGCATGTCGAGGCGCAGAAACCCGAACGGCGTCAG
>DASPGR010000036.1:0-3511 GCA_035620515.1 Burkholderiales bacterium | reverse complement strand
GTGCGCATGCAGCCCTCGAACGATTCGATCAGCTTCCCGTGCAGGAAAATCTTGTCGGGATGATCGTCGACGAAGATCGCGTGCTGCGCAATCCGGTATTGCTCGCACGCCTTGTAGTAGAGCTCGCACGCGCTCTGCCGGTGCCCGGCGGCCTCGGCCGCCCGCGCGATCGCCTGCTGGTGACGGCCCACCTTCTCCATCACCCTCGGGATCTGGCGATAGGTCCTGACCTCGGCGGGAATTTCCCGATGATCGTACGCGAAATTGTGCGTGCGGCCGGTCGTCTTCACCATCCAGTCGAGCAGCCATTGCTGGTTGTCGCGGCGCCGCTCCGAGCGCAGGCTGCCGGTCTTGTCGGTCGGGGGAATCACACTGCCTCCTTTGGTTTTAATGCGTGATGCGTGATGGGTGATGGGTGATTCAGAATACTAAGCCAGACGGCAGAATCATGACGCATCTGTCGGCACCATCCTACCGGAGTTCGTCAACGTGCATCGGCGGCGCGCTGTTCCCGGAGGCTTTGTCCCCGGCTTGTGTGCAGGTGGGGCTGGAAGGCGTCCGCGAGCCGCGCGCGAGGCTTTCCACTAAGGCCCGTCGTTTACCGCGACGCCGATCCCTACCGTTGTCTGGTTCCAGTTGTAGTCGATCATGCTCTCCCCGTAGCCCGAGAAAATCTGGAGGTAGCCGCGCAGGGGGCCGAGGATCGGGCGGGAGAACCACGCGAGCTGCACGGCGCCCTTGCCCGTGCTGAAGTTCCCGCGCCCCATCAAAGAAAAGCTGTTTCCGCGCCAGCGGTAGAGCGCGTTCAGCTCGGTATAGCCGTAGTAATCGGTGATGTCGGGATTGTCATCCTTGTCGGCGGACTCCGGGACCCGATACCATCCGCGCAGCGTAAGCGCCAGGTTGCTGCGTTCGACCCCGACCTCCGCGAAGATGCGGTTCCAGCTGCGCGACAGGGGGTCGGCCCTCCCGTTGGACTGGTGGTTGAAACCGAAGTTGAGCAGCTTCCAGTCGAAACCCGCAAAGTTCCCCTCCGGCCGATAGCTGGCGAAAACCTCCGGCATATAGTTGGTCTCCCGGAACGGGCGCGAGATCTCGTCGTTGTAGACCTGCCACTGGTTCTGCTGGGTGTACGCCAGCCACATTCCCCAGCGCCAATCGTCGGTCGTCCACAGCCGCGCCTTGACACTCAACTGGAACTTCGCCTCCGTTGAGTCGAGATCCTGGTCGGGTGTACCCGCGGCGCTGAAGACCGGGCTGAACGGCTGATTGTTGACCCGATCACTGTAGCGGAACAGCAGGAAGTAATTCGGATGGTAGAGGCTGATTGGGAAGCGGCTCGACTCCGCGTCGAAACCCCAGGCAGCATCGAGGATCGAGGGCTCCTTTCTGGCTGCCGCGGCGGGCACGGCCGCCTTCTCGCCTTCGGCCCGCTGCAGTTCGGGCGCCGTTGCCGCGGGCGCGCCGGTGGATGGAGCTGCCGGCGCGCGTCCGCTGACTAGGTCGTAGCAGGCAAGCCGTTCGTGGTCGTTGGCGATATCCCGGCATTGTGCGAGGGCTGCCGGGTCCTGTGCGCGCGCCGCAACGGACGCGGCGGCGAGGCCTGCGCCGAGGACCGCCGCCCAGCACCGCCTGGAAAACGCGCGGTCGCTGCATCGGCGCCATGACTCTTCGCGGGCCCGCCGCACAAATCGGGCTGGCTTGACGCTGCTTTGCTCTTTCAAGATACCCTCCGATGAGCCGATTGGGGATTGCCCGACAGGGCCTGCGCCGCTACCGGCACCACGTTCCATCCGTGGCTACCGTGTGCGCATGCCGCTTCGGTCCAGGCGTGCGCTATTGCCGGCAGCGGTACGCCCGACAGGATTCGAATCCGCCGCCACCAGGACTGGGTCTACCGCTATCGGGACTCGCACCATCAGCATGCGACAGACCACGATCCCGGCTCCTGCTGCAACCAGATGCTTGAGGGTGTGCCCGCTGACGAGGTTGCCGATCGCCAGAATCTCCACGTCGAAATGCTCCAGTACCTTTGCGGCCACGTACGCCGCGAACACCCAGTACATGTCGCCGCCGCGTGTATAGCGCGACGGGTGCAGCCACGTGATCATGAGCAGGATCACCACCGCGTAGGCCTGCAAAACCCCGTAGGGCACGACGTTTCCGGCGCCCGCCCGCTCCGTCGCGCGCCAATAGAGGACGGATGCCACGCCCACGAGGAGCATCGGCACGAGGAGGGCGAGCCCCGCCCTGACGTTGATGCGGTCGACGACCTGGGCGGCGACGAGCGCCATGAACGCGATCGTCATCGGCAGCCGGTCCCAGAACAGCCGCTCGTTGTCCGGCACGAGGTGATAGTAGGCGGAGCCCGCCGCGGTCAGCAGCAATCCGGCGAAGAAGATTGCATAGGGCAAGCGCTCGGCACCGACCGTGAACTGCGTGCGCGGCCGTGCGACGATAACGAGCCCGGCAATGCCGGCCAGCAGGAAGCCGACGTTGGACGCCACGTCGAGAAAATTCGCGATGCCCAGCATGACCCGGTGGTCGGCAAAGTCGTGATAAGCGGCGGGTTGCGGCATCGCCGGCAGCAGAACCGCCGCCGCGGCGCTGAGCACCGTGAAAGCGATGACGAACCAGGCGCGCTTCGGCAAGTGTCGTACCTATAGTGCTGCGGACTGCTGTCGGGAAATGATCGTGACCTTACCGCGCGTCCGCTTCGCTCCGGGCGTCCGGGCGCATCGAGCCGCGCATGAGACGCGCCTGCACGATGATCCCTATTGCTACGAGCGCCGCGTAGGTGAATACGCTTGCGATGTCTCCGAGGCCAAGGGATGACACGACCAGCGCCGCTCCGAACATGCACGACAAGGCGATGATCGCCCAATCCATGATGAGCACTGCAGCGATCGCGCCTGCCACGGCGCCGACAACGAAAGCGCCCAACCCGAGCGCGCCGGGCAGGAATCGCTCCGCGGCGAGCAGCGCGAGGTAACCGCCCGCGTAGAGTCCTCCGAGGGCAAAAGCCACGCGCTGGAAGAGCATCGCCAGGATCGCCCCGATCAAGCCGGCGGCGGCGGCTACCAGCCAGATGAGCCACTGCGGCTGATCCGCCAGGACCGCACGAGCGACCTCGAACCCGACATAGAACCCGGCGAGCGCAACGAACAGCCA
Source organism: Burkholderiales bacterium (assembly GCA_035620515.1). Classification (GTDB taxonomy): domain Bacteria; phylum Pseudomonadota; class Gammaproteobacteria; order Burkholderiales; family SG8-41; genus SG8-41. Next base: position 340 of record DASPGR010000036.1, on the reverse strand, counting down.
GAAAAGCTTGCGCCCGAGCAAGAGCAGCACGATCCCCAGGATCACACTCACCTCCGCAGGCATCGGATGCCTCCCCTGTTTCGTACTGTTCGACGGATGCTAGCGTCAAACGCCGTTGCCCGTCGAGCGGGGCTGAGCTGCGCACGACAACTGCTGCATTCCCTCGCTCGAAACCGGTGAAGGGCCATGGGCGACGCGGCGCAAATGTGTTTACAATCCCAGCCGATTCAGTCTACAGGGAGAAAGACATGAAATCGCTCCGCGCCCTTGCCGCCTTCGTCCTCGCGATAGCTGTCACATCCGCTTCCGCCGCCGAGACCAAACCTGGCAAGGATCCGAT
>DASPGR010000035.1:0-5469 GCA_035620515.1 Burkholderiales bacterium | reverse complement strand
GTGGCCCTCATGAATGGGCGTGCCGTAGGCGGTCGGCATATCGGCTGTGTCGATGATGTCCTTCGCGCCGAATGGCATGCCGGCGGCGAGACCCCTGCGCCCGCCTCGGTCGAGCTCTCTCGCGCGGGCAAGCGCTCCATCGCGGTCGAGGAATTCCCACGCCAGCACTGCGGGCTCGCGCTGCTCGATACGCTCCAGGCAGCTTGCGACCCACGCTTCAGCGGTAAGCTTGCGCGCCTGGATGGCCTTCAGGCCTTCGGTCGCAGTGAATTCGTGGGCTGCTTTCATCTTTCCGCCTGTTCGTAAAGGAGGTCAGAGTAACATTCCTGTTGCATAATTCGGGTTCGTTTTCGCTTGGAGAGGAGGAATGAATATGGGCTATGAAGGCTTGCACGCGGAAACCATCTCGATCAAGGGCCACAACGGCGAGACGATCTCGGCCTACGTTGCGCGGCCCCTGGGCAAGGGCCCGTTTCCGGGCATGGTGCTGATCCACCATGCGCCGGGGTGGGACGAGTGGTACTGCGAGACCACCCGCAGGTTCGCGCATCACGGCTACCTCGCGATCAGCCATAACCTCTATCATCGCGCGGGCGAAGGCAAGCCCGATGACATCGCGGCCAAGGTGCGCGCCGAAGGCGGCGTGCCCGACGCGCAAGTGATCGGCGACACCGAGGGCGCGGTGCAGTGGCTGCGTGCGCAGAAGGATCTCAACGGCAAGGTCGGCGTGATCGGCACCTGCTCGGGAGGACGGCATACGTTCCTCTTCGCCTGCCATACCAAGAGCATCAATGCGGCGGCCGACCTGTGGGGCGGGCGCGTGGTGATGAAAAAGGAGGAGCTGACGCCCAAGCTGCCGACGGCGCCCATCGAGTTCACCAAGAACCTCTCCTGCCCGCTGCTCGGCCTCTTCGGCAACGAGGACGCCGCGCCCACGCCGGATCAGGTGAACCAGCACGAGGCGGAGCTCAAGAAACACGGCAAGGAGTACGAATTTCACCGCTACGACGGCGCCGGGCACGGATTCTTCTACTACGACCGGCCGAATTACCGCGTCGAGCAGGCGCTCGACGGCTGGAAAAAGGTGTGGGCGTTCTTCGGCAAGCACCTCGGGAAATAGCGGGCGGCATGTGCACCTCGATCGTTGAAATCGTCAAGGCGGAAGGCACGGGCAAGGGTGAGGAGGGCTGGTTTGACCTCACCACGGCGGTGGTGTCCTACGACCATCCTCACCACGCCCTGCTCGAGGATGCGATCAACATCGATTTCGTGAATCCCTCGCTCGGACCGGGCGCGCGCGTCGCGGTTGAGATCACCCTCGACTCGGCAAGGGAGCTGTCAGCCGCGCTTGAGCGGGCGATCGCCGCGGCCGACGAGGTCGAAAGGAACCGTCCGAGAGGAACTTGAGAACGCGAGACCGCGCGCAACGATCATTATTGCCGCGTCGATCGCCCTTGCCGCAGTCTGAGTGCGCTCGTATTTCGGGTGTTTGACGCGGATCGGCTGGAAGATCCGGAGCTGGCGACGTGCTTTAGCCCGGCCAGCGCCGGGGTCACGATCTGCGCATCCGCGCTTTCCGAATACACGGCGTAGGCCGGATATGCGAATTCCGCAGCGCCGGGCACCATGCGCAGGCGTCCGCTCTTCAGATACGGCCGCACGACATTCAATCGAAAGTAGCCGGATCCGCCGCTCTCGAGTATGTACTGCAGCCCGAGAGGACCAAGGCCAACGAAAGTCCCGGCGTTCGCCAGCTCCGGGAACGCGAGGTTGTGGCGCGCTGCGAAGTCCTGGCCCCAGTCAACGAACACGTAGTCCGATGGCCGTTGTGCCTGGCCGCGACGCGTCGTAGTGACCAGAACGAGCTTCTCCTCGATCAGCAGCTCTATTTTCAGGCCCGGCCTTTGATGCGGGGCGTACACCACCGCGATATCGAGGATTCCCTCGCTAACCTGGTCGATCAGGCTCTCGGGCAGTCCTACCTCGGCACGTAGCGCGAGCTGCGGGGCGGCCTTCCGCATCCAGAGCAGCCAGTCGAGGAGCAGCGGGTTCCACAGGCTCAACTCGCCTCCAACAGTGACCACCGCCCGCCGCCCGGGCGGGACTGCAACCTGATGGCGTGCCCGCTCCCAGACCTGCACCAGCGTCTGGGCGTAGCGCAAGAACTGCTCGCCTGCCGACGTGAGCGAGGCGCCCGCCTTGTTCCGGATGAACAGTTTCCGTCCCAGCAGATCCTCGAGTGTTCGCACGCGCGCGCTCACGGCCGTCTGCGTGATGTGCAGGCGCTCCGCAGCGCGCAGGAAATTTCGTGTCGCCACGATCTCGAGAAATGTTCGCGCAAGATTGATGTCCATAGGCTCCTCCGCAGCCGATTCCCGGCATCCAGCCTCTTTCTATCAACATTGTTGCATTGAACAACCAATAATATTCGTTTTACTTGATCTTGCAAGCAGTTCACTATGGGCGCCGTGTACTGACCGGATGGAAGGAAGATGGCCAGAGTCTTACTGAAGCGCGCGTACGATCGGGCCTCCCCAGATGATGGCGTGCGCGTTCTTGTCGATCGGCTGTGGCCTCGCGGCTTGACCCGGGATGAAGTCGCGGTCGACTTCTGGCTCAAGGAAGTCGCACCGAGCGCCGGGTTGCGCCGATGGTTCGGACACGAGCGCCGTCGCTGGCGGGCATTCGTCAAGAAATACCGGGAAGAGCTCGCACGACGACCCGATGCGCTGCGCCTGCTGCATGAGCTGCGGCGCCGTGGCCGGGTCACGCTGCTCTACGGCGCACGCGACACTTCCCGCAACCACGCGGTCGTGCTGCGCGAGATCCTTGAGACGCAACGCTCTGGACCCGCGAACTGAATCATTATCGACAAAGGAGACAGTCATGAAATCAACGACTCTGAAACGCTCTGGTCCTGTTGCATCCGACCCGCCAGCGTATCTGACACACTTCGTAGTGACGGCTGCCGTCATGTTTGCCTGCCTCACTCTTGCCATGCCGGCCCTCGCCCAGCATGCGGGGCATGCTGCGGTTCTGCAAGCGCCGGTTGCCACAAATGTGGCCCAGGCCAGCGCTGCGCAGCGTGACCTGTGGGTTGGCCACATCTTCTGGGTACGAAACGTAGTCGTCGACACCATCGCCGGGAACGGAAAGGCAGCGGCGGCAGCGGAGAAGGAGGTGGTCGCCAACGCCAGGGCGATTGCTGCTTCGATCGAGCCGTTCTACGGCAAGGCAGCGTCCGAGACGCTCTTCGGCCTGCTCGCCGGGCATTACGGCGCCGTCAAGCAACACCTCGAGGCGACCCTCGCGGGAAGCGGAGCAAGGCAGGATGCGGCCGCCAGAAACCTCGCCGGCAACGCGACCGAGATCGCGAGGTTCCTGAGTGGCGCCAATCCGTACCTGCCGTTCGAGACCCTGAACGGGTTGCTCCTCGCGCACGGCGGCCATCACATCGTGCAAAACCAGCAGATCAGGGGCGAGCAGTACGCGCAGGAAGCGCAAACGTGGGTGGAGATGAAGAAGCACATTTACACCATCGCCGATGCCCTGGCCGGGGCGCTGGCTAAGCAGTTCCCCGCCGAGTTCAGCTGATCGATTTGCCACCGCGTGCCGGTCAGCGCACGCGGTGGCCCTGAGAAGGAGGTCACCATGCCACGCATTGTCAAGCGCACGCACTCCGAGCCGTACAAGCTGGTGATCGGCGGTGAGGAAAAGTACCTCTGCCGGTGTGGTCTATCGAAGAATCAGCCGTTCTGCGACGGCTCGCACAAGCTCACCAGGACCGAGGACGCCGGCAAGCTCTATTGGTACGACGACGCGGGCCAGCGTCACGAAGTCACGGACGCCTTTTCGGGAATCCGCACGTTTTGAGTGACGCCGGGCACACCATGACCGTTCACGACGTGCGCCTGACGCGCCGCGAGACCGTCGCGGAGGGCACGATGGCGTTCTATTTCTCGAGGCCCCCCGCGTTCCCTCATCAGGCCGGACAGTCGTTGCTGATGACGCTCGTCGATCCGCCGGAGACCGACGGCGAGGGCGACGCGCGCACGTTCACGATTGCCAGTGCGCCTCATGACCCCGAATTGATGATCGCGACACGAATGCGCGACACTGCGTTCAAGCGCGCCCTGAAAGCGGCGCCGATCGGAACGACGGTCAGAATCGACGGCCCCAACGGAGAGATGGTGCTGCACGACGATGCCTCGCGTCCCGCCGTGTTTCTTGCGGGAGGCATCGGAATCACGCCATTCTTGTCGATGGCCCGCCATGCGGCGCATAAGCGGCTGCCGCACCCCCTGTACCTTTTCTACTCCAACCGCCGGCCCGAGGACGCAGCGTTCCTTGCCGAGCTGCAGGACTTGGAGCAACGGAACCCGAAGTATCGGTTGATCGCGACTATGGCGGAACCGGAAAAAGCGAGCGAGCACTGGTCTGGTGAAACAGGCTTCATTCGACGCGAGATGCTCGAGCGCCATGTTCCCGATATCGCGAGCCCAATGTACTACTTCGCGGGACCGCCGCCGATGACCATGGCCATGCAGAAGATGCTTGAGGACATCGGGATCTCCGAAGGAGCAATGCGCTATGAGGAATTCTACGGTTACTGATGGGGCCGGGGCCATGGCGGAACGGAGCGAAATCGACACGCGGCGCGACAAGCATCGCAGTGACCCCCCGGAGCCACGCGCCTACAGCTCACCCGCGTGTTACGCGCATGAATTCGCGGCGAGCGGTGCCGCCGACTCCCCGGGAATAGAGACGGGTGAGGTCGTCGCGCTGCTCAACGTGCTTCTCGAAGCAGAACGCGCCGGCGCGAAGGTGCTGGCGGCGTTTCTTGCCGATCATGAGCGCGATACGCCGGCCTGGAAGCAACTGGCTGCCGTGCAGCGTGACGAGGCGAAGAACTGCGCGATCTTGATCGACCTGATCCAACGCCTGAACGGAGCACCGAGCGAACGCACCGGCGGGTTTCTGGAGAAGGCGCTGCCCATCGCAGATCGAGTCGAACGCCTGCGTTTTCTCAATCGCGGACAAAGATGGGTTGCGCGCAAGATCCACGAATCGCTGCCGTACATTGAACAGGAGTTCGTGCGCGGCGCGCTGTTTGCGATGCAGGAATCCCATCTTTTGAACATCGAAGCCTGCGATGCGCTGGCGGAGACATTGGATTCGGACAAGAAGTCGTAAAGGGGACCGGGACAGGACCTTCAGACAGCGCTCGCAAATCCCGCGCGATCGCCTGCGCGGAACATAGCTCAGATGCGGTAGAAGGACGCCGCGGTGTCGTGAAAGTACTTCCGCTGCTCGCTCTGAGACCGGCGTTCCAGAATCCTCTTCGTGGTCGCAACGAGATCGTCGTAGCTCGCCCATAGCTTCTCCAGCGGGAAGTTGCTGCCGTAGAAGCAGCGCCCGGCGCCGAAGCGGTCGAGCAGATGATCGAGCGTGATGCGCATGTGGTTCTCG
>DASPGR010000034.1:0-12356 GCA_035620515.1 Burkholderiales bacterium | reverse complement strand
CCTGTCCGCCGCGGCACGCTCATCGTCTCGTTCCTGGCCTTCTACTTCATTGCGCTGGCGGCGCGTGCCTGGCTCACCCGCTGGCACATGCCGGTCGAAACCTGGTTCATGGGCGCGCTCACTTCGCCCGCATTTTTCCTGTTCACGTTTTTCATGATCACCGATCCTCAGACTTCGCCGCACAGCAAGCGCGGGCAGGTGCTCATGGCTTTCGGCATCGTGGCGGTGGATTTCCTGCTGCATCTGAAATTCACTCTGTCTACGAACTTCTTTGCTGCCTTCGCCTGCGCGAGCCTGCGGCTCGCGTGGTTGCACGGATACGCGCTGCTGGAGGGGCCCTCTGCCCTGTTAGCCCGGCTGCGCTACGCTGTGCCGCGTTGGTCGTTGGTCGCAGCCCTTGCAGGCGGCGGCCTCATCGCGCATGGTGGAATCCTGGCAATCGACGATGCGTCGGAATTGGATTTCCGTCTGGTCGAGGTGGACGCGCGTGACGCTGGAATCACCGCGCGATCCAGCGACGTTCTGAACCGCGTGGACCCGCGCATCGCGCATATCGGAAAGTGGCTGCTTTCCGTTGGTGACGCGGTCGCCGCGGCCGACGTGGACAACGACGGACTCCAGGACCTGTTCCTCACCAATTCGTTGAAGGATGCGCGTGATCGCGCCGCGCTGTACCGCAATCTCGGCGGCTTCCGCTTCGAGCGCATTCCGCTCCCGGTGCTCAATGATCTCGCTCGTCACCCCGAGCGCGATGGGCTGGTTTCGGGTGCCCTGTTCATCGACTACGACGGCGACGGCGACCAGGATCTGCTGGTGCTAGTGGGTTGGGGCAACCTGCGTTTTCTGAAGAACCTCCTGGTCGAGACGGGACGGCTTACGTTCGTCGATGTCACTCGCGCAACCGGGCTCGATGAGTACGCGATCAGCGTTTCGGCGAACGCGCTCGACGTGGACCGGGACGGCAAGCTCGACTTGATCATCGGTCATGTCATGAACCCGACATTGCCAGGCTATGCGACGCCGCGAGCCTTTAACGTTTTTCACCTCCCGCAGCCCGAATACTCCGAGGACCGACGCATGTTCAACTTCATGCATCGCACCTGGCACAGCGCGGATAACGGCGGTGGGGTATCCGTGTATTTCGGCCGCGGTAATGGATTCGCTCGAGCCGATGAGCGCGCGCTGGGATTCAGCGAAAAACGGTGGACCCTGGCAATCGGGGCCGGGGACCTCAACAACGACGGCTGGCCGGACTTGTACCTCGCGAACGATTTCGGCCCAGACCAGCTCATGATCAATCGCGACGGAAAGCGCTTCGAGGCGGTCAAGGGGGCGCTGGTGGGTGATATCAGTCGCGACACCTACAAGGGAATGAATGCTTCGTTTGGCGATTTCGACGGAAACGGATATCTCGACATCTACGTCTCGAACGTGCACGAGAAATTGCAGGCCGAGGGCAGCCTGCTGTGGATGAATAGTGGGGGCGCCGGGGCCGCAGCCTGGAGCGACCACGCCACCAGGCGCAACGCGCTCAACGAAAAGCGCTTCGGCTGGGGCGCGGCAATCGGTGACCTCGACCGCGACGGGCGGCTCGACATCCTGCAGGCGAATGGAATGGTGGACAACTCCTACGATCCCATCCACCCGGGCTGCCCTGACTATTGGTACTGGAACGACAAGATTGCGCTCACGCACCCGGACGTGCATGGTCATGCAGACAGGTGGGCCGACTTGCGCGGGCGCTGCATCTTTCCCTACGAGCGCAACCGCGTCTATCTCAACCGGGGGCGCTATTTCGTGGATGTGGCGCAGCAGGTCGGTTGGGGGAAGCCAGGCAACTCACGCGGCATCGCGCTCGTCGACCTCGACAACGACGGCGATCTCGACGTCGTAGTTACCCATCAATTCCAGGTGATCTCGATCTACCGTAACGACTCGGCGCCAAAAGCGTGGCTCGGACTTGCGCTCGAAGGTAACGGCAGCACGTGCAATCGCGATGCCGTCGGCACGCGTGTATTCGTGGCTGTCGAAGGCGTAAAACGCCAACTGCGCGAGATCCAGGCTGCCAACGGGTTCTCCGCGCAGTCCGACCGGCGGTTGCTGTTCGGCTTGGGTCATGCGGAAGGACCGGTTGAGGTGACGATTCACTGGTGCGGAGAGCGCGAAGCGTCGACGTTCTCGCTTTCACCCGGGCGCTATCACAAGATGAGGCAGCCGTGACGAATGATCCTGAAGCCCTAGCGGCACTGCCGTTTGGCCTGCGCAATCCTGCGGACGCCCGGCCACTTGCCACCGTGGCTGCAGCCGTTGCCATGCTGCTGGCACCGCATTTCGTCGGGATTCCCGGACCGCTGGCGCCCTTGTGGATCGCAATGGCGATCGTACTGTGTTGCTGCTGCCACGTAGTTGTACATAATCATACGCACCGCCCGATGTTCAGAAACCGCGCGGCAAACCTCGGTTTCAACTTGGTTGCGAGCATTGCGCGAGGCCATTGCGTAAGCGATGTTTTCCTGCCACACAACATCAACCACCATCGCGAGCAGGGTGGCCCCGGCGACTGGATCTCCCCCGCAATAGCCGGCAAAGGACACCCTGCGGCACGGCTCTTTCACTTCACCTACCGCGCCTCGTGGAACATGGTCAGCCGTCGCATGGCAATGGGTGCCGCTGGCCGCCGAATGCTTCCGGAGCCGTTTCGGACGTCGATACGCTGGGAGAAAAAGCTCCTGCCGGTCGTCACCGTCGTCTGCCTGCTCCACGACTGGAAAACCACGCTCCTGTTCCAGGGCATTCCGTGGGCCGCATCGCTCGCGTGGCTGGTCGCGATCAACCTGTTCCAGCACGACGGCTGCGATCCGGAGAGCGAATACGCGCATTCGCGCAATTTCGTCGGCGCATTCACGAACTGGCTGTTCTTCAACAATGGTTATCACACGGTGCATCACCTGCATCCGGGCATGCATTGGATGGACGCTCCGACCGCACACGCGCAGCTTGCGGGGCACATCCCGCCCGGCCTGAACGAGCGCTCGATCCTGCGATTCTTCTGGCGCAGCTATCTTGCGCCAAGGCGAAGCTGATCATGCGAATCTTCAGCCATGCGCCACAGGACGATGTCGCACTGCGCAGCGAGGCCCGAGCTGTTGCCACCCAGCTGCGTGGAGTCCTGCCCTCGGACGCGTGGTTGCGCTCTCTCACCGCAGAACGCGGCGTGGATTTTTCGGCGGCGACACTCTACGAATCCCTGCTCCTGCACCCGATACACGGCGGATTTGCCGCGCAGATTGATTCCCTTGCCCCGCCGCGCAAAGCCGGCCCTGGCCCAGACGCTACGCTCGTCGTCGTTCCGGGGCTCGTCTGGGAGGATTATCCGCAGCTCGGTTCGGACGGACAGCTTGTCATGGACGTCGCCCGGCGCTCGGGCTTCACGCCTTGCCGAGTGCCCGTGGATGGCCGCGGTACGTCGAGTAACAACGCCCGCGTGATCGTGTCGTTCCTCGATCGTCTGGAGACGAATGACGCCTGGCTGCTTTCCTTGAGCAAGGGCAGCGCCGATCTCCGCTACGCGATGTCCGGGACTTTTGGCGAGTTTCCGTGGGGCAAGGTCTCGGGCTGGATAAACGTATGCGGCTCGCCTAATGGCAGCGATCTTGCCGCTCGACTGACGGGCTCGCCGTGGCGCCGCCTCGGAGCGCGCGCGATGTGCCTGGCAAGCCGGATTCCGTTCGACGCGATGCTGGAGATCTCCGCTCGCCACCCGTTGTGGTCCCGTCCGATCAACTTCCCGAACCACTTTCGTGCCATCAGCGTAGTGGGCCTGCCGATGCGGTGGCACGTGTCAGATACGCTGTCATCGCGGCATCGGATGCTTTCGCCGCTCGGGCCCAATGATGGCGTGGTCCTGTGCATGAATGCTTTCGTGTCTCCGGGCCTGATTTACCCGCTGTGGGGCCACGACCACTATTTTCGCGGGCCTGGTATCGTCCCGCTGCTGTACCGACTGTTTGCTTTCCTGCGCACCGCGGCTGCTCCTGCGGAGCAGGAGGCGAGGCGTCTTGCCATGTGATTATCCAGCCCAGGGAGAAAAACCATATGAAAACCATGAAGCGTGCCATGAACTTGATGCTGATCATAGCGTTCGCCATGACGGGGACCACAATCGCGGCGCAGATGAAACCCCTCGGCGCGAACGACCCACGCGCGGCAGACCGCAAGGAATTGCGCGACCTTCTTGAGAAAACGGAGCAGGCATTCAATAAAGTCGACGTCGAAGCGGTGATCGGCGTGCTGGCCAAGGACGCCGTCGTGGTTTGGCAGGATGGGCGCCGCACCACGAACCATGACGAAGTACGCGACCATTACAAACGAACGTTCCAGGGCGCGGGCGCGATCCTGAAGTCTCTCGACATCCAGGCCACGCTGGGCGCACCGGCACTCTTTTATGGCGGTAACAACGCCGTCGCCTACGGCACGACGAGGGAAAACTACCAACTGATCGCCGGGACGAAAGTATCGCTCGACGGATTGTGGACTGCGCACGTAATTAAACAAAACGGCAAATGGAGCGTGGCCTCCCTGCACTTTTCGATCAACCCGTTCGACAACGAGGTGCTACGAAAGGCCGAGCAGGCAGCCTGGTTGTTCGGTGGCGGGGGTATAGCGCTCGGTTTGCTGGCGGGCTGGCTGCTGGGCCGTCGTCGCAATGCTTGAGCGGACCGAATGGCGGTTTCGATGGTGGCTCGCATTCCGGACCGGCTCAACATCGGGCTGGTAATGGGCGTCCAGGCGGCGGCGATCGCCCTGATGTGGTCCGGCGCGCGCTCCACGGGAGCCGTTACGCTCGCGCTTGGTGTGGCGTTTTCGTTCCTGCTCCTCACCAACTATGCGCTGTTGCACGAAGCAGCCCACGACCACCTCCACTCCAGCGGGACCTGGAACTCCGTGCTTGGTGCGATCTCAGGAGCGCTCTTCCCCGCTTCCGTTTCGATGGTCCGGGTTACTCATGCTATTCACCACTGCTATAACCGCACCGACGAGGAAGTTTTCGACCTCTACAACCCGGGCGACAACATGCTCCGGAAGTACGTGCAGTGGTATACACCCCTGTTCGGATTTTTCTGGTTCCTCGTACCTCTGGGGAGCGTCCTTTTCGGCCTATTTCCCAACCTGCTGCGTACGCGACTCGCCAGAATTTCGACTACGACGAAGTTCATGCACGAGTACTTCGATCGCAAGGCCGTGACCCGCATGCGGATTGAGCTCGCCGCCGCGTCCGGATACTGGATTGCATTATGGAACCTGCTCGGGCTCGACTGGGCAACGCTCGCCACGTTCTTTGGCTGCTTCGCGTTCAACTGGTCGACCCGCCAGTATGTCAGTCATGCCTACACGCCGCGCGACGTGGTGAACGGAGCTCTGAACTTGGAAGTGGGACGCGTCATGGGGGCAATTCTGCTGAACGGCCAATGGGACCTGGTGCACCACCAGAAACCGTGGCTGCCTTGGATTGCCCTGCCCGAAGCGGGCAAGCGCAGCGCCCCGCCGGTCAGCTACGCCCGCCAGTACTTGCGGATGTGGCGTTTCGGCATGCTTCCGGCGGCCGAACCGGCCCCTGCGCCACTGCCAAGCGAGCTGAGACCTCCCAGCAGCGCCCCCGAAAGGATGTCCACAAACTGATGCTGGTGAGTGACCCATGCCGATGCCACGATCAAGAGCAGCCACAGAAGGACCGCGGCGCGCGGCATTCCTTCGAGTGAGCGCGCGCAAGCTGGCAATATGAGGACTGCATAGGCGACGTGTAGCGACGGTGCCGCGTTATACGGGGCATCCATGCTGTACAGCCATTCGAATACGAAAGGAAGCGTGGATGGGTCGGGCCGCTCGAGGCCCACCGCCGTAGGAAACGCGAGGAATACAGCGCCCGCGCAAATCGTGACGAGCAGGTAGCGTTTCATCAAGTCCGCGACCGCCTCGCGCTCCATCACGAAGAGTGGCAGCCAGAAAACCAGAAAGATCGACAGATAAGCCAGAATTGACCATGGCATGAATGGAAGGTGCTGCTCCCACGCCAGGACAAGGTTGGTCGCCCCTCGCATTCCCGCGAGCGAGTTCGTAACCCCGTAAACCACGGCGAATACGAAACCGAGCGGGATGATTCTCTGGACGAACCATTTCCCGTTGCGCCGGACCCGTTCTGTCATGGGTCTGCCGCTCTACCCGGGAAGCAACATGCCCACCACCGCGCCCGTCATCAGCGTCGCGAGCGTCCCGGCGACAATGGAGCGTAGCCCGAGCGCGACGATTTCATCGCGCCGCTCCGGCACCATAGACGCCATGCCTCCGATCAGGACACCGAGTCTGCCGAAATTGGCGAAGCCGCACAGGCTGTAGGTCATGATGAGGCGGCTGCGCGAGCAGCAGCTGCAGGCCGTCGAGCGTGCCGCGCGTCACCGCGTCCACGCTGCTCCGCGCCTGCTGCGGCGGGGCGAGCCTGCCGGAGGTCGGCGATCCCGTCGTCGGTGCGCACCTCCACCAGGATGACGCTCGAGTCCTTCAGCTCCTCGTGCGCCGTCCATAGCGTGTGCTTGAGCGGCACCGAGATGGGGTGAGTCTTGACCTCAGCGATCTTGCTCAACATGCTTCCTTTCTAGGCGCACGACAGCTTGCGTGTACACTATTTTGCATGGATATTCCCGGCATACGTGCATCCCCGCCAGCTCCCGAAATGACCGATCGTGCCAAAGACCGCGCTGCGTCCGGCACATCAGTGAATCCCTGGCTGATCGCATGCCTGTCGCCGGAGCTGGGGCGGACCGCGCCGCTCGGAATCGTTGCCGACAAGTGCCCGGTGGTGCTGTTCAGGGACGCGAACGGCAGCCCGGCAGCGCTCGAGGACCGATGCGCTCACCGGAATTCCCCCCTCTCGCTGGGCTCGGCAAGAAACGGCGCTCTCACCTGTCGCTACCACGGCTGGACTTACGCGGGAGACGGTGCCGTCGTCGACATTCCGGCGCTGTGCGAGCAGGACCGGGCGCAAGGTCACTTCAAGATCCGAAGTTATCATACCGCGGAGCAAGAGGGATTCGTCTGGATAGCGCTTTCGGAACAGCCGCCGGGCAGCCCGCCGCCCCGGTTTCCCAACTTGACAACCGCAGGCTGGACCAGCTTCGTCATGAAGACGCGATTCAAGGCGCCCATGGAGGCTTGCCTGGAAAATTTTCTCGACTGCCCGCACGCAACCTTCCTGCACCGCTACTGGTTCAGGACACCGACGGCGAAACCAGTGAAGGCCACGGTCCGCACGCTCGCGGACGGGGCTGAGGCGGAGTTCTTTGAGGAGCCGCGGGAGAAGAGCGCCGTGTGGTGGTTGCTCGCGCCGCGCGGCGGCCCGATGCGCCACACCGATCGTTTCATCGCGCCGCGCACGAGCCGCGTGGACTATCAGTTTCCGGGTGGGCTGCATTACACGATCACGTCGTCCTGCACGGCGCTGTCCGACCTGGATACCGAGGTCTATACCGTGATCACGTTCCGCTATTGGTGGATGGGTCCGCTGGTGCGGCTTCTTTTCCAGCCCCTCGCTCGCCGCATTATCCGCCAGGACGTCGACATGCTCGGCGCCCAGTATGAAAACGTGAGGCGCTTCGGGGGACCGAAGTTCGCGAGCACCCATGCCGACTTACTCGGTCGGCACATTGCGGCCTGGAAACGTGCGCTCGACCGCAACGAGGCGCCGCCCGCCGCGGGCGCCCAGTACGATGTGGACCTTCGGCTCTGAGCGCGGGCTGGCAGCCGCGGCGTGGTCGTCGGTTGCAGCGCTGTTCGCCACCGCTCTCCTCTTTTTCTGGGTCCAGAATACGTTTCGGCCGGTGGGTGGCGAAATCTCGTGGGCCAAGTTGTTCTGGCTGATGTACGCCGTGCTGTTCTGGTTCGTTCTCCCACTGTTGCTCGTGGCCGATCCAAGGCTAAGCGGGGCCTGGCGACGTCCGTTCACCGTGCTGGCCGCACTGATGCTTATCCGGGGCGTGATCGAACCCTGGATGCTGTATGTCGCGCTCAACTGGTCGCCCTGGTATGGCATCGGACACGATATCGTCTGCATGGCGACGCTTGCCATCCTCGGCTGGACACTGCGCGAGCGTCGTACGGGCGCCGTTGAACGCACGGTGTTCGTGCACCTGATTGTTACCACAGCGCTTTTTTCCCCGGAAATCTATTTTGCATGGTATATGCAAGCGCACTTCACGACCACCGGTGAAAGCGCCATCTATTTCGTGCCTGACGACCCGCGCTATTCCGATGTCCTGACTGTTACTGCTGCCGTGGTGGTATTCTTGTCGGCATACCTTCCCCTATTCCTGTATCGATGGCTCCATGGGGCGACTGACCGCACGCGTCCGGCCACGTCGTGACATCGGCGACGAAGAAATCGTCGCCATGCACCGTCTCTATACGGAGTATTACGACGGAACCTCGCCAGCCCTTTTCCGCTCCGACTTCGGCGAGAAGGATTATGTAATCGAGTTGAGAGACGATGCAGCGCTAAGGGGTTTCTCCACCATCGCCCTGATGGATTTCGAAATTGCCGGGGATGCAGGCCAAGCGCTGTATTCGGGCGACACCATCATCGATCACCGTTATTGGGGGGAGCAGGCGCTGACGCAGGCATTCTGTGGCTTCGCGGGGGCGGTGAAGGCCCAGTGTCCGGACTTGCCGCTTTACTGGTTCCTCATATCGAAAGGCTACCGAACTTACCGGTACCTATCGGTGTTCGCGCGGGATTATTTCCCGAACCCGCACGGCACGACACCGCCGCGCATGCAGGCCTGCATCGACGTGCTGGCAAGTAAACGCTTCGGCAAGGCGTATTGCGCCGAGCTTGGGCTCGTGCGCTTTCCAAATTCGCATGGGCATCTGAAGCCGCAGTGGGCGACGGTTCGAGAAAGCATGCGCAAGCGAACCGAGGTCCGGTTTTTCCTCGAGCGTAACCCCCGTTTTTACGCAGGCGAGGAGTTGTGCTGCGTCACGCCGCTCGAGACGAATAACCTCCGCTCGTTCGCTCGTAAGGCGTACCTTGAAGGATTTTATAATGAGCGCGCCACACCCTTTGTACCGGAGCATCGCCGGGGCCGCGACTCGCTTCCGCAGCTCGCTTTCGCAGGCGCAGGCGGTCCAGGAACGCCGGCTCCGGACCATACTCCAGCATAACGCCGGCACCGAGTACGGCAAGTCGTTGGGCTTTGCCGCGATCCGCGACGCCGCGGATTACCGCGCCCGCGTGCCTGTCGTGACCTACGACGAGCTACATCCGCCCATCGCAAAGATGGCGGAAGGCGGGACGGAGGTGCTGTTCTCCGGAACGGTTGTGGCGTTCGAGGAAACGAGCGGCACCACGGCTGGGCCGAAGCTGATCCCCTACTCCGCCGCGGGCCTCGATGCATTCTGCCGAGCGCTCACGGCCTGGCTGGATGATATCGCGGGCGCGAACCCCGGCATTGCGTCGGGCCTGTCCTATTGGGCAATCTCGCCGGTCGCGCGGGCGCCCCGCGCGACCAGCGCCGGCATTCCGATAGGCCTGCCAGGAGACGCCGCCTACCTAGGCGAGCGGCTCGCCCCGCTGGTCGCCGGGACGTTGGCCGTGCCGCCGGGAATCGGCATGCTCGCCGACATCGATAAATGGCGCGATACCACGTGCCTGCATCTCCTGTCGTGCGCGGAGCTGGCACTGGTTTCCGTCTGGAGCCCGACCTTTCTCTCGGGCCTGCTGGAACATCTACAGGCGCACGGGACGCGCCTGGCGAGCCTCCTTGAGCGGGGCCACGAGGGCATCGCGCCCGATCCTGAGCGCGCAATTCTCGCGCGCCGCGTCCTGGCTGATCCGCAGCCGGAATTCCACAAGTTGTGGCCGCGGCTGGCGCTGGTGAGCTGCTGGGACCAGGCATCGTCGCGGCCGTTCGCAGACGCCCTGCGGCGCGCGCTGCCCGGCGTCCCGCTGCAGGGCAAGGGGCTGCTGGCCACAGAAGGCGTGATCTCGATTCCGCTGGCCGGCTTGACGATGCCGGTGCTCGCGGTGGATTCCGGCTTCTACGAGTTCCGGGACGGCGCCGGCCGCAGCCTGATCGCGTGCGAAGTATCCGCGGGAAGCGATTACGAGGTGGTGATGACAACGGAATCCGGGCTGTACCGCTACGCCACGGGAGACCGGGTCCGCGTGCACGGTTTTGCGGGTGAAGCGCCGTTGCTCGAGTTCATCGGCCGCGGCGCGTATGTGTCTGACCTCTGCGGCGAGAAGTTGAGCGAGGACTTCGTGACGGCCGGACTCGCCCCTCTGCGCCTGCGTTTCGCCCTGGTCGCGCCGGCCGCCGCGCCTCGGCGCGGCTATTCACTATTCGTCGACGCCGCCGAGGTGGGCGGCGCGGGCGTCGCCGCGGTCGAGATCTCCGCGGAACAGGCGCTCTGCCGTAATCCGCAATACGCGTACGCACGCCGGCTTGGCCAGCTCGCGCCCCTCGAAGTCCGGCGCTGCGTGCGACCGCTCGAGACATGGCTCCGGGCAGGACTCGAACGCGGGCAGCGCTTGAGCGTCGTCAAGCCGCCAGCTCTATCGGCCGAGCAGGGTTGGGCGAGCCAGTTTCTGGGAGCAGTACCGTGAACCGGTTCGCGATTTCGCTCGCCGGCCCCGATGACGATGCCCAGCTTCGCGCGCGCATGGCACAAGACCGGATGGATGGTGCCATCGCTGTCAGCTTCCGGCGGGAGCCTTCGTACTTCGCCGGCTGTCCGTTGCAAGGCGATGCCACCCAAGTCGTCAAGTGCACCGATCATGCGACCGGCACGATCATCGGACTGGGCAGCCGCAGCACGCTGCTGGCCTGGGTGGACGGCGAGCTCCGTCGCATCGGCTATCTCTCCGACCTGCGCCTGGCACCCGAATATCGTGGCGGCCCTCTGCTGGCGCGTGGCTATCGTTTCTTCCGAAAACTGCACCTCACCGATCGGGTACCGTTCTACACGACGGTCATTTATGAAGGTAACGGCCCGGCGCTGGAAGCGCTGGTCGGCGGCCGGGCCGGACTACCGCTCTACCGCGACTGGGGAAGGCTGTTGACACCGGCAATCCGACTTGATCTGCCAGTCCGCCAGACGATGGCGCCGGGCGTCGAAATCGAGCGAGGCAGCGGCACGCGGCTCCCCGAGATCGTCTCATTCCTCAACCGCTGGCAGCGCCAAAAACAATTTTCGCCGCACTACCGGGAAGTGGATTTTGGAGGCGGCCGTTTTGCCGGGCTTACACCGGAAGATTTCTTCCTCGCGCTGCGGCGAGGGCGGATCGTTGGCACGGTGGCGGCATGGGACCAGGCAGCACTACGGCAAGCACATGTCGAGCGATACTCCGGGATGGTCCGATGGCTCCGACCGGCCTACAACGCACTCACACGACTGACGCCGCTCAAGCCTCTCCCTGGCCCAGGCGCGCGTATACCGTTTGTCTATCTGGCCTGCCTCGCTGTCGAAGGCAACGATGTGGAGACATTCCGGCACCTTCTGCGCATCGCACATGAGTACGTCAGACGGGGCCGTTGGCACTACGCCATCGCCGGGCTCCACGAGTCCGACCCACTCGCCGAAGTACTGTCAGAGTTTCGAGCCATTCCTGCGGCCGGACGGATGTTCGTCGCGCATTTTCCCGACGAACCGCTGGCAGTCGAGGCCGCAACGCGGCGCATACCCTACCTGGAGGCGGGATGCCTGTGATCCGTCAGTGGGCGGGGTTTCCGGCACGCGGTGATCCCCGTTTCGCAATTGCCGCGATTCTGGCTGCCTATGTCACCCTTGGCATCGCGGTTCTGGGTTTCAACCGCAGCCCGTTGCAGGTCGCCATTGCCGTCGCTGCCGCGGTGTTACTCGATATGACCTTGCACCGGGTATTCCGTGGCGGACCGCCGCTGTTTCCGCTGAGCGCGGTCATTACCGGGCTCAGCCTCGGCATCCTAGTCAACTACGCCCACGGTTGGTGGTTCGCCTTGGTGCCGATTTTTCTCGCCATCGGCTCCAAGTACCTGTTCACGTTCGGCGGGCGCCATCTCTACAATCCCGCGCTTTTCGGCGTAGTGGCGAGCCTGCTTCTGGCGGACGGCATGATCAGCGAGTCGCCGGCCTATCAATGGGGAGGGACCTACGCAGCCGTCGCTTTCGTCGTCACGCTCGGTTTGCTCTTGTTCGTGCTGCCTGTCCGCCGCGGCACGCTCATCGTCTCGTTCCTGGCCTTCTACTTCATTGCGCTGGCGGCGCGTGCCTGGCTCACCCGCTGGCACATGCCGGTCGAAACCTGGTTCATGGGCGCGCTCACTTCG
>DASPGR010000033.1:0-7677 GCA_035620515.1 Burkholderiales bacterium | reverse complement strand
GACAGCGCGGCGCAGGAAAAATACAGCAACGAAACCTATTCGCTATACCTCGACGGGGAGCGCGCCATGCTGGAAGACCGCGGCCGTGTCCTCTACGGGCCGTGCATCTCTCCGGTCGACCTGCCGACGTCGCGCCGCGTGCGTTAAAGGGCCGCATGCCAAGCCACCGCGTCGGACTCGCCTTTGGGCCGCTGCGATGAAGCCCCGCCCTTTTGTCGCGATCGCCTGGCTGCCGCTTGCCCTGCTTCTGGGGTTGCAGTTCTACGCACAACAGTTCGAGGGTTGGGGACGATGGGCTGCCGCGCCACTTTTTCTCGTGCCGCTCGTCCTGAGCGCGATCCTGGTCGTGATCGGTATAGGCGTCTGCCGCCGGGAAGCCAGAGAAGGCCGCTCCCTCGCGCTGCCCGCGAGCGCGACGCTGGCGGCTGCTATTCCCGCGCTCTGGTTTCTGGCGCGCGTGCTCGGGTCCTGAGTCAGGATTGCCATTGCCGCGGCGCCGGGCCGCCGGCAATGTCTATTACGGCGCGACAGGCGTCGGCGCGGGCAGCGCAATCTTCATGTCGCCGGCCACCTTGCGCAGTATGTCAGGCCGGTCGCTGATGATCCCGTCCACGCCCCACTCGATCAGGCGCTTCATGTCCTCAGCCGAGTTCACGGTCCACGGCACGACCTTCAGCCCGAGCCCGCGCGCTTCCTTCGCGCTCTCGGGCGTCAGCTCCCGATAGTAGGGCGACCAAACGGCGCCCCCGGCGGCCTTGACCATCCGCGGAATCGAGCCACCAAACCGGCTGACATGAAGGCCGGCCGTCCAGCGCGACGAGCGCCGCCCGCCCTCGATGTTGTTCATGAAGTCCTGCTGCGCGGAGAGGTGCACCGTCGGGATCGAGGGTGCTTCCTTCTGAACGATCGCCAGCGTGCGCCAATCGAAGGACTGGATCACCGTGCGTTCCTCCATTCCGGCCGAGCGCACGGCCGCTATCAACCTGCGAGTGAAGTCCTCCGGGTCCGTGGTCATCTCCGGCGCCAGGGGCGAGATCTTGGTCTCGATGTTGAAGCGCACCGCGCCGTTTCCGCTCTTTCTCACGAGCTCGAAAACATCCGCAAGGCGCGGGATCCTCGTGCCGTCGACGGGCCGCTGGTCGGGGAAGCGCCTCGCGTACGCCGTGTCGGGGCGTACGCGGCCGACGTCGTAGCGCTGCAATTGCTCGTAAGTGAGCTCGCGAATCCGCGGCCCGGGGCCGGCAAGCCACTTCCCGTCCGGTGTGCGCGTGAGGTCCGGATTGAGCGCCGGATCGTGGCTCACCACGACGACGCCATCGCGCGTGACCGCGCAGTCGAGCTCGAGTGTCGTGACGCCGAGCGAGAGCGCGCGCGCAAAGGCGGGGAGCGTATTCTCCGGAGCGAGCCCGCGGGCGCCCCGGTGGCCCTGGATGTCGAGCGCCTGCACGGAGGCCGCCATGGCGAGAGATGCCGCTAGTATGAAGCCGCCGACCGTGTAATGGGCAATCAGCCGCCAGCCGGCGCGAGTCCCGTCATCCGCCATCGGCCCTCGCTCTTCACGAAGCAGGCCGCGTGCTCGATCGGGCTGCGGATCTGCTCCTCGGGCACGTAGCCTTCGCCGCTCTTGATCTTGACCTTGACCCAGCGCTGCCTCACGTCCGCGGCCTTGTCGGCGACCTCCCAGTCGGCAACCGGGACGATGTCGTAGGCGAGGACCTGCACCGTGGCGGCATTCGACGAGGGCTCGCCTTTCACCAGGACCTCGCGCCCAATCACCGCGCCGTGCGCGAACGGGTCGAGATCCTTGGGCCATTTTGCGAGGAGATAGGGCGCGCAGAGCTCGCGGTCCCCGTTCTCCCGCTGCACGTAGGCCGCTCCGAGGAACAGCGCCGAGCGCAGCACCCGCCACAGGGCGCTCTTCTCGTCATCGATCTCCCATCGCTTCCTGAATTCCACAGGCCCGCGCGGCGCCTCGAGTCCCGGGCGCACGTCGCTCGCGAGAATCGACATGACGTAGTTGCGGTCGCGCGCGTCCACGGCATTGAGGAGCTGGTTGCGGAACCCGACCCAGGAGGAATCGCGCGCGGCCTCATCGACCGGCTCGAGGCGGCGCTCCTGCGCGAAGGCAGGTTGAGCGGCCAGCACAGCCATCATGGCCGCCACCAGGACGGGCACCGCGCGCCTTGCGTTCATTTGCCCTTGAAGCTTGCGGCGCGCTTCTCGAAAAAAGCGGCAAGCGCCTCGAGATGGTCGCCCGTCTTTTGAAGGAGCGCCTGAAATGAGGCGCAGGCCTCGAGATGCTCCTCGAGACCCTGATCCTGGGCGAGCCGCAGCGTGCGTTTCGCGTAACGCACCGCGAGCGGGGGCTTTGCCGCGATCTGGCTTGCGATCTCCTTTGCCCGCGGCAACAGCGCATCGGGCTCCGTCACATCGAGCAGAATTCCGATGGACCGGGCCTCCTCAGCCTTGACCACGCGTCCGGTCAGTGTGAGCTCGGCCGCGCGCTGCGCTCCGACCAGGCGCTGCAGGAACCAGGAGCCGCCATCGCCGGCAATGAGGCTCAAATTGATGAAGGACTCGGCGAACTGCGCGGTGGTCGACCCGACACGGATATCGCACATGTTCGCGAGGTCGAACCCTGCGCCCATGGCGGGACCATTGACGGCGGCAATGGTCGCGACCTCGGCGCGGCGCATGGCAAGCGGAATGCGCTGAATGCCGAGCCGGTAGTACTCCTCCAGCTCGAAGGGCATCGCGGTGCCCGAGCGCTCGCGCATGACCTTGATGTTGCCTCCGGCGGAAAACGCGCTCCCCGCCCCGGTCAGGATCAGCACCGAGAGGTCCTCGCAGGCGTTCGCCCACTCGAGCGTCGCGCAGATATCGTCGACGAGCGCAGTCCCGGTGAGAGCATTGCGCACATCGTCGCGCTGGAACGTCAGCACGGCAACGCGCGCTTCGCGCTCGAGCGCCGCGTCCTTGAGTGACGGCAGGCCGGTAGTGCTCATCTCACGGCGGGAATTGCATCGGATCGTGTAAGCGGGCTATGTTACTGAGCGAGCCCGGCCCGCACAATGGGGCGTGCTATACTCGCCGCGGAATTTTCAGCGCGCATGGCACGAATCGAAATCAAGTCCGAGATCACCGGCACCGTCTGGCAGGTCAAGTCCCAGCCGGGAGACAAGGTCGAGTCGGGTGACACCTTGCTCATCATCGAATCGATGAAGATGGAGATCCCCGTGATCACGGAAGATGCCGGCACAGTGGTAGAGGTCCGCGTTCAGAAGAAGGACCCGGTCGCCGAAGGCCAGGTCGTCGCCGTCCTCGACGGCTGATTCACGCCTTTTGCAGAAGCTTTATGGCGGCGTCGCGCGAGTCGCGCACCCGCTTTTCTGCGGCCTCCTGGGCGGCCTCTCCATCCCCTTCCCGAATCGCGCGCACGAGCTGCTGCCAGTGCTTGAGCGACTGGCGCCGCCGCTCCGGAGTCGATAGCCCCAGGCGCGAGTAACGCAGCGTCTGCAGCGCGAGCGAGTCGAGTATGCTCGACAGGCGCTTGTTGGTCGTGGCCTCGTTGAGCAGGCGGTTCAACTCAAACACCGTTTCGACGTAGCCGGCGCCCTCGCCCCCCTCGCGCACGACGCGGGCGAGCGTGCCGACCTCAGCCTCGATCGCCGGCAGCAGGGCGAGCCGCGCCGGGCTCTCGGCGATCCGGCGATCCCGCAGCCCGTTCAACACCGCGCGGATTTCGAAGATCTCGCGCACCTCGTCGACCGACAGGCTCGTAACTTGTGCTCCGCGGCGTGGCAGGATCGTGACGAGCCCATCCTTCTCGAGGAGGCGCAGCGCTTCGCGCACCGGCCCGCGGCTCACCGCGAACTCGGCGGCGATCGCCTGCTCGAGGATGCGCTGTCCGGGGCCGTACGCCCCGCTCGCGATCCGGCGCGAGACCTGTGCGGCGATCTGCTCGGGCAGGGAGCGCGTGAGTGGAGCGGCAGCGCGCGCCTCGGGAAAGGCGCGCGCCTCGATCACGGTAGCCATGGCGCGAACCATACCGGCGGAGTGTAGGATTGTCAACAATCTTATTGACAACAATATGACACTTTCCTACCATGAACGTCCCCGCGCCACCCGGCGCCAAGGAGGAGGGCAGATGCGGAAGCGGGAAATTGAAGGCGACTGGATTCTCGGCTGGCCCGACCGGAAGCGCCCGGAAATCATCCCCGGCAAGGACGCCGAGGGGCGCGTTATCAACGGGCGCGCCCCGGTGACCGAGCTCGCTGGCCTGATCACGCCGACCGACGCCTACTACATCGTCAACCAGCTCGAGGCGCCGGAGCCGGTGCACCCCGACGACTGGAAGCTCTCCATCAAGGGAGAAGTGGAGCGCCCGTTCGAGCTCGACCTCGAGGGGCTCATGAGGTTTCCCGGCCGCAGCGTGCGCGCGGTGACCGAGTGCGCGGGCAACGACGCCGGCTTTTTCGACTATCTGCGCAAGGGCGCGAGAAAGCCCTCGCGCATCAATCAGCAGGACATGCAGAAGCGCGCCGAGCAACGCGTGAAGGGCGAGCTGCCGTCGCAGGAGGAAATCGGCTCCGAGTCGACGACGACCTGCGCGGTCAGCGCGGGCGAATTCACCGGCGTGCCGCTCGTCGAGGTGCTCAATCGCGCCGGCATCAAGCCCGGCGCGGTCTGCATCCGCGCGCAGGGCTTCGATACCGGGCATCCGGACACGGCGGTGATCTACCGCTCGGTGGGAACGCGCGACTTCGCCATTCCCGATCCCGGCGTGATCCACTACGAGAAAGCGCTCCCGCTCGAGAAAGCGCTCGATCCCGACACGATCCTCGCCTGGGCGCAGAACGGCGAATACCTGTGGCACGTGCACGGCTCGCCCGTGCGTCTCATCGTGCCGGGCTGGTCGGGGAACTGGTGGGTGAAGTGGGTCGAAGAAATCGAAGTGATGAAGGCCATGCCGAAGCCCTTCTACCAGACGGAGTATTTCGTCTACGGCGAGTCGGCCCGGGATTCGAACAAGCCGCCGCTGATGGCGATGGGCGTGCGCAACATCATCACCGAGCCGCTCGACGAGGATTCGCCGCTGCTCCGGGGCTCGCACATGATTCGCGGCCGCGCCTGGAGCGGCATGGGTGCGATCACGCGCGTGGAGGTGAGTTTCGATGGAGGCAAGACCTGGCGCGACGCCCACCTCGAGGAGCCGCGCGATCGCTGGCTGTGGCGGCGCTGGTCCTGTCTGTGGGAAGTGGACAAGCCCGGCCAGTACCAGATCATGGCGCGCGCGACCGACGAGGCGGGGCGCGTTCAGCCGCAGACACCGTGGAACTTCCAGCGCAAGCATTTCGACTGGATCGTGCCCACTGATATCACTATCGTTGAGTGACTGGTGACCAGTGACCTGTGACGAGTCTCGGGCGACGAACTTCTTGTCGCCTGCCGGTCACCCGTCACGGGTTACAGGTCACGGTTTTCAGGCATGCACATCGTCGTCTGTGTAAAGCAGGTGCCGAACCCGGAGGCGGCCTTCAGCATGTTCAAGGTCGACGAGGGGGCAAAGAAGGTCATTCCGGCCTCGGGCCTGCAGATGGTCATGAGCCCATTCGATGAGCAGGCGCTGGAAGCGGCGTTGCGCATCCGGGACGCGGGGGCGCAGGCACGGATCACCGTCATGACGCTCGGGACGGAGACCGCGCGCGCAGTACTCAAGCACGGTCTTGCGATGGGCGCCGATGACGGCGTGCTGCTTTCGGATCCCGTCTTTCAGGATGGGGACGCCTATGGCACTGCGCGTGTCCTGGCCGCGGCGATCGGCAAGCTTGCTGACTGCGATCTCGTCCTCACCGGCCGGCAGGCAGCCGACTGGGACGCCGGCGTCGTCGGCTGCGGAATCGCGGAGCTCATGCAGATGCCGGTCATCACCTTTGCGCGCGATGTGAGAGTGGAAGAAGGCTCCGTGCGCGTCGAGCGCGTCGTGGAGAACGGCCTCGACGTGATCGAGGCGCCGCTGCCGGCCGTGGTGACGGTGTCGAACGAGCTCGGCGCTGCCCGCGCCCCAAGCCTGCGCGAGACGATGCGCGCGGCGCGCAAGCCGGTCACGGCCTGGACCGCGGCCGATCTCGGCCTGAAGGGGGACGACGCAGGGACGAAAGCGGCGCGGCGGATTCTGGAGCGCCTGTTCGTGCCGCCGAAGAAAGGCGCCTGCGAGCTCGTCGAAGGCGCGACGCCCGAGGAGCAGGGTTCCAATCTCGCGCAGCGCCTGCGGCAGGCGAAGCTCCTGTGAGCGCAGGGGCCATCACCGTCGTGGCAGAGCTCTCCGACGGGCAACCGACGGGGCTGACGCGCGAGCTGCTCGGGCTCGGGCGACGCCTTGCCCGCGGCGCGCCCCTTTGCGCGGCCTGCCCCGGTGCCGACGAGCGCGCCGTGGCCGAGCTGATCGCGTGTGGAGCGGACCGGGTTTACACGAGCGGCGAGCCGTCCGCGTCGAGCTACGACAGCGACATCTGGACGTCCTGGGTCGCGGCAACCGTGCGAGAGGCGCAAAGCACCCTTGTTCTCGTCGGACACACAACGAGCGGTGCGGACCTCGCGCCGCGGCTCGCCTTTCGACTCGACGGCGGCATCGCGACAGGCTGCATCGAAGTAACGGAGGAGGGCGGCCGGCTGCACCTGACCCGGCCCTGCTACGGCGGGAACGTGCGGGAGACCGTATCGTTCACGACGCGCATCACCGTCGCGACCGTTCGCGGCGGCTGCTACGACGCACTCGAGCGTGAGCCGCAGCGCACGGGTGAAACCGTGACGATCGGGGCGGACCCTGCTGCCCGGCGCGCGCGCGTGCTCGAGCGCCGGCGCGAGAGCGGAGGCGACGTCCGGCTCGAAGACGCTCGAGTGGTGATTGCCGGCGGCCGGGGCTTGAACGGCCCCGAAGGGTTCGAAGTCCTCGGCGAGCTGGCCCGCGAGCTCGATGGCGCCGTCGGCGCAAGCCGCGTGCCCTGCGATCTCGGCTGGTGCCCCCACTCGATGCAGATCGGACTCACGGGCAAGACGGTGACGCCCGAGCTCTACATTGCGGTCGGCATCTCCGGGGCCGGGCACCACATGGCCGGCTGCGGCAACGCGCGAAACATCGTCGCGATCAACACCGATGCCGGAGCCTCGATCTACAAGGACGCGCGCTGGGGCGTCGTCGGCGACTACCGCAAGATCATTCCTTCACTGATCGCGGCGATTCGCGAGCTTCGAGCCGCCGACCAGTGAGAGCAGCGTGATGCGTGATGGATGGGTGATGGGTGATGAGTGAGGCGAAACATGACAACTTTGCGGTTTAGTCCATGCGCCATCCGCGACTTCGGCATTTGGACGTATTAGAAATGGAGAACTGAGATGTCATTCGAAGCGTTGCTGGAAGAGTACGAGAAGCGGCGGGCAAAGGCGCTCGCCGGGGGCGGTGCGGAGAAGTACGCCAAGCGCAAGGCCGCCGGCCTGTGGAACGCCCGCGAGCGCATCGATTATCTCGTCGACCGCGGCACGTTCGTCGAGTCGGGCCTCTTCGGGTCATCGGCTGTCTATCCCGAGCAGGAGGACGAGACCCAGACCGACGGCAAGCTCGCCGGGTTCGCAAAGATCAACGGGCGCGACGTGTGCGTCGTGGTGAACGACTTCACG
>DASPGR010000032.1:0-12010 GCA_035620515.1 Burkholderiales bacterium | reverse complement strand
AGATCCTGGGCATCCGCAAGGTGCTGCTGGAAGGCACCGAGCTCTACCGCAAGGAATCAGTCAATCAGGAAACCCTGGAGCGCTACGGGCGCGGCACCCCCGATGACTGGATCGAGCGGAAGCTCTACACCCGGTTCTCGATGTTCGGCATTGTAGTCATGCTGGTGATCGACCTCGTGCTGTTTGGCGCGATCGGTCTTACGGTCTGGGCGGTGCAGATGATCTGGATACCATTCTTCGCCGCGGGCGTCATCAACGGCCTCGGCCACTACTGGGGTTATCGCAATTTCCAGCCGGAAGACGCCAGCACCAACATCGTTCCCTGGGGCATCCTGATCGGGGGCGAAGAGCTGCACAACAACCACCACGCTTATGCGAGCTCCGCGCGGCTTTCCAATCGCTGGTACGAATTCGACATTGGCTGGTTCTATATCCGGCTGATGCAGGCCGTAGGGTTGGCGCAGGTCAAGAAAGTCGCGCCCGAGCTGAGGCTCGACAAGGCGAAGACTTCCTGCGACCTGGAAACGGTCCACGCGGTGATTACTCATCGCTACGAGGTGCTCGCGAAATACGCCAAGTCGCTGCGGCAAACGTGTGCCGCGGAGATCCGCGCAATGAGGGCGCGGGCCGTGCGCATCGATGGAAGCGCGATCCGTCGCTTGCTGCACGCCGACGTGAGCGCGCTGCCGTCGGCGGAACGGGACTCGGTCCACGAGGCCTTGCGCCACAGCAAGGTGCTCGAGACGATCTACCGCATGCGCCACGAGCTCGCCGCGCTGTGGCAGCGTTCGAACGCGTCGAAGGGGGAGCTGGTGCGGCAGCTCGAGGACTGGTGCGCGCGCGCCGAGGAAAGCGGCATCGAGGCGCTGCAGCAGTTCTCGCGGAGACTTCGCTGCTACGCCTGATCGCTTCGGTGACCGGTCATCCGTGACCGGAGTGGTTACCGGGAAACAAAAAGCCCGCCAGTCGGCGGGCTTTTTCATGGTCTGATGTTTCGGTGCAGGGACGCCGGAGCCTACTTGATCTTGGCTTCCTTGTAGATCACGTGCTTGCGCGCCACCGGATCGAATTTCTTGAGCTCCATCTTGTCCGGCGTCGTGCGCTTGTTCTTGGTAGTGGTGTAGAAGTGGCCGGTGCCGGCTGTCGATTCAAGCTTGATCTTTTCGCGCATGGTCGGGCTCCTGGTGGCGTTTCAGACAATTGCGTTACACGTCCTCGCCTCGGGCACGCATCTCCACGAGCACGACATCGATACCCTTCTTGTCGATGGTACGCAGCCCCTCCTGGGACACCCTCAGGCTGATCCAGCGATTCTCGCTTTCGACCCAGAGCCGCCGGTAGTGCAGGTTCGGGAGGAAACGGCGCCGCGTCTTGTTGTTCGCATGGGAGACATGGTTTCCTAGGATGGGCTTCTTGCCCGTGACCTGGCATACGCGGGACATGGCGCGCTCCGAAAATCTGAAAGGCCCGGATTCTACAGACATTTCGGGTCCCGCTCAACCGCAAGTCCTTCTAGAGCAGCCCGCGCTCGGCAAAGGACATCGCCGCGCCCCCGCCGATCACGAAGTGGTCGAGGACCCTGACATCCACCAGGGCGAGGGCCTGTCGCAATGCGGCCGTGAGGGCCTCATCGGACCGGCTCGGTTCGGCAACACCGGAAGGATGGTTGTGGGCAAGGATGACCGCGGCCGCGTTGTGAGCCAGCGCGCGCTTGACGACTTCGCGCGGGTACACGCTCGTCTGCGTGAGCGTTCCGCGAAAAAGCTCCTCCACGCCGAGCACCCGATTCTGTGCATCGAGGAACACCGCTGCGAATACTTCGTGGGGGCGATCGTTCAGTGTAAGCCGCAGGTAGTCGCGCACGGCGTGCGGCGAGCTCAACGCGCAGCCGCGGTCGAGCCTCTCGCGCAGCGCGCGCCGCGCAAGCTCTCGTACCGCGTGAAGCTGAGCGTATTTGGCGGCGCCCATGCCCCGCACGGCCGTCAGCGCGGCCGCATCAGCCGCCAAAAGGGCCGAGAGCGAACCGAAGCCCGCCATCATCTCGCGCGCAAGCTCGACCGCGCTTTTGCCCCGGATGCCGGTGCGCAGGAGGAGCGCCACGAGCTCTGCATCGGACAGGGCGTCGGCGCCCTTGCGCAGGAGCTTCTCCCGCGGGCGGTCGTCGCTTGGCCAGTCGGTTATCGCCATGACCCGGTGATGGTTGGTTACCGTGTGCCGTAATGACAACAACGGCCCACCACCAGGATCGGTTTACAGCGGCATCCTTCCGTGTCCGATTGGCGTTTACCGGCCACCGCCTTTGCGGTTACACTCTTGCAACTTATCCCCTAAAAAACAGGCACGTGGCAGATATCACGCACAAGCAGGTCATCCTCGGCGTCACCGGGGGCATTGCGGCGTACAAGGCCGCGGAGCTGACGCGTGAGCTGCAGCGCAAGGGCATCGACGTCCAGGTGGTACTCACCCGGGCGGCCGGCAGCCTGGTTACACCGGCCACGTTTCAGGCGCTGTCGGGAAAGCCGGTGTTCTCCGACCTGTGGGATCCGCGCATCGCGGACAGCATGGGCCATATCGAGCTCTCGCGCGGCAAGAACGCGATCGTTGTCGCGCCGGCAACCGCCGATTTCATCGCGAAGATCGCCAACGGCCTGGCCGATGACCTGCTATCCACGCTGTGCCTCGCGCGGGAGTGCCCCCTCCTTGTGGCCCCGGCGATGAACCGCCAGATGTGGGATAACCCGGCGACACGCCGCAACGTGGAGCGGCTGCTGCGCGACGGTGTGACGATCCTGGGGCCGGCGAGCGGGGACCAGGCCTGCGGCGAGACGGGCCTCGGCCGCATGCTGGAGCCGGAGGAAATCGCCGATGCTGTAGTGGGCGAGCTCGCGCCCAAGCTCATGCGCGGGGCGCGCGTCCTGATCACGGCGGGACCCACGTTCGAGCCGATCGACGCGGTCCGCGGAATCACCAATCGCAGCTCGGGGAAAATGGGCTACGCGCTCGCGCGTGCCGCCCTGGACGCCGGCGCGAAGGTGAGCCTCGTCTCCGGCCCGGTCAGCCTCGCCGTGCCGGCCGGCGCCGAGGTCGCGCAGGTCGAGACGGCCGCACAGATGTTCGAGGCCGTGAAGCGGCAAGTCGCACGGACCGACATCTATATCGGGGTCGCAGCCGTGGCCGACTACCACGTCGACAGGCCGCGCGCGCACAAGATCAAGAAGACCGATGAGCGCCAGCTGCGGCTGAAGCTCTTGCCCAACCCGGACATCCTCGGCTGGGTGGCAAGCCGGCCGAAGCCGCCGTTCTGTGTTGGATTCGCCGCCGAGAGCCGGAACCTGGATGCCTACGCCGAGGCCAAGCGGCGCAGAAAGAAGGTGCACGTGATGGTCGCGAATCTGGTCCAGGACGCCGTCGGATCCGACGAAAACGAAGTGATGGTCCTCGACGATCGGGGCAAGCACCGGCTGGAGCGCGCCCCGAAGGACGTCATCGCGCGTCAGCTGATCGCGCACGTCGCGCAGCTTTACGGCGCGAGAACCCGCGGAAGGCGCTGAAGAGCCGTCGCGGGGCGGGCGGTTTCGGCAGCTCGGGACAGGGATGAAGTCCGCGCTCGTGTTGTTCGCCCATGGCGCGCGGGACGCTCAATGGAGCGAGCCGTTCAAGGCGATCCGCCAGGCCGTCGCCAGGCGCCGGCCGGATCTCACCGTCGAAATCGCGTTCCTCGAGCTGATGCAGCCGGCTCTTGGCGAGTGCGTCGCGGAGCTTGCGCAGTCCGGGCACACCACCATTACGATTGCGCCCTTGTTCCTGGCCCAGGGAGGGCATCTCAAGCGAGACTTGCCCCGACTGGTGACCGATCTCAGCGCCAGGCACCCGACAACGGAGATCATCGTGCTTCCGCCCATCGGCGAGGTGACCGAGCTTCTCAACGCGATTGCCGACTGGCTCGTCGATGGCGCCCCGCGCAAGAGCAACTAGGAGCGAAAGTCGCCCATGACGACAGGCGTATCGGGACGTATCCGGCGGCACGGCTTGACGCGGGCGTGCCGCGCGTGGCTTCCAGCAGCTCTCGCCCTGGCGACCGCCGTTGCCGCCGCGCAGCTGCCCGAGCTCGCACTTTCGGTCAACGGGCAGCGCGTCACGGTCGAGGTCGCGAACACCGAAGCGGCCCGCATGCAGGGCCTGATGCATCGGCGAATGCTGCCGGAGAGCCGCGGCATGCTCTTCGTATTCCCGGAGCAGGGGCTGCACGGCATGTGGATGGTGAACACCTATGTTCCGCTCTCGGTCGCCTTTCTCGACGAGGGGGGTGTCATCATCAACATCGCGGACATGGAGCCGCACACGCGCGCGACGCACGCAGCGACCCGGCCGGCAAAATACGCGCTGGAGGTGAACCGGGGCTGGTTCGCCATGCGCGGCATCACGCCGGGCATGCGCGTCGAGGGCATCGAGCGGGCGCCACCCGCTCGTTAGCGCGCGCGGCGCGCTGTCAAAGCAAAAACGCCCGAGAATTTCTCGGGCGTTTTCGTGAAGAAACGGCGGTCAGCCCCAGACGGCTGTACGGAATATGCCGCCCGACGCGGTCATGAAGAAAAGCAGCGGAATCGACAGCATCGTGTTCGTGCGCGAGGCGAGAAACGCGACGCGACGCGCCCGCGCCTTCTCCTCGTCGCTCGCCTGCACCATGCCCAGGATCTTCTTCTGGTTGGGCCAGATCAGCACCCACACGTTGAAGAACATGATGGTGCCGAGCCACGCGCCGACCCCGATCGGATAATAGGCGGTCTTCATGAACAGGAACGCCTCGAAGAAATGGCGGCCCAGGATGACGGCGCCCAGCACCCACGTCGCCACGGCGCCCCAGCGAAACCAGAACAACGCGCGCGGCGCCACGTGCTTGGTGATGCCGGCGCCGGTGCCGTCTTTGGCTGCCGCCGCCAGCGCGGGAACCTGGACGAAGTTGAAGTAATAGAGCAGGCCGATCCACATCACGCCGGCCACCACGTGAAGCCAGCGTCCGATTCCGAGTTGTAGAAATTCCATGGCTGGCCTCCTCGTTATTGCATCGCGAACTGCACGATGTAGTACAGGACCAGCGTGAGAACGAGCCCGCTGATGACGGTTCCCCACAGCGAATCAAGCGGATTTTTCATTTTTGATTCCTCCAACAGGAGATATCGTTTTGACTGCTACCCGGGCGCTATTCTAGTGCGTTCCATGCTCCCCAGCAATGGTTGAGAAAATTGCTCACCTATTTTTTCCCGCTGTTTCAAGCGAATCGGCGCGAGTCGCCGCGTCGGGGCCACGCCCAGTCATTCGGTGCGCATCGCTCGCGTATTTCGTCAACATCGGGATCGCTCCGCGGCGCATTTGGAGAACACAGCATGCGTGGCGTCCTTCCGTTGTCGCGCGCGTGCTTCTCAGATGCACGAGTCTCACGAGTGCGCGGCGTTCACCGCGACCGAACCGGGGTTGCATGCGTTGGTTCGCGAGCGCTTGAGATCCGGCAGGAAGTTGACGCTTGAAGCCTGAGAAGGACAGCACCATAACGCGTGCGCCGCGCGCGAAAAACCGGCTGCCCGAGGACAGGTCGCGGCGATCCGATCAATGTTTCGTGCCGCTCGCTTGAGTCGAGTGACGCCCTGGGTCGGCACTTCGAGGGGGCTTTTCCTGCATCGGGCGCGATGCGCTGCGCCCCCACCCGAGCTTGTGGCCGAGGAATAGAACTAACTTACTGATTTGTATATGGATACAGAGCCTGCGGCGTTCTCTCCCCTGGCCAGAGTCAAGCATTTTCGTCCTTGCACTGCACCGATCGGTGGTAGCGACTCGACCTCGGACCGTGAACTAGTTCACGCCGCCCGCGGTCCCAGGTGCGTCGCGCAAGGCGTGGAAGGAAGGAGTAAAATCGTACGAGCTTCAGCGGGTAGCTTGCGCTTTGCCGAGAGACGGGATGCAACGCGAACAGGTTGTTTTTGCAATGCGGAATGGCGTTCGAATGCTCGCCGGCTTATGCACCATCACGCTGACCGGCGTGGCTGCCGCTCAAATCGGACTCTGGACCGACCGCGGCGGACTGGGCCTTCGCCCGACTGATCCTCAAGCGGCGGCCTCCACCAGCAGCTCTGTCGCAGGACAGCAGCCATCACCTTCTCGCGACTACGAGCTCTATCGCGGCGCGCGCGCGGTGCCCCTGGCCGGCGGCGTCGCATCTGAAACGTACAGCGGCGTTGCATACTCGCTCTCGCACCGATGGGAATCATCGCTCGAGGCCGGCGTTGTGCCGGAATCCGCGAGCACGCCGCGGCGCTACTCGCTCGCGGGACAGCTTGGCACCGCGCTGTCGGGAGGCCAGTCCGTCAGCGTTGGATTGAAATTCCGCCATTACGATACGACGTCTGGTACGCAGCCTTACAGCGCCCTGCAGAGCGGCATCGGTAGCGGATACGCACTGTCCCCGTCCACGCTCGACTCGAGCTATGAGGTCCGGTTGAATTACCGCTACAGCATGTCGAGCTCATTCGGCCTGGCGCTGGGCCGTGATCTCGAGACCGTGACGCCGGGCCTCGATACTCCGGCAAACGGCGAGCGCCACCTGATGTTCACCGGGCAGCATTGGCTGACCCCGAGCTGGGGCTTTACCTACGATCTTCTCTCCGATGAACCGGGCAACTCGATGCGCGTGCAGGGCCTGCGCCTCGGGGTGCGCTATCGGTTCTGACCGGTCTCACCCGCGCGCGGCGCGCTCTACTGCTGCCGCCCCGATTGGTCCACCAGCGGCACGAAACGCACTGCCAGCACCTCGCGGCGGCTGATTGAGCCGTCGCGCTGCTTTTCGAGGACGAGCAGCGTCTGGCCTGCGCCCTGTCCGCCGACGGGAACGACGAGCCTGCCACCCGGCTTCAGCTGATCGATAAGGGGCTGCGGCACGTCGCGCGGGGCTGCCGTCACGATGATGGCGTCGAACGGTGCGTGCTCGGGCCAACCCTGGTAGCCGTCGCCCACTTTTGCCGTGACGTTGTCGTAACCGAGCCGCTTGAGACGCTCCGCCGCCTCGCGCCCCAGCGGTTCCACGATTTCGATCGTGTAGACTTTTTTTGCGAGCTCGGCCAGCACCGCGGCCTGGTAGCCGCAGCCGGTGCCGACTTCCAGCACCGAATCGCCCGGCTGCACGTCCACGAAATCCGACATCAGCGCGACGATGAACGGCTGCGAGATCGTCTGGCCGTGGCCGATGGGCAGCGGCCGGTCGGCATACGCCGAGGAGCGCTCCCACGCGGGAACGAATTCGTGGCGGGGCACCTTGGACATCGCCGACATCACGCGCTCGGACAGCGCCGCGCGGCCGGTCTCCAAGCGGGTCTCGCGCGTAAGCGCCGCGATGTGCTCGACCATGCGCGCGCGCTCCCTGGCGTACGCGTCCTGCGCCTCCGCCGTCATGTCGCCCCCTGCGATGAGCACGACGATGCCCAGCAATCCCCACACGCCGCCGCGAGCCGATAGCATAAAAAGACCGAGGGCATCCCCGACACGGTCGAGTAGGCCCCCGGACGTGACGCCGGATCAATCAGCCCTTCAGGCACGTCCTCATGAATTGCGTGCGGTCAGGGCCTTTCAGCTTCTGGTCGGCGGCCTTCCTGCTGCAATCCTTCATCTTCTGCTGGTGGGCGAGCTGCTTCTCGGTGAGGGGCTTCTTGGCTTTTGCCCTTTTTTCCGACTTGACGGGCTCACCGCCGCCTGCCCCCGCCTGCTGCGCCAGCGCAACGGGCGACATTGCCAGCACCAGACACAGTCCTGCGATCAGGTTTTTCATGTTCCGCTCCTCTCTCGTTTGTTGAACACGGTCGTCGGGCGGACCCGACGCCGTCTTAACGCACGGGAGCGGTCATCGGCTGACACAGGTTGAAGGCGCCGGCCAGGAGCTCGTACGAGTGCAGGCGGCTCTCGTAGTCGCCGGTGATGGTAATGGCCATCAATTCGTCGGCCTCGTATTCGCCCCGCAGCTCGAGCAGGCGGTCGCGCACCGTCTCGGGTGTTCCGTACACCACGCGCCGCTGGTGGTGGGCGATGCGCCGGCGGTCGGCCTCGGTGTAGGGAAAGGATCGCACCTCATCGTGATTGGGCACCGGTGCATTGATTCCGCGATCGGTGTTGAGCCGCCGCAAGGCAATGCTCCCCGAGAGGCGCTCGGCCTCCTTCTCGGAGTCCGCGCAGATGACGAACACGCAGAGCAGTGAGTGCGCATCGGGCTCGCGGGGAGAGGGGTGATAGGCGCGCTTGTAATCGCGCATGACGGCGTTCCCGCCCTCGGCACTGATGAAATGGGCAAATGCAAATCGCAGTCCGAGCTGCGCGGCAAGCGCGCCGCTGTAGTCCGACGAGCCGAGCAGCCACACCTGCGGCGCACCGGGGCCTGCGGGCATCGCCTTGACCCCCGCGAACGGATGCCCGGCCGGGATGGTGTCATCGAGATAAGCCACCAGATACTGCACCTGCTCCGGGAAGTGCTCGGCCTCGGGATAGCGGCCCTCGCCCATGGCAAGCGCCGTCATCCGGTCGCCGCCCGGGGCGCGCCCGATGCCAAGGTCGATGCGCCCCGGGTAGAGCGCCTCAAGCATCCGGAACTGCTCGGCGACCTTGAACGGGCTGTAGTAGGGCAGCAGGACCCCACCGGTTCCGACGCGGATGGTCGATGTCTCGGCCGCGACGCGGGTAACCAGGATCTCGGGACAGGGATCGCCGAGCGCTGCAAGCGCATGGTGCTCCGCAAGCCAGTAGCGGTGGAAGCCCAACCGCTCTGCGGCCTGCGCCAGGCGGATCGTTTCGTGAACTGCCTGCGCGGGGCTGTATCCGCTGATGACCGGCGACTGGTCCAGTACGCTGAGGCGCAAGAGATCTTTCATCGCAAAGGCGGATCGTGGAAGGCCGCAGGCGGTCGCGCGCCGCGTACGGCACGCGACTGTAATCAGGCCTTGATGAACTGGTCCAGCACCGCGCACCACGCCGCAGCGAGGTTCGCCCGGTTGTAGCCGCCTCCGCCGAGCCCCATGATGCGTCCCCTGGAAAATTCCCCGGCGAGCACGCACAAACGCTTCGCCGCGTGACCGTGCGCTGCGGCCGTGTACTGCAGCATCGCCAGGGGATCGCCCGCGAGGCTGTCGGCACCGCACTGGAACACCATGAACTCCGGCTTGAAGCAGCGCAGGTGCTCTTCGACCCGCTCCCATGCCTCCATGAACTCGCGGTCGCCCATCCCGGGAAGAAGAGGGATATTGAGCTTCGTGCCCTTCGCCGCGCCCTTTCCCGTTTCGTGTGCGTAACCGGTACCCGGATAGAGCGTGCGCCCGTCCTGATGGATGTCCGCGTAGATGAGATCCGGGTCTTCCTCATAGGGATAGAAGAGTCCGTCGCCATGATGGACATCGATGTCCACGTAGCCGATCCGTTTCAGGCCATACTGGCTGCGAAGCGTATCGATCACGACTCCGGCATCATTGAAAACGCAAAATCCCGCGGCGCCGTCGCGCCGTGCGTGATGCAAGCCGCCGATCGGCTGGAAGGTACGCAGCGCGCCCCCGCTCATGATCGTATCGAGCCCGTGGAGCGCAGACCCCACGACGGTTGCCGACGCCTCGTAGACGCCGGGGAAGGCAGGCGTATCCCCGTAATCGATCAGGCCGCCGCCCTCCTCCGACCTCTCCTTGACCCACGCCAGGTACTCCGACGTGTGAAAACGGTGGATCTCCTCCGATTTCGCCATGTGCGGGTCGGTAATCGCCGCGCGCTTGTCGAGCCCCTGTTTCACCGCCTCCTTCCAGAACGCATCCTGCCGGTCGGGGCCGAAAGGATGGCCGTGCGGGAAGCCGTACTTGCCAAGGGATTCGCCAACGTAGAGCTTCACTTCGTTCTTCATCGATTCTCTCCTCGCCGCTACCGGTTCTCGAAGAGATCCATCTGCCTCGTCGGAACCTTGAACTGCGCAGTGTCGAGCGCGCGATTGCGGCTGCCCGCATTGAAACCCAGGCGCTGGCAGGCCTTGTGGAAACGCTGGGAGAGCAGCTGCGCGAGCTCGCCCTGCCCGCGCATGCGGCTGCCGAAATTGGGGTCGTTGTCGCGCCCGCCCCGCATCGCGTGCACCCGGCTCATCACGTGCTTCGCCTTCAGGGGGTAGTGGCGCTCGAGCCAGTCCTTGAAGAGGTCTTTCACCTCCCACGGCAGGCGCATCAGGATGTAGCCCGCCTGGCGCGCGCCATGCTGCCAGGCGCTCTCCAGCACCCGCTCGATCTGGTCGTCCGTGAGAAAGGGAATCACCGGTGCGACGAGCACGCCGACCGGCACGCCCGCATCCGACAGGGTTTTCATCGCCTCGAGCCTTCGCGCCGGCGCCGAGCACCGCGGCTCGAGGCGCCGCGCAATCCCGTGGTCGAGGTTGTTCACCGATATGAACACGTTGACGAGATTCTTCCGGGCCATCGGAGCGAGGATGTCGAGATCGCGCTCGACCATCGCGTTCTTGGTCACGATGCCGAATGGATGCCGATGCTCCGCCAGGACCTCGAGGATGCTGCGCGTTATTCTCCATTCGCGCTCGATCGGCTGATAGGGGTCGGTGTTTGCGCCGATCGAGATCACCTCGCAGCGGTAGCCCGGGCGCGCAAGCTCCTCGCGCAGCTTCTCGGCGGCGTTCACCTTCGCGAAGAGCCGCGTCTCGAAGTCGATGCCCGGCGAGAGGTTGCGGTAGGCGTGGCTCGGGCGAGCATAACAGTAGACACAGCCATGCTCGCATCCTTGATACGGATTGATCGACTGCGTGAACGGGATGTCGGGGGAATCGTTGCGCGTGATGATGGAGCTCACGCGCTCCGCGGTGACGTGCGTCTTGAGCGGCGGCAGCTCCTCTTCCGGACGGTCCCAGCCGTCATCGAAC
Organism: Burkholderiales bacterium; assembly: GCA_035620515.1. Lineage (GTDB taxonomy): Bacteria > Pseudomonadota > Gammaproteobacteria > Burkholderiales > SG8-41 > SG8-41. The sequence goes on along the minus strand of DASPGR010000032.1, from coordinate 1,083 downwards.
GCCTCGCGCCGCGAGGTCTCGAAACGGCCCTCCGGATTGATTCCGGCGCCGCGGCCCTTGCGCGGATCGGAGTGCTTCCCGGTGAGGGTCTTGAGCGGCATGGGGAATGGCGGCGAATGGTGAAGTGCCAATGGTAAGTCGCGGGCGAAGCCGCGTAAACGCACGGCGTTCCCGGCACGAACCCCCGCCGCCTACCTCGAGCTCCGTTTGCCGGCAGCGCCTAACACAGCGCGCAAGCGGGCGGCGCCTCTGAGGTCGAGCCTTCGATCGACTGCGGCCAGTTTGACTGCAAGCAGCCCGAGCCCACGGTAGAGTCCCGCCATGTCGCCATTCCACCTCGCCAGCGCCTCCAGCTGGCGCCCGACGCTTGCCACGTCGCCGCGCGAGATGGGACCCGTGAGAGCGCGCGCCGGGCCCCGCGCAAAGATCGCATCCACCGTCTCGCGCACCATGGGCTCGATCGCCCTCAGTGAGACCGTGCGCCCGATTCCCGCCCTGCCGTGACATGCCACGGCCGCCTCGATCAGCGCCGCAAGGTAATTGCAGGCGAAGACGCCGCCAGCGTGATACACGCGCTTCATCTCGGGCGCGATGTCGAACAACCGCGCGCCGACTCTCTCGAAGGCAGGCTTGAGCACGCGCAGCGCCCGGGCATCGCCCTCCGCGGCGCAATAGGTGCCGGCGAAGGTCCGCGCTGCCGCCCGCGCGCCCGTGAAAGTCTTGATCGGATGCGCGCTCGCAATCCGGGCGCCACGCCGTTGTGCCGGTCGAAGCTCAGCAGACGGGGTTGCACCGCTGACATGGAAAACGATGCTGTCCGGCTGCAGCTTGCCGGATGCGGCAAGGGCCCGGCACGCGAGCCCGATTGCGTCATCGGGCGTTGCGAGCAGCCATACGTCGGCCGCGCGCATTTCGTCCACCGCCGCCACGGCGCGGCCGGCGTTCATCGCCCGCACGGCCGCGCGCGCGCTCTTCAACGATTGCGTGAGGACGTCCTGTATTTCGAAGACGCCCGCTCTTGTCCAAAGGCGTCCCAGCGCGCCTCCGACCCGTCCCGCGCCGATCAGGTTGAGCGTCCTGCGC
>DASPGR010000031.1:0-2604 GCA_035620515.1 Burkholderiales bacterium | reverse complement strand
GCCACCGTGGTCAGGTCGCGGCCTTGCAGCCGGACCGGCGAGTGCAGGACCGCGAGATCGGGCCCGGCGATCGCGCGGATCCCATTGCCTTCGCGCAGGCGCGTGACCCACGGCACCGACTCGCCGTAGTCGAAGCGCAGTACGAGCTCCATCTCCATCGTCACCCGTCCGCGGCGCCCGGAAACGATGCGGATCAGGTCCGACTGCCTATTTCGCACCGGCATGAAATCGATGAGTGTCACCGCGCCCTGCTCGGTCTCGAATTCGGTCTCGAGGATCAGCGTGTCGCGGCGGTACGCCCGGCGAATGGTCCGGATGGATTCCGCCGGGGCAACCTTCCATCGCCCATGCTCGGGCTTGCCCAGCAACGCAGCGAAACATGCCGGCGAATCAAAGCGCGGCCAGCACAGCCAGTCGATCGAGCCGTCCCGCCCGACCAACGCGGCGGTCTGGCAATCGCCGATGAGCGCGTAGTCCTCGATTTTCAATGGGCGATCACTGTGCACAGATATTGGATGACAACGCGAGCAGCGCGTTCCTGGAATGCACAACGCGGCAATGTTCGTCAACGGACAGACCCGGCTCGTCCGTCGGTCGACAATGCTCGCTTAAGGCGACATATTCAATGCAAGCCAGCGACATCATGAGCACGCCCGTCGTCAGTGTGGCGCCGGACACTCCGGTGAAGGAAATCGCTGCGCTGCTGTTCGAGAAGCGGATCAGCGGCGTACCTGTCTTGGACCAAGGCCGGCTGGTCGGGTTGATAAGCGAAGGTGACCTGCTACACCGGCATGAGATGGGGACGGATCGCGCCAGCCGCCCCGGGCCCTGGTGGCTGCGAATGTTCAGCGGCGATCAAACACCGGCCGAATACATCAAGGCGCACGGGCGCTTTGCGCGGGACATCATGACTCGCGAGGTGACGACGATCATGCCGGAAACTCCGGTGGCAGAGATCGCGACCCTGCTCGAATCGCGCGCCATCAAGCGCGTTCCGGTGATGCGCGACGAGCAGCTCATCGGCATCGTGAGCCGGGCAAACCTGGTCCAGGCGCTTGCCGGTATGCGCCCCGCGGCGGTGCGCGTCACGCCGCCCGCTGACCAAGCGATTCGCGGTCGGCTGCAGGCGGAGCTCGAGCGCCAGTCTTGGTGGCGGGAAGCCGCGTCGAACGTCATCGTCACCGATGGCGTCGTGCATTACTTCGGCACCGTCCATTCCGACGATCAGCAAGACGCGGCGCGGGTCGCCGCCGAAAACATTCCAGGGGTACGCGGGGTCGAGGATCACCGTGTGCGATTCCGCCAGGTCGCCGGATGGGAATAAGCGCCCTGCGCGATGCGGGTACAGTCCTGCTGGCCGCGGCATTGTTAGGCGGGCCCGGCTGAACACCGCTACTTAAGCCTTATCTCGCCGTCGAAAGGGACCTCGACGCCGAGGCCGCAGATCTCGAGCGTGCACTTCACAGGTAGCACTTCGCTCCCCGCGAGCGTCCCCGCTTCGGTCGCCCTCCGAACTGCCTGCTCGATCTCTCGCTGCGAGTTCACTCCGACCATCTTCAGGAATTTCCTGATGCTGATGTTGAAGATCTCCTGGTTCATTCGAGGCTCCTTGCCGGCACGCTAGAGTTGGAGGTCCGGCGTATTGGATGCTCCTCGCTGCCCGCGCGTTCCGGGTACGCGGAAGACGCGGGCTCAAGCCTTCTTCGCCCAGGCGGCGCACCAGCCCTTCGCGTTCACCTCGCGCCCACCGAAGATGTCGCACGGGCCCCAAGTGTCTTCGGTCTTGCCTTTGAAGAAATTGCAGTTGGCGCAGGTCTGGCCCGGCTGATAGCTCTTGAACTTCGCCTTGTCGATCTGCGATGCGTCGTGCTTGTAGCCGAGAGCCTGCGCCTGCTGCTCGGTCTCGCTCACGCGCTTTTGCTGCGCGAGCGCACCGATCGGAAGCAGGATGAGCGGGACGGCCAGCGCACGCCGCCTGCCGGTGCGGAATGATTTCCCGGGCATGTCGTTACTCCTTTTCCTGATGTTGAAGATCTCCTGGTCCATTCGAGGTTCGATGCTCATGGCTGCACGCGCGTTCCCGCAACGCGGAGCGTGCCGCAGCCGGCGTCGCCCATCGATTTAACCGGGCTTACCGTCCAGACGGGGCCGCGAAAGAATCGGCCAGTAGAGGACGGCATACAGCGCGAAGCCGGCACACCACAGGACGGCCGAAGCTGTGACCAACGGCGCGTAGGCGCCGGGGATCACGAGCGGCAGCAGCACGCGCGCCACGGCGGCAGCCTGGATGAGCACATACGCCGTCACCTCTCCCGCGCCCACTTGCAGCGGTCGCGCGGTATGGCCGCGCGCGGTCCGCGTCATCATCCCGATGGTGAGGCCGCCTATCGCACCGACGGTGAGCGCGTGCGTGGCGAGCATGTCGGGCACCAGTTCGAAGCCCGCGAGGCCCCGTAGCAGGAGGTGGACCGCAATCCAGGCGTAAGAGACGTGCAGGATCCAGAGGATCGGCTTGCCGCGCGTCTTCCATGGCGTCCACAGCGCAAGTCGCGCCGCGTGAAGCAACGCGCCAGCGAGTGCGGCAACTGACGCATGCCATCCGAG